>NZ_PYIX02000169.1 GCF_003024515.2 Acinetobacter sichuanensis
ACCCTTGCTAATGCGGATTTGCTTGATCTTATTAGGGCGACCTGTACTGGGGTGCATTACGTAGTTGCCTATTTGAAAATCCATCTTAGACATGACCACCTCCCAACTGCTTACGAATCGTTGCAGGTACCACACAACCATCCAACTCGCATTGTTTTAAATATGCATCAGGTTGTTCAAATGGATCTGGCCATTCATTGATGATGGGCGTGTTCAACGGTTTAGCCTTCGGCTTTAATTCTTGTGGTTTATGAATGTGACGATTTCGCACATTCATTTTCTGCTTAAGTGCTTCAAGATGTTTTTGGGCTTCAGCATTTGAAATAGGGTTGTGATTAAATTCCTCACCTTTGCTTTCAACTTGTGATATCGCATCCAAAACTTGATCTTCAATTTTCTGCTCTTTCGCATCTGTGATTAAACGCTTATAAACACTGCTAAAAACCTTATAGAACGTATCAGTAGATCCAAAATAACCATAAGCTTTGCAGACTTCTTCAAATGCATTTCGAGCAAATAAATTAATCTTGGCAACTCGATTATTTTTCTCATAATCTAAGGCTTGTAACCATGCATCATCGGCTGTTTGGTATTCATAGCCACCAATGCACCAATTCTTAAACTCATTGATTGCTGGTGGCCATTCAGCAGTTTCTAGACGTTTCAAACCACGCCTGAATTGTGCTTGATTTAAATCAGCAAGTTTTTCAACAAATTTTGCAATTACCTGTTTTTTATTCAAGCCTTTCCACTGGTCAATAAATTTTTTGCCATAGGTTAAAATCATGTCTTCAACCAAGTAACGTGCATCTTCTTCGCTGAATCGCTGTATTTGAAAATCTTGATTTTGTTGTTCAATCAGATCATTACGCATATTTTACTGCTCCTGATTCAAATACTTGGTGAACATCTTTAACTTCAGGTTGAGCTGGATTGATTTCAGATAACCAATCATCGATTTCGTTTTGCGCTTGCTGTGCTTTGTTTGTGAACACAGATTGTTTCACAGCCTGATTTTGTTTTTCACGATTGCGTTTTACTTGATCTTTG
>NZ_PYIX02000170.1 GCF_003024515.2 Acinetobacter sichuanensis
CTTACAGAACTCCATGCCAACCGCCGTTTAGAAGCTGAACACGCTTTAGCGGAGGTGTCATGAGTTCACAATTTCAAAAACACACTAAGTGCGAGCAGAAGTTGATTTTAAGCTTTGAAAATTTCTGCCTTACACTTTTGAAGTGCATCTATAACAGCATCAACATAGTCGGGATGTATGCAAACAATTACATCCTCAATTTCCCCATGTTCATTATTTTGCTCTGGGTTGGATATAGAAATAGTATTTTCTTGATTCACATAAACTTCAACACCCAGCCTTGGTTCAATTTTAAGAGTCATTTACTTAATTCCTTTGAGATTTTTAAACAATCTACAACCCTTAGAAGCCCCTTGCAAGCCCCTTTGAAGGAGGAAAATTAATATGCGTGATTATGCAAAAGTCTCTCCACATTTTTGGGTGGGTAAAACTGGTAAGCAACTTAAGAAAGATCCAAATGGTTTAATGGTGGCACTTTATTTGATGACAAATCCTCATGCCAACATGTTGGGTTTGTATTACATCCCTGTAATGTATATAGCACACGAGACTGGACTTAATTTTGAAGGGGCTTCGAAGGGGCTTCAAAGTGCCTGTGAAGCGGGTTTTTGTACCTACGACCATGAAACAGAGGTGGTGTGGGTGTATGAAATGGCTCGTTTCCAAGTGGCTGATGAACTAAAGCCTGCTGATAACAGATGTAAGGGTGTTCAGAAAGACTACGATTCACTTCCTGAAAATCCTTTTTTATCAGCATTTTATGATAAATATTCAATACCGTTTTGTATGGCTGAAAGACGAGGAGATAGCTCCAATAATACAAGTCCCTTAGAAGCCCCTTGCAAGCCCCTCCGAAGCCAAGAACAAGAACAGGAGCAAGAACAGGAACAATTTAATAGTGGTAGTAGTAGCGCGCACGAGCAAAAAAATCCTCCACCACCAATTCAATTTTCACAATACCAAAGTGAAGATCACAAACGTTACACGCTACTCGGATGTGTTAACCAATATCCG
>NZ_PYIX02000171.1 GCF_003024515.2 Acinetobacter sichuanensis
TGTTAAAATGTATTCACCAGTAATCCCATTGTAGAAAACCACACGGCGATCCAGTTCAAAGTTATCCGCGGCATAAGATAAATTCTTAGATGCAACTTGAGCATCACGAGAACAACCGGCTATTGCTACTGCACACATTAAACCAACAGCTAAAAAACGTTTTTTCATAATAGGCACCAATCAATAGGCAAAATAAAACCCCACTAAAAAGCAGGGTTAAAAATAGAAATATTTCTCAAACTTGGTCGAAAAAATAGAAATTTTAAAGGTTTCGAATTCGATAGGTTTAAAAGGGCACGAAATCGATCCAATTAAAATGGTGTGATTACACCTAATTAGAATATAGCACGCCATACAGGATTCGAACCTGTGACCATCCACTTAGAAGGCGGATGCTCTATCCACTGAGCTAATGGCGCGTTAAAAGACCTACTATACGCATGACGTATAGCAGGTCAGTAGTGTGCTTTAGGGCTGACTTATGTGTTAAGAGCTTGCCAATTCTCAAGTAGTACTCACCTTTTACAACTAGATGTTTGCTTGTGCTCGACCACATACAAGCGGATGTGTAATGAGGGATTATCTTTACCCTTGTCTAACCCTTTACGCCCTTATGGTGTGCTGAGTGAAAAACTCAATGCCAAAGGCTGAGGCAACAAAAAAGCCCACTAAAAAGTGAGCTCCACTCGTCTATTCCGAGCTGTCAACAAATTCGCAATTAAAACCATAATTGAGAATAATTATCATATTAAATTAAAAAATAATTATTTTCAATAGCTTATAATTAACAAAAACAGGTATATAAATTCTAATAAAAAAATGCCCGCTACGTTAGAGAGATGAGCGGGCATATAAACTCTTAATAAAAAATACTCACTCTTTAGCACTATCCCTAAAGCAAGTATATAAACTTTTTAAATTCAGTACCCGTCTTTCCGGGCTGTCAATCTTGCATTACTATCATTTAACTGACAATGCTAAGTGAATTACTATAACTTCGTCCACT
>NZ_PYIX02000172.1 GCF_003024515.2 Acinetobacter sichuanensis
GCAGAACATATCTATGGTTTTTGTATCCCTTGTTGGTGCTGTGAGTTTTGGCTTGGGTTTTTCTTTTACGGTGAATTTAAAGCCGACAACAGAACGCCCTTTTTTGACATTTTCATAAGTCAAATTGATATCAGTATTTTCTGTAATTTCATTCAATGAAGGGGTAATTACACGTTTTTTTAAATTGCTAAGATCTTGATAAGATTCTGGTAATCCAAACTCTGTTTTTAGATGCTCTAGTGACATCTCAAAATATCCAATTGTTTGATGTTTTTTTGCTAAATGATAAAAATCAAATGAATAGTCTTTTTTTAGACTGAGGACAATATCTTTTTTATATTTAGTATAGGGATTTAACTTATCAAATTCTTTTAGCATTAAAAGAACTTCATCTGGAAAACAAATAGACACACAACCATCTTCATATCTAGCTCGAATAACCCAATTACAATATGTTTTACGTCCTTTTTCATCTAAGTAACAGAAATAACGTTTAATAAGAGCCTTACTTGCATCTATAAGCGATTTATATGCTGAATGAGTTTTTATATTACATTCTTGAGCAAATTTTTCTGCTGTAATAACTATTGCATCTTTCTCAGTTGCATTTGTTGTTCTCGCTATTGGACTTGCGAGAATTAAAATGCGTTTCTCATCAATACTCATACTTTTAAAGCATTCTTGAATACTGTTCTGCATTACTACCCAAGATGGTGGATATGTTTTTTTATTTTGTTCATTCATAAATTAACTACAGTGTATTTAAGGTACTTTGAATATAGCGTACCTAAATATAGCAATTCGATTATTATTTGACTATTATTTTTGTACTTTTTTAACAATAAAGTACAATTTATTTAATGTACTTAGTTGTCCTCCAAAAGTACTTTTTAAGTCCTCCAAAAGTACTTTTTAAAGTTGATTTTGTCCTCCAAAAGTACTTAGTTGTCCTCCAAAAGTACTTTTTTAAAGTCTGAAAGCATTGCTAGACATGGGCTAGAGGA
>NZ_PYIX02000173.1 GCF_003024515.2 Acinetobacter sichuanensis
GGAAAGATATGATCGATTAATTGACCACCTGCATAAGGTGCTTTCTTAGCTTTCTTCAGTAAAGATTCACCACTGATTGCTGGAGCATCTTTATTTGCGAGTTTATAAATATAAGCCGCTTCATAGGTCGCCAAAGCAACCATCGATACATCAAGCAATTGTGGTAAATTCATTGCGATTGCTTGTTGCCAACTCGCCATGACACTCTGAAGCTCTTTTAATGATGCCGTGCTGTATTTCCCACTCATTAAAATCGTTTTTTCAGCTTCAGTTAAGTCGTCCAATAACGCTCTAAGCTTGGTCAACATTTCCAAAGAATAGCCATCAAACTTTTTAAGCAGCTCATTGATTGCAGAAGAAGATAAACGCTGTAGATAAGAATTATGCTGATTCAAAGCATCAAGAATTGCTTGTTGTATTTCCTTCTTGTCCATCATTTACACCCTGATAAGGTTGATATCCACCTAAAGGCTTACTCATACGATATTCTTCAATTTTCTTTTCGATATCTTCCCATTTATCCTCTGGGAAAGTACCTGTTTGCTCGTAGTGATACCAAACATACATTGGCAACTCGTCAGCAAGACACGCTTCATAAATTAACTTGGAGCGCGTTGGATCATATTTTGGCTTATTAAAGTCCTGAGCAATCGTAAAGCTGAGTTTATCGACCTTTAAATCATGACTTGCCATTGCAAACTTGGCACACCAACGCAGCGCGTTAGTAAAAGCCTCTGATACATTAGCAACAATCAAAGATAAAACTGAGTGCTGTACAGAATTGTCATTTTCAGATTGTGTCGCTGTTTTATTTGCAGATCCAACTTCAATCAAACGTGCACCGAGTTCCTTCATCTGATTCCATTTATCATTCATGCGCTCATATGCTAAGCCGTTCTTTTCTGCCTGAACCATTTTTGCATCAGTAGGAATACCTGCACGACTCCCGACTGCTGCACCACTCTCCTTAACCATTCGGTACTG
>NZ_PYIX02000174.1 GCF_003024515.2 Acinetobacter sichuanensis
TAACCTGAGTTCGACGAAATCTGCTTAGCCTTTTAGCATATTTTGGAAAGTTGGCTTATTGGGATTCAAACAATAAGCCACTACAGCAGCCATGATATTCACCATGAAGTTATTTACCGAACGATGACGTGAATGTTCAAGTTGATGTAAATTTTTTAATTGATCATTCACGGTTTCGATCAATCCTCTTCTGCAAAGTAATTGTTTTTCTTCTTCAGTTTGAATGGGTTTATTTTTCATATTCCGACGTGATGGGGTCAATATTTTCAGTCCTCTTGCTGCTAAAGCTTCGGCTTTTGCTTTGCTCAAATAGCCTTTGTCTCCGAGTAGGATTCCTTTTAATTCTTGAGTTAAAGATTCTAATATAGCAACATCATGAACATTTCCCGATGTCAGTTTGAGATTAATAATTTCACCTAAATTATTGATAACGATATGTAATTTAAAACCATAAAACCAACCCGTACTACTTTTTCCACGGCCGGCCAAGCCTTTAAATACACGATGCCTTTTAATCCGAAGATTATGGCAAACTACCAATTTAGTGGAGTCAATGATACTGATTCCCGTATCTTTTCCTTTCACCTGGTGGAAGAAACTACTCAGAGCTTGCAAACAACGGGGCATGATTTCAATAAATCGGTTGTAGCTAAGCAGTTTAGGAAAAGCAGATTTCCAGAATGGAACGATCATTTGGCAATAAAAATATTTGAAGAATCTAAAACCGGATTGATGAAATAAAATGACAATGGTCATTGCTTCAGACAAGCTCAAGGCTGACTTTTTCAGCTTGGATTTTTGATCAGAAATTAAAGCTTTTTCTAAAGATTCATTAAATGTTTTGCAGAAATCGTCCAAAATACAAAATAATTCGGTAATATGATCCATTGAGAAGCCTTGTTTTATAACATTTTGTCTTGAGAACCAATATGTTATAAATTCAGGGCTTTTTTTCTACTCTTTTTTATATCGAACTCAGGTT
>NZ_PYIX02000175.1 GCF_003024515.2 Acinetobacter sichuanensis
CTTTAGATTCAGTATTAATGATAGTAATTATAAAATGGTGGTGTTCTTACAGTTATGATTGTTTTAACACCACCTATATAATCCATATTTTATGTGAAAAAGTAGTCAATTAAATATATTGATATGATTTAATTTATTTTTTGTAAAATACAAAGCTCGCTTATAAATGTTGAATATAAATTTAGAAGACTTAACTTCTATATACAGTTAATCATTAAAATTAAAAAATATTTTTTATTTATCGCTGGTTATTTTTGTTTTAGAAAATATTTATAAATAATTTATTTTATTTGCGATTTTTTACAGTATTTATGGAAGATTGAAATAAAAAATAAGTATTTGTTTTTGATTTAATTTTGATGGTTTTATTTATTTTTTTGTTAGATTGATTTAATTTTTTTACCAAAATAATTTAGTTTTATTAATGATCAGTATATTAAAATACCTAATTTTAGGGATATATAAGAAGTCTAAAAAAGCGTCTAATAATAAATAACTTAAGGCAAATTTAAAGGGCGACATCATGAGGAAGTTTTGTACTCAATGTTTATATGTTGTGCTTTTTATTTCTTCATGGGCAAGTGCTGCAAACCAAACGTCCTCAGTGAGTGTTGTGACATCTATTCCTGTAAGTTGCCAGTTTTCAAATGTTAGCCCACAAATTGTTTTAAGTGAAGAAGCGCTTGTTGCAACAGGAATTTTTAACCTTCAATGTAATCAGAAATTTGAGCTACAACTGAGCACAAAGTCATTACAAGAAGGGGGAAATGGAACTTTTGTAAAAGCGTCAGGTGGAACCAAGTTAAAGACGTTAATTCAAATGAATTTTATAGGAAATGTTTATCAATTAGATGCGGTCAAAAAAATTCAAGTGGATGACCCCGCTAGTGTAGAACAAGGAACAATTCATGTGAAATTAGCAGAACCTGTCCAAAGCACTACGCCTGAAGGGGTTTATC
>NZ_PYIX02000176.1 GCF_003024515.2 Acinetobacter sichuanensis
TTCCTGCACGATTGGGGCGTACTTTTCTTCTACGGCTTTTACTGCCTGTGCAACAGCTGTGTCACGCTCACCCGCATCTACAAGCTTTCTTTCATCTAGATTTTTAATGGTTTCCAATGCTTTTTTGGCATCCGCAGGATTATCAATACCATCAAATGCAGTTAAAGCAGTTTCAGCTTTTTCTTTAGCTTCACGAGTTGTTTTTAAATCGCCTGTTAAGCGGTTAATCGTCGCAGTCGTTTGTGCTGCATCGTGTGCAACTTCCTTACCATCATCGTGAATATACAAAGGCAAACCTTGTTCACTCACTTCTGCATATGTTTTGCCATCAATCTGAGTTGTTTTAAGTTTCATAAGTCATCCGACCCTAATTTGATTTGAGCATCCGCTCGTTACGCCTTATTCATCCGAAATTTAGGCAATAAAAAAGCACCAGAAGGTGCTGTGATTGTGGTTTCAGTTAAAAGAATGCCTTGGTTCGTTGCGATAAAATATTGCTATATATCGACATGGAATTTAGCTGTAAATTCAATAAAAACCATTGCTCATCATTAATAGATGATGGTTGAGGTTTGGATAAAAAGTCAGCCAACTTTGAAATTTTTTCACACAGTTCGGAATGCTCATCTAAAACACGCTGCTCATGCGGTTGTAATTTCTTTCTACCCATTTTCTTTACTCACAAAAAAAGAGCCTATTGGCTCCGTTGTTAAATTAATAAATTTATTTAGATCGAGGTTCATCTTCAAAACGAACTCCGTGTGCTCCCCATGCATCAAATGTGACTGTGATCTTAGCTCGATCATCACCACTACTTTCGATCTTTAAATCAATCTGACCGCTTAGTGACTGCCCTGTTTCCTCATCACATAAAACTAGCTGGTATTTAAACTTCGGATGACGCTTAATAACCAAATTACGTGTTATAACCTCTGTCACC
>NZ_PYIX02000177.1 GCF_003024515.2 Acinetobacter sichuanensis
TGGATATTGGTTAACACATCCAAGTAGCGTGTAACGTTTGTGATCTTCACTTTGGTATTGTGAAAATTGAATTGGTGGTGGAGGATTTTTTTGCTCGTGCGCATTACTACTACCACTATTAAATGGTTCTTGGTTATTGGTTAATGGTTTATGGTTATTGGTTGGTTGAACGTCCGTTGAATTATCGTTGGACGCTTGCTCAACGTCCGTTGAATTATCGTCATTCGATTGTTCATTATCAGATGAACCATTATTTTGAGGTTGTTGCTTTTTAGCTGCACGTTTTTTAGCAGATGCTTTACCAGCGTCACTTGCCTGTTTACGCTTACCATGAAATTCCGCAATCTCACGCTCACATCTATTGTTTAGATACGCTCCGTCCTGAAGAATAAAGAACTCGTCAAGAATGTAATTTAATGCTGCAATCTGTTCATTAGTAATACACTGCAAACGACGAGCCAGACGATCCATGTTACTTGCATCAATCGCCTTTTCAGTGTCGTAATACATATCCAGTAAATCACGATAAATTGCGCGTTCAAGCAAACTTAAATGACGAGTAGCATTGTTGAAGTCACCAATATGGTGTTGATAGTAATTCATTGTTTACCACCCTCATTTTTAATTTGAAGAAACCGACCGTACTTCGCAACACGCTTCGCACGGATTAAACTCGCGACAATTTCACTGGCTAACCACAGTGAGATCCGATGAAAATCCATCAGTGATTCAATGAATTCTTGCTGCAATACCATCGCATTGCTTTCAGGGCGATTGATTTTACGTAAATTGGCTTTACGGACTGAGAGCAATGAACCTAGCGTGTTCAGCGCAGGTTCATGCCAAGATTGGATAATTTGTTCAGCGTTCATGACACCTCCGCTACAGCGTGTTCAGCTTCTAAACGGCGGTTGGC
>NZ_PYIX02000178.1 GCF_003024515.2 Acinetobacter sichuanensis
AGGATTCCACTCTGATAGATCTGTATCGTCCATCATCTTTTCCCAAGTATCTTCTGATACACAGGCTTCAAGATAGAACTGAACAGTTTCAATATTGAAATAACGCTTTACTTCATTCCATTCATCTTGTGAAAGCCACTCTTGATTTTTGTGGTGCTGATCTAAATATTTTTGATATTCAGGATGGATCCACGAGCCATACTCATCACGAACAATTTCCGCAGGTTTTAATTGATTGGTTTCAATTTCTTGTTCTTTAATTTCCATAACTCACCTATATTTATGCGTTTTGCTCTACACGCCAATGATGCTTCCAGTTTCCGCGCTTGTATCGTAATTGTTCAATTGAGCGGTCATTCATACGAACATTTTCATGTCTGCGCTTAGCATCTCGATCAAGCACACGCTGATAGTTCACAACAGCGCGAAGATTAGATTTAATCCAAGCCAGTTCTAATTCACGATCTGTAAGCTTTCTTGGCTCTAAATGCTCATCATCTTTTACAAGAACATGTTCAGACCAGAAAAATGGGCGTGCTGTCTTTGTACCAATTTGTTTTTTGTCAAAATTTGGTGTGTAGTCCAAGCCAATTTCAACCATATAAATTTTTTTAGGACCGAGGCGAACGCAATAATATCCATCACGTTTACCCAGATTCTTGCGAAAATCATTATTCAATTTTTCTGTTGGAATGCTCATTGCAAGATCCTTTTTTTAAACGACGTTGTAATGTTGCTCGATTAATACCAAGTGTTTTTGCGGTTCTGGTGATGTTGCCGCGGCAGATAATTAAAGCTTCTTCAATTAGAGCGTTTTCAACTTGTTGTATTGCAATTTTCATTGCATTTTTGGGGTGTTGCTCAATCGTTTGAATGAGTTCATTTTTTAAGAAAGAGAGGGAGTTCA
>NZ_PYIX02000018.1 GCF_003024515.2 Acinetobacter sichuanensis
ATATTCTACGTGTGAAGTATTAATTGTAATACCACGTGCTTTTTCTTCTGGTGCAGAGTCAATTGCTGCATAGTCTTTCGCTTCACCACCGAAAGTTTTTGCACATACAGTTGCAATCGCAGCAGTTAAAGTTGTTTTACCATGGTCAACGTGACCAATTGTGCCCACGTTTACGTGTGGCTTATTACGTTCAAACTTAGCCTTAGCCATTTGTTCTTCCTCGTTTATGCCGAACACGAGTTAAACAACTCAGCATCGACAATCATCTAAAAAATTAGACACCTAATACTTGAAAAGCAGACTAATAAGCCTGCTTTTTAATAACTGGTGTAGATTACTCTACTAAACTGTATCTGGAGCTCTTATCGAGATTTGAACTCGAGACCTCTCCCTTACCAAGGGAGTGCTCTACCACTGAGCTATAAGAGCAATCATCTTCGATGGAGCGGGAGACGAGGGTCGAACTCGCGACATGTAGCTTGGAAGGCTACCGCTCTACCAACTGAGCTACTCCCGCTTAATGTTGGTAATTAACCACTTCAATCGAAGTTAATGGTGGTGGGAGAAGGATTCGAACCTTCGAAACTTTCGTGGCAGAGTTACAGTCTGCTCCCTTTGACCGCTCGGGAATCCCACCTTTACACTTACTTTCAGTATTGAACCTTTACTACTTTAACTTACAACCTTAAGATGGTGCCGGCACACGGATTCGAACTGTGGACCTACTGATTACAAGTCAGTTGCTCTACCAACTGAGCTATGCCGGCGTTTCTTAGTGTTTCGTACGTTTCGTATCGGAACGGTGTGCAGTTTAGCAAAAACTCAAAACCTTGCAAGTGTTTTTTTAAAAAAAATCGTTAAAAACCTATAAAATCAATCCACTTGATGATAATTCAACCGCTTTGATCACTGCGCGAGCTTTTATTTGGGTTTCATTCCACTCAGATTCAGGATTTGAGTCATAAACTAGACCTGCTCCAGCCTGAACATAAACCTTATTTTCACGAATTACACAGGTTCGAATCGCAATTGACATGTCCATTTCACCATGCCAGCCTAAATAACCAACAGCACCACCAAAAATTCCTCGTTTTACGGGTTCAACTTCGTCAATAATTTCCATAGCACGAATTTTTGGCGCACCAGAAAGGGTTCCTGCTGGGAAAGTTGCCTTAAAAACATCCAATGCATCAATATCATCCAATACTTCACCTTGAACATTGGAAACTATGTGCATGACATGTGAATAACGCTCGATCACCATTTGATCAGTCACTTGCACTTTACCAATTTTAGAAACACGACCAATATCATTACGACCTAAATCGATCAACATTAAATGTTCAGCAATTTCTTTTTCATCGGACAATAAGTCTTTTTCAAGTGCCAAATCTTCTTCTTTGGTTTTACCACGTGGTCGTGTGCCTGCCAATGGACGCACGGTGGCAATACCATTTTCAAGACGAGAAAGAATTTCAGGTGATGAACCGACAATATGAAACGGCTTTTGATCAGTCAGGGTTTGCCCTTGCACAAGGAACAAATAGGGCGATGGGTTAAGATGACGTAAAGCACGATACACTTGTAAAGCTTCACCATCAAAATCAGATACCATACGATGCCCTGGTACAACCTGCATCACATCCCCTGCCCGAATGTATTCTTTCACCGTTTCAATCGATGCCAGATAGTTTTCTTTACCTGTTAATGATTCAAAATGTGGTGCAGTATGCTTATGCGCTTGTAAACTAATCGGTGTTGCCAATAGCGCCTCTAATTCATCGAGTTGCTGCTGAGCCTGATGATAAGCGTCCGCATTATTAACATCAGCATGTACAATCAAAAACAGCGTATCTTTTAAATTATCAAAAACAATCACTGTTTTGGACAGCATCATCCAAAGGTCAGGTAAACCAACTGGATCTGCTTCAGGTACATTTTTCAGTCGTGGTTCGATATAGCGTACAGAGTCATAGCCAAAATAGCCCACCAAACCACCTGTAAACTGTGGCAGATCAGGTGTAAGTGCATGTGGTGGAACTTTGAATTGTGCCTGAAAATCACGAATATATTGAAAAGGGTCAGCGCAGTGTTGTGTACTCAGACTGCCATCTGCCGCCTGAATTGTCAGTTGCCCGTCATTGCAGGAAAAAACAGTCGACTCACCCAAACCAATAATGGAATAGCGCGCCCAATTCTCCCCACCCTCTACAGACTCAAATAGATAAGCCTGTTTGTGGTCTTTTAAACGTGCAAAAACCGACAGTGGCGTATCTGTATCGGCAAGACGCTGACGATAAACAGGAATCAGGTTATAGCCGTTATTTTTCAGTTGTTCAAATTGCATTGCAGTTGTCATAAGGAATCTCTTTATTTTCGATTAAACTAAGTTTTTAAAAATTGACTTAGCGACGCCATCGAAAAACACACTTACTATTCATTCCTGTTCCTTCTTTTGCAATGATTTCAATATATTCAAATTAAGCCAATAATTCAGTCAAATCATCCACCACTTGCTGCGGTTGACAAAGCTGAATATCTTCACCGTGATTATAGCCATAGCTGACCACAATACAATCAATCTCGGCACGACGTGCGGCTTCCACATCATTGCTCGAGTCACCAATCATTAAAGTTTTTTCAATGGAAGACTGGTATTGTTCAACACAATAATTTAACTGAATTGGATCAGGCTTACGTTTTTCAAAACGATCCCCACCAATTACGTCAACAAAATAATGATCCATTTTCAATTCTTGTAAAATTTTTCGTGCAGGCTGTTCGGGTTTATTGGTCACACAAATCAGCTTCTTGTCATTTGCGATTCCCCAATCCAAAAACTCAAGAATACCTTGAAATGGTCGCGTATCAACACAAGGTTCAGCATTATAAATTTCTAAAAATGTACTTAATAATTGCTGATGCAGTTCAGGATCGACCTCACCTTTTAAATATTTCAATGTGCTTTCACAGAATAATGCCGTGCCTTTACCAATCCAGACACGAACCTGTGCTTCAGCCACTTGAGGTAAATTTAAACGAGCAAGGCTTAAATTCATGGCACGATACAAGTCAAATGCCGAATCGACCAATGTTCCATCCAAATCAAATAAAATCAGGTCACGCTGATCCAGTTTTGCTACATTCATGACTTCCCTCTTTATCATTAACTTTGATCATTTATCATTTAAAACACATAAAACAAAGGCATGCGAGTGGCATGCCTTGATTGTAGGTGCAAACAAGGCTTATTTAAAGAATAGCCAAGCAATAACCGCCAAAATCACCAAAGTAATAATCGTAAACAATCCAACTGAAGCATTTTTCTTTTCTTCTGTCTGCTGATCTGCAACTGATTGAGTTTCTGGAATAGCAACTGGTGCAGGCTCTGGTTGAGCATGAACATCAATCCCTTGTGGAATAGGTGCAGGTTTTGGTACACCCACACTGGTTGGCATACCATCACGGGTTAATTGCACACCTGCATCACGCGCAGATAGCTCAGGCATTCCCTGCTCACTCAGTTGTTGTGCAGGTGTTTTTTCTTTCACAACATCTATTGTTTTTTCAATCTCAGATGTCGCGATTGCTTCAGCAGGTTGCACGATTACAGTCTCTTTTTGCTGAACAGCAGGAGATTCTACTGGTTCAGAAACTTTTTCCGCCTGTTGTGGCTGTGCTTCCGATGCATAAACGTGAAACTTAATACTGGCAAATTGCACAACATCATTATCTTTCAGTAATTTTTGATCATCAACACGGATATCATTTACAAATGTACCATTCGATGATTTTAAATCTTGAACCCAAAGTGCATCATCTTTTATTAAAAAAGCTGCGTGTCGACGAGAAATCTCTGCCGATTGCAATAAAATATCAGCATCTTGATGACGACCAACAAGCATATCTCGATCAATTGAGATTTCATTTTCGCCAAGTTCTGCGGTTATTGCCTTTAATTTCCAAGTCATGATGATCTTCTCATTCTGATTCGAAAGCATATTAACATGTCAAAATCAGTTTTTAATAATTTTAACGCTTTGTCTGTAAAAAACCATTTTTCAACATATAATGAATATGCACCCAAATTTTAATTTACTGATTTTTTCTGAATCGCAGGTTCATCCACTGCCATTGGTGTTGTAATCACTTGGTTTTGACCACCTGAAGGCACTTGCTGATAGTTTTGTACAGTAGGCTGAATAATTTTTGGCTGATTTTGTGGGTTAGAGGTTAAAGGCAAACGCTGTTGAAAAACGTCATCGACATTGGCAGGCAGTTTGGCAAAATTACCATCTTTATCCATTGCCAATTGTAAACTATATAGTTGGTCATAACGTTGCTGACCCACTCTACGCATATCACCACTATCACTGACAATAGTTGGATGAATAAATACTAAAAGATTACGCTTAACATTCGATTTACCATCTGATCTAAATAAACGCCCTAAACCAGGAATATCTCCCAAAAATGGTACAGATTGACGTGAGTGTACAGTGTCGTCAGAAATTAACCCTCCCAAAACCACAGTTTGACCATGATCCGCCAATACTGAGGTTTTTATTGAGCGTTTACTTGTCACAAGATCTTGTGCTTGACCTTTATCAGCCACGGCAGAAACCTCTTGCTCTACCTCAAGGCGAATAGAGCCACCTTCACCAATATGCGGAATCACTTTCAGGGTTACACCCACATCTTTACGCTCAATAGAAGTATATGGGTTGGCTGTACCACCCGTTGTAGACACTGAACCTGTGACAAAAGGTACATTTTGACCCACAACAATATAAGCTTCTTCGTTATCCATCGTTAAAATAGAAGGCGTAGACAGTAAGTTTGATTTGGTGCGCTCTTTTAATGCTTGAATCAAAGCACCATATAATCTACGAGAGCCATTCGCCCCTTCTTTATAATCACCTAAAACCAAAGAAGTACCAGAACTCCCCAATGCACCCGCTGCACCTGCTGCACCGCCTGTTAAATAACCTGCAGCAATACTTGACAAGCTTGATCCAATATTATCAAAGCTCATCAAACCCACACCACTACTTAGATCGCCCATTGCCCATTGCACGCCCAATTGATCTGTATCGTTCCCCTCGACCTCGATAATCGTTGCCTCAATTAAAACTTGTTGGCGACGCACATCAAGTTGCTGAATTGCAGCATCTATTTCACGCATTAATTGTGGATCAGCTTTCACGACTAATGCATTTTGTGAGCTATCAGCAATAATACTGACCCCATTGGCATTAAAACTGGTGATATTATCTTGATTATTATTAGATGAATTACCACTTAAATTAATTGAAGAACCTGAAGCTGAGGAGTTACTCGAACTACTTGAAGTATTTGAGTTATTATTGATTAAACTACTCATTGAATTATTGCTGGTGCTTGAACTACTGTTATTTGAGGTTGAATTAACCGCTTGTCCAGTCACTAAGCCTTGTAAAATTTCTGATAAATTTTTGGCACTGGCGTATTTTAATTTAAAGACTTTTAAGCCACCCAAACGATCTGCTGATGGTACATCTAACATTTCTACCATTTGACGTAAACGTTTACGTGACGTTGGATCACCTTTAAGCAAAATACGATTGGTACGCTTATCCGCAATAATTCTGACTCGTGAACCTGCAAAGTCCTTTGATGCACCTGTTGCAGCCATAGAGTCTAATAGCGTAATGATTTCTTCAGCTTGGCTTGACTGTAATGTGATCGCCTCAATATCATTTTGACCCGTACCATCTAAATTACGAATAATCGTTTCAAGCTGATAAATATTCGCAGCACGGTCAGAAACAATCAGGGCATTGGTTCCCTGAATTGCTGCCATATGTGCAAATTGAGGCATGAGCGGGCGCAAAGCAGGAATTAAATCATTTGGATTGGTATTTTCTAGCCAAATTACGCGTGTTACGACCTGATCACCACGTGCGTTATTACGTGGATCATAAGCAACACCTGAACTTCGTACATTACTGTCTGGAACTAAACGAATCGAATTTCCAGAGGGAATCGCCACCACGCCATTTACATTTAAAACACCTAAAAATAAGTCATATACTTCATTTTTATTGAGTGGCTTATTTGAAATCACGGTTACATTGCCACGCACACGGGGATCAACAGCAAAATTTTTACCTGTAATATCGGCAACTTCATTAATAAAAGCTGTTAAATCAGCATCACGTAAATTAATTTTCCATGTCTGTGCATAGGTTGCTGTACTAATAACCGTCATTAAAGGAGCTGCTGCAACGAGTGCCCAAACTGGTCGATGATTCAAAAAAGCCATAACTTATTATCTTTCCTAATTTTATTTGTAGCTCTCATCACTTACAAACTTTGCTGAATGGTCATCACCTGATCACCACGCTTAATTTCAATTTTTACTTTACCGTCACGTTTTGCTTGTTCTAACAGTTGTATATCACTTTGTCCTTGACCTACTGCTTGTCCATTCAGTGAAATAATGCGATCACCTGAGCGGAGTCCAAGTTTATTCCTTAACGCGGGTGGCGTTTGATCAGTCACTTCATAGCCCTGACCACCTTGAGTATTTACACCCAGATTTTTTAAATATTGGTCTTTGTCTTGACTCATTTTTTCAATTGCTTGACTCAGAGCCGTTTGACTATTGTTTGGTTGCGCTGCTTCTTGGGACATTTCTGGTGCAACTTGCGCAGGAGGAATATTCGATGAACCCGTTTGGTTTGGCTCTATCGGTTGATATAAATTTCCTAAACTTGCAAATTTTAACTCACGTGTCGCGCCATTTGCTTGTCGTAAAACTACTCGATCCCAATAAACTTCAGAAAGTTGATAACCGCTATTTTCAATGTTTTGCCCAACAATAAAACGATCTGCTGTTTCATTCACTTTAATGACAGCCGATGAGTTTCTACTTGGGTAACCAACAACTACACCTTGCAATTGCATTGCAATGCTTTCATCTACCTGAGAATCAGCTTTATTTGCTTCATAAAACAATGCAAAACTTGAAATATTAGGTACTTGTGGTTGTTGCGATCCTAATTGTACATTTTCTGGTTGCATGGTTTGTGGTGGGGCAATCGTCCACCAAAACATTGCAGCTAATTTCCAGCATAAGGCTAAAATAAGTAATAACAAAACAACAGGTGCAAGTTTATCTAATTTTTTCCAAGAAATTTGTTCTAAGCGCTCTTGTATATTCACCGTTACGACCCTCCTTGTAATAAGGGCTGACGACTACTAATGACATACGTATCTAGTCCTGCTTTACCATCATAAGAAGGTACATTTAGCAAAAAGCGCTGAGTAAGTTGCACATCTAACATCATGCTTGGGTCTAAGGTGATATTGACCATTTTTTGGCTACGCTGATCTTGAATATCAAAAATAAGCTTGCCTGATTCATCTTTTAACTGACCATTTAGAGAAGGCATATTCATGCGGTCTTGACGTTGTGCATAGGTATAAATCAGCTCACCACCTGCCCACTGTAACTGACCATCACTTTCACTAAAGCCTGCATCTTTTTTAAATTTAAAACCAACATCTTTGAGTTGAATTGCATTTGTCGGCCATTGCCAATCGACTATTGTTTTTAGTGTTTCAGGCGCAATTTGTCCTGTCATATTTTTAACAGTCAAACGCTGCCCTAAACCATAAGCCACAACACCTGCTAATTGGGTCTGTCCACTATGGATTTCGACGTTTGCCCCAGCACGTAATAAAATTAAATCAAATGGTCGAGTGCGCCATGTCACTGAACCACGTAGATTATCTTTGTGCCAATCTGCTTGTCCTTGCCAAATATTGCCACTGACATTTTGTAAAGTTTGATTATTTTTATAAAATTTTGAAATCAACCATGTCGCTGGAACTTGCAATAAAACAAAAATTAAAAAGGCAACAACGCCAACAATCCACCATGTTATCTGTTTTGATTTTTTATTCATCTAGCCATACCAACATATTCATTTATTCTTCCATGCAAGATGATGCGCAAACTACACATTATGCATAATTTTTGAATATCTCCAATTGACTCTGATAAAAAAACCAAGCAGTTTTGCTTGGTTTTTAAATTTTAGGGACTTTGAATGACACTTAGATGAAGGTTAGATCAAGAAATCTTCTAATTTAGCGCCTTTTTCAATTTCAGCAACCAACCAACGAGGTTGTTTACCACGCCCTGTCCAAGTGTCTGAAGCATTGTTTTTATTACGATAACGTGGCTCTACTGCTTTACGCGTGGTTTTTTTACGTTTATGTGAACCATACTCAATGAACTGTTCTAAAGTTAGACCAACAGCTTCAGCAATTTCCATAATTTTATTATAAGCATCTTCGATCTTTTGATCTTTTTTTGATTCAATCAATGCTTCAGCTTGCGCTGTTAAACGCTCTAACTCTTCTACTGAAAGACCACTAATATCCTGCATCATATTAACTCCGTTGTTAATTCTTAAATAATTTTTTAAAACATTTCGCCATTATAATATTTTTAATATTATTGATTAGCAATAGTAAAACCACATGATATTCACATAAAAAAACAAAAATATATAATATTAAGGGCTTAATTTATAGCATAAAGAATTAAACAGTATAATTCTTAAAAACATTTTAAAGTATTTAAAAAATCAAATACTGTTTAAGTATAAAAAATAACTTTTCATTACATGAAAAATCATTCTATTTTAAATCATGTTGTACGCTATTCTCTAAATTAATTATTCTTTCTCTTAAAACTGTTGGTATATTCATTTTTTTCATCTCAATTTTATCAACAAATACGACAACAGCTTCTCCCTCAGCAACGACTTGATTTTGCTGTTCGCTCCATAAAATATAATGCATGCGAATTGCACTATTACGCATTTCATCTATACGCGTATAAATGGTTAATTGATCTGGATAAAAAACAGGCTTTAAATATTTACATTGACTTGATGCCACAACAGTTAAAGCATCTTCAGTAAATACCTGAAGTGCATCAAAATAAGCAATACGCGCACTTTCTATATAACGATAATATTGAACATTATTTACATGCCCAAATGCATCCATATCTCCCCATGCAACATTTTGTTTATAAATGACTGGGTATTCAGAGAACTGATTCATTATTAAGCCTTAAATTTTAAATTTAACAAAGTTTGCATCATTTTCAAAAATAGAATTTAATTGCATAATCAACTCATCATTCCCTTTCAATGTTGATTTAATTCTCAAATAATTCATTAATGCATCATCGGGATATAAAGACAGGAGCTGTTCTGCTTGTTGTGTTTTTCCTGTTGCATTATAAATATGCCATTTTGCAAAAGTAAACACAGGTATTCCTAAGTATTTCTTTTCTAAAGTTTCTATTTGCTGTTCTATCGCATCATAATCTGGGTTTTGACGTAATAAATGCTGCTGAAATAGCAAATAAAATACATCTTGATCAAATTTTTCATTTAATAATTGCAAGGCTAAATGCTGATGCTGCTGACTCATTTCAGGATAATGCGTTAATAGTTTTAACCATAAAACTTTTATTTCATACGGCAATACATCTAAATGATTTTCTATATTTAAATAACGTTTTTGAACAAGCTCATGCTCTTCTAAACTTGCTGTATCGAGCTGGCTTAAAAGCGCAGTTAACCATTTTTGTTTTGTGTCTAAAGTTAATAACTGTCCAAATTGAGTTGAATGCAAATATTGAAAAGGAAATTGAATTGCAACCCCCCCCCACAATACTTGTAATTTATTTTTATAAGCTTGACTGACTTGACTCAACCAAGGAGATAACTCATGTCCATTTAAAAACTCTAAATGTGTTAATGCTTGTTGTGCTTGATTTTGTGCTAAATAAATCTCAATACGTTGTATTTCAGCCAATTCAAAAGCTGATGTAGAACTACTTTCTAATATATTTAAAGCTTCTGCATAATGTTGCTGAGAAAATAACAGCCGTGCTTGAATAATTTGTTTTAATAAACCTGACTGATTAAAAACTTCTTGTACAAAATCTTTTTTTTCTTGCGCACCTTCTAATAACCAAATCACACCTAATTGCTCATAAGGATGTAAACGATTAAAACTAAAAGTCGTTTCTATTTTGCGGCGCTCTTGATTAAAATACCGTTTTAAAATGTACCAAGCACTATGACCTAAAAAACTCAAAGCCACAAAAAAATAAACTAAAATCCAAACATTAGTTTGAATTTGAATATTATTCCAATATGCATAAATATAACCCGCTCCTGAGCGATAACTTAATACACTCAGCAAAGCTAAAGTAATCAATGCGATTAAGCCATAAACCCATAGTATTTGCTTCATGCACTACCCCAGCACTGTTGCGGTGTTGAGTTTTGGAATTGTTAAAATTGGCATTTGTTTAATTTTAATCAACTGCTGCTTTAATTTTTCACTATTTGCATCAGGTAATTGATCCAATTGTTGAATCACCAAATTTAAAATATTTTGATATTCAGCATATTCCCCACGCCCTAAGGCTTGTTGTGCCGACAAAATACGTAACTGAGTTTCTTTTAAAATAAGCTTTCGGCTAATTAATGCTGTGCTTTGCTCATCAACACGTTTGATTTGAAACCAACGCTGCCAAAAATATTCGGTATTTTGTTTGGCTGGAGTTAAATTTGAATGTTTTATTTCACTTTGTATTGCTTGATCAACTTGCTGTAAAGCATCATTTAATTGTTCTTGTTGTGCATATCTTGCTTGGATAAACTTTTGAATACTCTGCATATCTTGCTGAATCGCTTGATGCAAACTGGTCTTTAAGGTGTCCGCTAAATCATATTTTTCAATACTCTGATTTAAATGAATCAGTTGATCTAAAGCAAAAACAAATTGTTGCTGCTGCAAGGCAAATTTGACTAATTCCAAATGTTGTTTAATCATTGCCGAAGGCTGAATATGATGAATCGTTGTTTCTTTGACAACGGCATTCTTTTGTACATTTTTCGCAGGCATACTATGATTCATTTCAGGCGTACGCTGTAGTGCCACCACTTGATCATTTAAAGCTGCATTCTTTTGCTCACTTTGATGTAAATTACTTTGAATTTCGGTGAGCTGCTGAGAAACATGATAGAAGTCATAGCTTAATTTAATTAGCCATGCCAACATGATAATGAACAAGAGAGAGAGAAACTTCTTCATACATTCCTTTGTAATTCTGTCACATGCTGCAAAACAGTACTCGCTTTTAGACTTTCAAGTATGCTGATATTAAAGCACATTGCATTTTTTTTCTTATATTCTTGTAAAATTTGATACAAACGTTCGCCCAAAACTAAATAATGACATTGATTAATCAATTCAAAATTTTGCTGATTGAGTAGCAACCAATTCAACCAACTCGCTTCACTACTGATACAGTTTATATAAGTCTGATTATGCTGATAAGAATGCATAAATCTTTGATATTCTGTAAATGTTTGTTGAGGTAGCTGACGTTCATATAATACAAAATTGAGTACTTCAAGCTGATCCAAGGCACATTGTTGCATCATAAATTGACGACCACCTTCACCACGCCAAAATGCAATCTTTTTTAAGTTTTTATTATTGTTAAAAATAGCTAAACTCAACATGCCTTCTGAAGTTTCAACTTCAGGCACTAAACTCTCACAGCCATATGTTTGTAATAATTGAGCCGTTGTTTGTCCAACAGCAACCCATTTTATATGTTGTAGTTGAGATAATTTTATGCCACTTTCTTGTAAATACTTCATCCCGAACTGTACTGCTGTAGGGCTAACCACCACAATCACTTGCGTATCGAATAGTTGACTATACAGCGCTTGTAACTGCATAGAAAATGGACAAGCCACCAACTCTAACAAGGGCAGCTCCACCACATCTATTCCTGCCTGTCTCAAACATTGTGTTAATGTCTGAGCACGCTCTACAGGTCGAGTATTAATAAATTGCATTAATCTTGATAAAGCGCTTTAAGCAAATCGCCTGCGCCTAAATCGAGCAAAGCTTTAGCCAAAGTTACCCCTAGCTCTTCGGCTTGGGCTGTTGTCCCTTGAACTTGCTGTATCAATAACGTTTGACCATCAGGACTACCGACACGTCCTTCTAAAGAAATCGTCTGACCTTCTAGTGTGGCATAACCTGCAATTGGCACTTGGCAACCACCTTCTAAATAGGCATTAAAAGCGCGCTCAGCACGTACACACACATCCGTTTCTTGATGCATCAAAGGCATAATTAAATCTAAAATTTCTTGGTCGTTTGAGCGACACTCTAAACCTAGAGCACCTTGCCCGACAGCAGGTAAACTCACTTGAGCGTCAAGTGTATGGCGAATACGCTCATGTAAACCTAAGCGCTTTAAACCTGAACTGGCCAAAATAATCGCATCGTATTGACCCGCATCTAACTTAGATAAACGTGTACCCACATTACCCCGTAAATCAATGACATCTAGATCAGGACGCTGTTTTAGTACTTGGCATTTACGACGTAAACTCGAAGTTCCAAGTTTTGCACCTTGTGGTAAGTCTTCGAATTTTTCATATTGGTTAGATACAAAAGCATCGAATGGGTCTTCTCGCTCACAAATTACAGCAAGTTCTAAACCTTCAGGTAAGTGCATAGGTACATCTTTCATTGAATGTACTGCTAAATCAGCACGACCATCCAACAAAGCCGCCTCTAACTCTTTAACAAATAAGCCTTTACCGCCAATTTTTGCCAAAGGAGTATCTAAAATTTTGTCACCTTGAGTGACAAACGTAACCAACTCCACCTTCACTTGTGGATGCAATTGCTCTAAGCGATCACGAATATGTTCCGCTTGCCACATTGCAAGTGGGCTTTGTCTTGTCGCTATTTTCAGGGTTTTCATCATTTCAGCTTTGCCAAACGTTTAAACACTCTAAACTTAACCTGCTGTTCTGAAAATGCAAGCAAATTATCATCAAATGTGATGTTAAGCTGCTTATAAGTTTTGCATACGCTCTCTTAAACTTGGTAAGTGGCGACGACTTACAGCAAGTTTTTCATCTAATTCACGACAACGCACTTGATATTGCCCAGAAGCAACCATTTCTAGACCATCCAAATAGTCTAGAGAAATGAGTGCATTACGATGAATACGAATAAACTTATCTGAAAATTCTTGTTCTAAATCCTTCAAAGTTTCATCAATCAATACACTGCCATGTTTATGGCGCACTGTGACATATTTTTGATCGGCTAAAAAGTAATAAATATTTTCAAGCGGAATCAATTCTAAACCACGATAAGTTTTTGCAGCAATTTGCTGTCTTTGCACTTTTTCTTCCATGAGTTCTTTTTTTTCTAGGTTAGTCATTTGGGCTTGAGTTAACTTGGTTAAACTCGCTAATACTGTCTCTAAGTCTTCTTTTGCTATAGGTTTTAACAAATATCCTTTTGCTTGCGATCGGATCGCTTGTAATGCATGCTCATCATATGCTGTGCAAAAAATAACTGCTGGCATAGGCTCAAGTTGACTTAAATGTCGAGCACACTCCAAACCATCCATTTCTGGCATTTGAATATCCAATAAAACAACATCAGGCATATAAAGTTCTGCAAGCTCTAAAGCTTCCTGCCCATGTTGTGCAGTTGCAATAACATGATGCCCCAATTGCGATACTAATCGTGATAATCGCTCAACCGCGAGTGGCTCATCATCACAAATTAGGATGTCCATTCTCCCTCCTTATCACATCATCATTATTTTAATGTCTTCTGTATTACTTATAATGGTACTGTAGTAATGTAGTAAACCGCTCATCACCTGCAAAACTTCGAAATTGAACAGAAGTTCCAAAATGAGCTTTTAAACGCTGTTTGACATTTTCTAATGCAATACCATGTCCTTCTCTTAAATTTATTCTATCCTGTATAAATGGGTTAGTAATGACTATAGTGACTTGATTTTGCAATATTTCAACCAGTATACCTATTTTAGCATTGATATGTTTTTTCTCAACGCCATGAAAAATACTATTTTCTATCAGTGGCTGTAAGGTCAGTAAAGGAATTTTGACCTTATGCAAGAGTTCAGGTTGTTGAATATTCCATTCCACATTTAAACGATCTCCCAGTCGAATTTTTTCAATACTGATATATTTTTTAGATAATTCGATTTCTTCTGCCAATGTCACCAATTTAAGTTCTTGCATACTCGCACGAAAAAGCTTAGACAAATCAATCAACATTTGTTCAGCTTTGTCAGGATCTAGACTGATTAAACTTACCACACTATTTAAACTATTAAATAAAAAATGAGGATGAATACGTGCCTGCATCGCTTGTACACGTGCGTTTAATTCACTATTTTGCTGCTTAAACCATTGCCCACGCATATAAATATAACGCAAGCAAAAAGCCCCTAATAATGCACCATAGCTCAAATGCAAACTGACATTTTCAAAAACAATATTTGTATTTAAATTTTTAAAAGAAAAATTAAATCCCCAATGGAAAATGACATTCAAAACACATGTCGTCACCAAGACTATGACTTCTAATAAAATAAAACCAAAAATCATGGCTTGAACGTCTGTATATTTTTTGAGTTTATTTTGAAAAATATCGACCCAAGCCGTAAAAGCTAAGAGCACCCAATTAATATACAAAATATATTGTATGACATGACCAAATTGCAAGTTTGACCATGACTGTGCTTCAGCTAAGGCTAAAAGCAATGCGAGAACATTACTCGCAATAAATAATTCAAAAAAATACTGCCAATGACTGATTTTACTAAAAAAATGTGAGCGATTTAGGGCATTTTGCATATTTAAACCAGATTCATGTTACTGCGCTGCGGAAAGTAAGCTTGAATTTGCTATACTCTTTTTAGTTCTACTGCTTTTTTTAAAATGAGCCGACATGACCACATCTTCTAATTCCTCAAATCCGTCACAAGCCCAAACATCGGGTATGTGGGGCGGTCGTTTCTCTGAAGCTACTGATGCCTTTGTTGCTGAATTTACTGCATCTGTTCAATTTGACCAACGCTTTTATAAACAAGATATTGCTGGCTCAATCGCACATGCCACTATGTTAGCAAAAGTTGGTGTACTAACAGAACAAGAACGTGATGACATTATCAATGGTTTGAACACCATTAAAGCTGAAATTGAGACAGGTAACTTCGAATGGCGCATCGATTTAGAAGATGTGCATATGAATATTGAGTCACGTTTGACTCAACGTATTGGAATTACAGGTAAAAAACTACACACGGGTCGTAGTCGTAATGACCAAGTTGCAACCGATATTCGTCTTTATGTTCGTGACGAAATTGATGCAATTTTACAATTACTCGAAAAATTACAAAAAGGTATTTTGAGCCTTGCTGCCAAAAACACCAATACCATTATGCCTGGTTTCACCCATTTACAAACTGCACAGCCTGTGACTTTTGGTCACCATTTAATGGCATGGTTTGAAATGTTAGTACGTGATTCAGAGCGTCTGATTGACTGCCGTAAACGCACCAATCGTATGCCTTTGGGTTCTGCTGCACTTGCAGGGACAACTTACCCAATCGATCGTGCTTATACAGCTGAGCTTTTAGGTTTTGAAGCTGTTGCTGAAAACTCACTGGATGCGGTGTCTGACCGTGACTTTGGCATTGAGTTCAATGCTGCTGCATCACTCATCATGATGCATTTGTCACGTATGTCAGAAGAAATGATTTTATGGACTTCTGCACAATTTAAATTTGTGAATATTCCTGATCGTTTCTGTACAGGTTCTTCGATCATGCCACAAAAGAAAAACCCAGATGTGCCTGAGTTGATCCGTGGTAAAACGGGTCGTGTTTATGGTGATTTGATGAGTCTTTTAACACTCATGAAAGGTCAACCATTGGCATACAACAAAGACAACCAAGAAGACAAAGAGCCTTTGTTTGATGCGATTGATACTGTGCGTGGTTCACTGATGGCATTTGCTGATATGATCCCTGCTTTGGTTCCAAATATTGAAATCATGCGTGAAGCAGCTTTACGTGGTTTCTCTACAGCAACTGACCTTGCAGATTATTTGGTGAAAAATGGCGTTGCATTCCGTGATGCGCATGAAATTGTGGGTAAAGCAGTTGCTCTAGGTGTTCAAGAGTCTAAGGACTTATCTGAATTAACACTTGAGCAATTACAGCAATTCTCCGACTTGATCCAAGCTGATGTCTTTGAAAAAGCATTAACTTTAGAAGCATCTGTCAATGCACGTAATCATATTGGTGGTACTGCACCTGCACAGGTTGAAGCTGCGATTGAACGCGCTTATACACGTTTAGAAAAACTTTATGCATAATTGCAACGCTCATATTGGAGATGATTGATATGACTCGACAAGTACTTTGCCGTAAATATCAAAAAGAGTTAGAAGGTTTAGATTTTGCACCATTTCCTGGTGCAAAGGGTCAAGAATTATTTGATACTGTGTCTAAACAAGCTTGGCAAGAATGGTTAAAACATCAAACGACGCTGATCAATGAAAAGCGTTTAAATGTGTTTGAACCTGATGCAAAGAAGTTCTTAGAAGAACAACGTGAGAAGTTCTTGAACAATGATGAATCATTGGAAAAAGCGGAAGGTCTAAAGCCTGAAGAAAAATAAGGCAAAGCCTTATTTTGCTGCAAGACACGCGAAGCGTGTAGTTTTCAATACAAAGAAGGAGTCTAAAAAGACTCCTTTTTTTTTAATACAACTCAACTGTACACACTTTTAATATTGAAGCTGTCTGAAGAAAATTTCATTCAAAAAAACTTCAAATAAAAAATAAGTCATATAAAACAAGCAACTAAACAACATTCAAATATTTTTTTATTATTAAGTAAATGCAAGTTTTCTTTTTAAAGAAAATAAGTATTTAATTTTTAATAATATTTATAAAAAAACAAATTATAAAATATAACTGTAAAGTAAATTTAGCCAATTTAATTACATGATGAAATGCAATTTTACATGGAACACACAGGATACATCATGACTGTTTCATTATTTTTGCATAGAATAACTACATCAGCTAATGAAACTATTTTCCCCAAGACAGCAACATTAGTGTAAATATTCTCCAGAATATTTCGATTTTATTCCTAGATTTCCCCCAAAATCTAGGAATTTTTTTATGCATAAAATATATTTCATTTGATATTTACATAAAAAAAGCTCTAGAAAGTTCTAGAGCTTGCGTACAGTCGTACTCAACTTAAAAATTTATTTACCTTGTACTTTTTCTTCAATTTCTTCGATATTGGTATGACGAACATCATAACCTTTTGCCATATAAATCACTTGCTCAGAAATGTTCCGCGCATGATCACCTATACGCTCCAAAGAACGTAAGACCCACATCACATTAATGACTCGACTAATATGTCTTGGATCTTCAATCATATAGGTCATCAATGTACGTGTTGCTGACTGATATTCACGATCAATATCAGCATCTGCCAATAGCACTTTTAAAGCTTGTTCTGCATCAATACGCGCAAAAGCATCTAGTGCATCATGAATCATCACACGAACTTGATTACCAATATGGCGTGTTTCCATATAACCACGTGGTGATTCACCTTCTTCACATAATGTTTGTGCAATACGTGCTATTTTTGCTGCTTCATCACCAATACGCTCAAGATCAGTATTGGCTTTACTCATCGCGATTACCATACGCAAATCAATTGCAGCAGGATGGCGACGTGCCAAAATCAATGTTAATGCTTCATCAATTTCTCGTTCATATTGATTGACTGCATTATCTTGAAATTGAACATCGATGGCTAAATTGGCATTGGTATCTAACAAAGCATGAATGGCATTTCCCACTTGTTGTTCAACTAAACCACCCATGGTCATAAATTTAGTATTTACAGCCTGTAAATCCTCATTAAATTGTGAAGAAATATGGTGTCCTAATACAGGATTATTTAGGCTCAAAGTGTTTTACTCCACAACAAGTGAAATGAGATAGACTAATTAGACATATTTAAACACATTTATTATGAAACTTTGATGACAATCAGCAAAGATCTGATCTTTATCACTCAAATGATGTTTTTCGTGACTTTTCACGTTATTTGAAGCAAAAATTTATCTATGAATTTAAAAATATTATTGGGAAATAAGCTAAAAAACCCGATTTATAAGGCTTCATTTATGAGTTATTTTTAAAAATTTAATTATTATTTTTCAGTCAAATATCCTATTTATAGCCAGACAAAAAGCAAAATCAAATTTGAATATACAGTTGTGTAACGTATTCACTTCACAAAACTACAAAATATTGCATTTTTTCCATGTGATTTAGGTAACAATAGCAGCATTAACACTCTCCCAATCCCTGTTTCTAATGATCTAAATGAATTTAAATTTATTTGATAATCTAAAATCACTGAGTATCATTGTCAGCCTTTGCGCTGTGCTTTCGGCATGCCAAAAACCTGAACCTGAAATTGTTGCTGAAACAAAAGAAACTCCTGCATCTCAAGTCGCTCAACCTGATTTAGCCCTTATTTGTGAAAATCTCAAAAAAGAAATGACAGAGATGAATGCTCAACGCACCACACTTGCCATTGAACAAGTGAATCAAGATATACGTGTGTGCCTTCCTTTAATGGAATGGGGTGAACAAAAGCAACTGATTGATTTATCTAATCAAATGTATAAACAATTTTTAGCAATTGACAGAACACCATTGCAACAAATGGCTTTTGAAAATTATGCTTTAGATAAATCAGAATATCCGACCATTCAGCAAAATCATTTTGAACAGCTTAATCTTCGTGATCAGTATTTGATTCGCCATCAAGGTCAAGCTTATATTGAATTGGTTGACGAAGGTCCAGCACATATTTTTTATCGTCGCCATCCACAATATTTAGCTAAGGTTTTCGCACCTTATTTACCTGAAGCTGAACGTGTTTTCATTGAAGAACTGGCACAGCAAAATAGTCAACCTTTACTACAAAATCAAAAACTCAATATCAATCCAAATGAGATTGTAGAACGTGCAATTTTCTGGGAAAGTTATATCAAAAATTATCCAAATAGCACCTATTTAGCAGATGCACAATATCTACAAAAGACATATAGTGCCTTATTATTTAAAGGTTTAGATAACTCACCAATCACGACACAATATAGCGATCAAAATGACATTCAAACCCCTGTTTGGTTAGAAATAGAAACGCTTGCACAACAAAAAAATAGTCAACTCGCTGCACAAGCTGACAAATTTATCCAGTTTGTTCATATGTCACCTGCAGAACGTTTAGTGAAAATCCCTCTAAAATCAACACAACTTAAGAAAATTGAAAATAATCCACAATTATTAGCCACCACTCAACTGAATCAATATTTAAATTTAACGACAATTGATCTAAAATCAAGAAATCGTGATTGTTTTAGTGATTCTATTTGTCTCACTCATCAAAGTTAATCTTCTAGATACAGCATTTTTTGAATAAAGTTCTATACTTATCTGAGTAAATGTTGTTTTTTTATCAAATTTAAAATCCTTTTTTTATTTATTAATGAGTTATTGTTCAAATATTCATTTAAAAAATCTTAAGATATTTCTATGAAAAAAATGCTTTTTTTATTTTTGAGTTGTTTTACCTTAGCGGCTTGCAATCAAAATACAAGCTCACCTCAACAAAATACACAAACGCAAACTAAAGCTAAACCGATTATTGAAACAACAGCGGATTGCCTCACGGATACTCAAGAAATTTTGTCTAAAATTGATCAAAAAAGTTCAATCCAACAACTTTCTTCTGCTAATTTCGTCTTAAAAAAGTGCATAAAAACACTCAATCATGCGCAACTTTATACATTATTAGAAACGACGGACAAGATGTATGCACGCTTTTTAACGACAACTTCAGGTGATGATTCTTTAACAGGGCTAAATGCCTATGGTTATGCAAAATTTTATCCCGAAAATGCACAAGACTTAGGTTATAACACCGCTGAAAGTATTAAGAAAACATTACCTAAACGTGATCAATATCTAATGGATCAAATTGGCAAAGAATATATTCAATTTTTAGATATTGGTGAGGGTTATTTTGACCTTAAACGCCACCCACTTTATGTTGCTGATCTTTTTGCATCTTATCTACCTGAAGCAGAAGCAGTTTTTATTCGTCGCATGGCACAAGACAATAGCGATATTTTGTATTCCGATGCCGCTATTAGTATTCCTTGGCAAACCTTAGTAGAACGTGCTTTATTTTGGGAAAAATATCTTGAAAAGTACCCAAATAGTCGCTTCAATCAAGATGCAAAAAATTTATTTCATGAATATGAATATCTCAGCTTCATGGGTTCAGATAATAGTGATACTTTTGGTTTTTCAAATGGTCACTACGTAGTTGAAAGTGAAGAAGTGCTACCTGCTTTAAAATGGTTAGCCAAACAACCTCATTCAAAAATTGCGGAAAAAGCACGTATTTTCCTCGATTATACTGCAAAAAATTATGCCACGATTGGTGACCAAGATTATGACAAACAACATGAATCGCTGATCAAATTACTCAAATTGACACCATCAAATTATGAAATCGATTGTCATACTGGTGCTCTTTGTAAAAAAAATCCCTGATGTAAGCAGAGCAAAATGCGCCTATCACATCTTTTTTTAAACGCAAATGGAAGATAAAAAATGAAAAGTAAACTGCGTTTAATTGGTTTATTGACCATAAGTTGCTTACTCATCGCTTGTCAAAAAAGTGATACCAATCCACAAAATACTCAAAGCAAAAATGCTGAAACACTCAAAGCAGTGGAAAATGATGCACAGAAAAAATTAAAAGCAAAATGCCAAAGTGTTGACTTAAAAATCAAAGCCTTAGCAAACAAATCTTCACCCAAAAAACTTTCAGATCTCAATCATTTACTGCAACTGTGTATTGCTGAAGTACCTTTGGAAAAACGTTATCAATGGATCAAAGACAGTGAACAGGTTTATCAAAATTTACTAGAAAAATCTTCTATTGAATTCTATCAATACATGACCAATTCAACAGGTGATCATGAAGAATTAACAGCCCAAGCCAAAAAAGCGTTATATGCGGAACTAAAACCTGAGGAGCAGTACTTAGTTGATCATGCCAAAGCTTTATATTTAGAAAAATATTATCTAGGTGAAGGTGAATATACGGTTGTACAACATCCTCAATACTATATCGATCTTTTTGTGCCGCATCTTGAAAAAGCAGATCAAGTCTATTTTAAACAGCTCCGTAAAGAATACACAGGCTCTGATTATATTTTAGATGCAGGATTGGCTATTAGTTTTGATGAGGTTAAAAATCGGTTAATATTTTGGGAAAGTTATCTCAAAAACTATCCAAAAGCACATTATCAAAGTCAAGTTGCCGAACTCATTAAAAACTATAAAAATGATTTATTTCATGGGCATGAAAATACCCGTACACTTTGGTTTGATCATGACAAAATTGCAGATCAAGATGCTTTAAAAGCAATTCGTAAACTTGCAGCAAGTGACTCTGCCAGTCATAAAACAGCACAAGCTTTTTTAAATTTAATTACATCTAGTGAAGCACAGTGGCAACAACTTCCTAAATCCTCAGAAGATGAGGCTGAGTATGATTCTGCTGAACAAAAAGATATTCGTGAGCAACGACAAGTTTTACAAAAACAGGTGGAAACTGAAGTTGATGCGATTTTAAACAAAAGTTAAAGCTCTTCTTTTATCTTTTTAATTTATCTTTTAAGGTCACAACTTTTAAAATAAAGATAAAAATTATACAACATATCAGCTATTTTCTGATGATCATGTTAGTATCGTGGCATCGCTTGACGGAGCGCGAGTAATCCCTCGCTGAGATCATCTAATGAAGATGAGTACCGTTGAACCTGATCAGGTTAAAACCTGCGTAGGAATCAAGCCCATCTGAAAACTGCAGCCTAAAGTTGCGCTATTTTTGTAGAAATACCTGAATTTACACACATAAATGTAAATTACAGCCAAAAAATAGAGGTGACTGCCACTGTTTTTGGTCGTGCTTGATTCGTTGATGTCATTCATAAGGATCATTGCAATGAACCAATTAACGAATCTATCCCCTGTTGATCAACTTGCACAACATGAGCAAGAAGCCAAAGATCTGACTCGTATTTTACCTGCATCTAAAAAAGTCTATATCCAAGGTTCACGCCCTGACATTCAAGTTCCAATGCGTGAAATTGAGCTGACCGATACCCCAACAGGTTTAGGTGGTGAGAAAAATCCACCAATCATGGTCTATGACACTTCAGGCGTATATACCGACCCAAATGTACAGATTGACCTGAATAAAGGTTTACCCAATGTCCGTGAAACATGGATTGAGGAACGTGCAGATACAGAACGCCTCGATACCTTAACTTCTGCTTTTGGTCAGGAACGCCTTAAAGATATCCGCACAGCCAATATCCGTTTTGCCCACATTCAAAAACCTCGTCGTGCTAAAACAGGTCAGAACGTCTCGCAAATGCACTATGCCAAACAAGGCATTATTACTCCTGAAATGGAATACATCGCGATTCGTGAAAATCAGCGTCAGCGTGAAGGCGTGGATATGCGTCAGCATGCAGGACAAAATTTTGGCGCACGTAACCTCATGGAAATCACGCCTGAGTTTGTGCGTAAAGAAGTTGCCGAAGGTCGTGCCATTATTCCTGCCAACATTAACCACCCTGAATGCGAACCAATGATTATTGGACGTAATTTCCTGGTGAAAATTAATGCCAATATTGGTAACTCTGCGCTTGGTTCATCTATTGATGAAGAAGTGTCAAAAATGACATGGGCAACCCGTTGGGGCGCAGACACCATCATGGATTTGTCTACAGGTAAAAACATTCATGAAACCCGTGAATGGATTATCCGTAACTCACCTGTACCGATTGGTACAGTACCGATTTATCAAGCTTTGGAAAAAGTCGATGGTGTAGCAGAAGACCTGACTTGGGAAATTTTCAAAGACACGCTGATTGAACAAGCTGAGCAAGGCGTAGACTACTTTACTATTCATGCAGGCGTATTGCTGCGTTATGTCCCAATGACAGCGAATCGTTTAACAGGCATCGTGTCACGTGGCGGTTCAATCATGGCGCAGTGGTGCTTGGCGCACCATGAAGAAAACTTCCTTTATACGCATTTTGATGAAATCTGTGAAATCATGAAAGCTTATGACGTATCGTTCAGTCTGGGCGATGGTTTACGTCCAGGTTGTATCCAAGATGCCAATGATGAAGCTCAATTTTCAGAGCTGCGTACTTTAGGTGAGCTGACGCATCGTGCTTGGAAACATGATGTACAGGTCATGATTGAAGGTCCGGGGCATGTGCCTATGCACATGGTGAAGGAAAATATGGACTTGCAACTTGAAGTCTGTCAGGAAGCGCCTTTCTATACACTCGGTCCACTCACAACGGATATTGCACCGGGTTATGATCACATCACTTCAGCAATTGGTGCAGCCATGATTGGTTGGTATGGCACAGCAATGCTCTGCTATGTGACACCAAAAGAACACTTAGGCTTGCCGAATAAGAAAGATGTGAAAGATGGCATCATCACTTATAAAATTGCGGCACATGCAGCCGACCTTGCCAAAGGTCATCCGGGTGCGCAGGTGCGTGACAATGCTTTATCTAAGGCACGTTTCGAGTTCCGTTGGGAAGATCAGTTTAATTTGAGTTTAGACCCTGACACTGCACGTTCTATGCATGATGAAACTATGCCGAAAGAAGCACATAAATCTGCTCACTTTTGTTCAATGTGTGGTCCAAAATTCTGCTCGATGAAAATCACCCAAAATGTGCGAGATTATGCACAAAATCAACAAAATGATAAGTCAAACAACAATAAAGTTGAGGCTGGTCTGAATGCAATGAAAACCGCTTATCAGGAACATGGGCAAAAGTTGTACCATAAAGTTTAAACAGGCAAAAAATGATTTGTCTTTGAACAATTCTCCGTTAGGATGGAATGAACATGTTTCATCCTAACCCTCCGCATTCATGAATATAACTAAACACGCAACCTATTCGCATCAAGATGTTGAAATACAATCTCGTGAAACACTCTACTCTGGTTTTTTGCGTGTAGAAAAAGTCAGCTTGCGTCATCGTTTGTTTAATCAAACTGAATATACACCAACAATTCAGCGAGAATTAATTCAACGTAAAGAGGCTGCTGGTGTTCTCATTTATAACGACCAACAAAAAAAATTCGCTTTAATTGAACAATTTCGTATTGGTGCAATGGATGACCCTGTTTCACCTTGGCAACTTGAAATTATTGCAGGTGTACTTGATGGTGATGAATCCCCTGAAACATGTATAAAAAGAGAAAGCCTTGAAGAGTCAGGCTGTGAATTAAACGATCTACAACATATCTTTAGTTTTTACCCTTCAGCGGGCGCATGTGATGAAATTTTTCATCTTTATACAGCTCAAGCAATACTGCCTGAAACAGGTGGTGTTTTTGGTATGCCTGATGAAGGAGAAAATATCCAATTGCATATTTTTGATTATGCGGCATTGGACGAATTATTACAGAGTGGACGCCTATGTAATGCAGCAATTATCATCGCTTTACAATGGCTTAAACAACATCTCTTAGCGCTCAAAATTGGATAAGGAGGTAGACATGTCAATGCATCACGTTATCTCAAAGCCCAAAGATCATATTTTGATTCAAATCTCAGATACACATTTGATGACTGACCCAAATGATGGTTTTATTGGGATTAATCCTGAGCAAAACTTTCATCAAGTCATTGCACAAATTCAACAACAGCACTCACAGATTGATACAATCATACATACAGGCGATGTTGCACAAGAGGCAAATCCAACAACTTATCAACGCTATCAAGCTTATATGCAGCGTTTGAATATTCCATTTTTTCAAATTCCAGGCAATCATGATCATTTAGAATATTTTCCATTTGCAGCTTCTGCACTTGTACCTGCGGTCATTGACCTTGATCCTTGGCGCTTAATTTTGCTCAATAGTGCTGTTCCAAATCAGGTAGATGGTTGGATTCAAACAGAACAGTTGCAGCTTTTAGAAGAATTGTTATATTCAATACAAGATAAGTTTGTGCTTTTAGCATGCCACCATCATCCTTTTGCGATGAAATCAAAATGGATTGATCAGCATAAACTTAAAAATACAGACCAATTAACCGATGTATTAGCCAAATTTAAGAATATTAAAATCGTTTTATTTGGTCATGTACATCAAGAATCAAATACACTTTGGCAAGAAACTGAATTTTTATCTACACCCGCAACTTGTGCTCAGTTTAAACCTTTAAGTGAAGATTTTGCTTTAGATGAGGCTGCACCTGGTTACCGTTATTTACATTTAAAATCAGATGGGCAATTTGAAACATCGATTTACCGTTTAGAAGGATATATACCGACAATAAATAAAGAAATTTCAGGTTATTAGCTTTTCATTTTGTTTTTTTTGCATTAAGTTATTGCCCTTAGAAAAAGTTTGAAAGCAAAATTGAAAAATTCACTGCTTTCATCTTTGGGAAAAAGTCTATATGATGACGACCCCCGATAGCAGCATTCTATCGGTAGCGATAAAAATACTTGCATATCACCATATTTTTTACGTATAAACCATACGTATATGATGAGGAATGCCCTTTATGGCGAATGACAACCAAAACCAAATCTTGGACGAGCAAATTGACGCTTTGGACGACAAGTCTGTAAAACGTGTACGTAAAACCAAGCCAAAAGCGACTGAGGGTGGCAGCACTGCTAGTCTTTTTGGTATTGAGCCTTATCAGCCGAAAAAAAATGAAGAATACATGTCTGAGGGGCAACTTGAGCATTTCCGCAAGATTCTACTTGCATGGAAAGCAGAGTTAATGTCTGAAGTGGATCGTACTTTAAATACGATGCAAGATGAGTCTTCTTCTCTACCTGATGTCAACGACCGTGCTACTCAAGAGGAAGAGTTCGCAATTGAACTACGTACTCGTGATCGTGAACGTAAATTGATTCGTAAAATTGAGCAGTCAATTGAAGCGATTAAAAATGATGATTACGGTTTCTGTGAAACTTGTGGTATTGAAATTGGCTTGCGTCGCTTAGAAGCACGTCCAACAGCAACTTTATGTATCGACTGTAAAACACTTGCAGAGATCAAAGAGAAGCAGAATAACGGTTAATTCATGTTATTGCATAATCCTCCCCTAACCCCTCCTTTTGAAAAGGAGGGGGATAAAAGGCAGGTGCATTTAGGTCGGTTCGCGCCATCGCCAACCGGTCCTTTGCATTTTGGGTCTTTGATTACCGCAGTTGCGAGTTATTGTGATGCTAAAGCTCAACATGGTCGCTGGATTGTACGGATCGAAGACACCGATATTCCTCGAATCTATCCCAATAGTGAACAACATATTCTGCAATGCTTAGATGCATTTGAATTTGAATCTGATGTTGAAATCATTTATCAAAAAGACCGTTTAGAATATTATGAATCTGTCATTGAACAGCTAAGACAAAAAAAATTAGTCTATGCTTGTGAATGTACCCGTAAAATCTTAGGTTCAAATCATATCTATACAGGGACTTGTCGAGAAAAAAACTTAGACTTTCATCAACAAGCCATTCGCGTCAAAGTAGCAGATGAAACCATTTGTTTTCAAGATCGTCTTCAAGGTCAACACTGTTCTAATCTGCAAATGGATTTAGGTGATTTTGTCTTAAAACGCCGTGATGGCATCATTAATTATCAATTGGCTGTGGTTGTAGATGATTATTTGCAAGGCATAACTCATGTGGTGCGTGGTGCAGATCTACTGGATAACACTGAACGTCAAATCTGGCTTGGTCGATTACTTGGCTATCCTGAATTAACATATATGCATCTTCCTCTTGCCATGAATGATCAAGGGCAAAAACTCTCTAAGCAAAATCTGGCACAGGCGCTTGACCCTAACAATGCTTCTCAATTGCTTAAGCAAGCAATTGCAGCACTTGGGCAGGCTGCTGTAGACCTTGACTCCCCTCACAAGATGCTCGCTCAAGCTGTCGCACAATGGCAAGTTCAGCGCATTCCTACGGGTACTGAGATTCAAGGGATCTTTCAATAAAGCTTCGTCATATTTTCAATAAAATAGTTTATATTTAAATCTAATTTTTTCTTTTTATGGAAAAGAATGATTATGTTTTTTATTCTTGGAATTTCAGCAAAAACTATAAAAAGTGATCAAGGACAATTTTTATGTCCTGTTTGTAAAACACGTAGTGCATATGAAATCAAAGTTCAACGACGTTATTTTTCTGTCTTTTTTATTTCATTATTTCCCATTTCCAAACCCAAAGAAAGTGCCGTTGTTTGCTTAAATTGTGGTACACATATGCCAAAAATGGTGCTAGAACATCATTCATAGCACCATTTTCAGTGAAAAAATCAGTAAACAAAAAGCTTTTTAAAAACTAGATTGTTCTCTTGCAGGGTTCGCTTGCTGAGTTGTTGCATCAATTTTCAAAATTAAGCTGATCATTACAGCGCACATAATGAGCGATGAACCACCATAACTAATAAAAGGCAGGGTTAAACCTTTAGTAGGCAACATTCCCATGTTCATACCTGCATTAACCAAAATCTGTAATAAGAAAATGATACTAATGCCATATGCGAGATAACCTGCACGTAAGTATTGATGTTTTAAAGCACGATGAGCAATACGAATACAGCAAAATAACATCCCAAAAGATAAAATTAAGACTGTCGCAATACCAAAAAAGCCAAACTCTTCACCTAAAATTGCTAACATAAAGTCAGTATGTGCTTCAGGTAAATAAGACATTTTTTGAATACTGTGCCCTAAGCCTACACCTGTCCATTCACCACGCCCAAAAGCCATCAGTGCATTTGAAAGTTGGTAACCTGTTCCAAGTGGATCTGCCCATGGATTAGAAAAAGACATTAACCGTTCATAACGATAAGGTTCAAATACAATTAAAAATACAAATGCAGCTAAAATCGCCCCAAATGCAATACCAAATTGAATTAAAGGTGCTCCTGCAAGAAAGAACACACCTAACATAGAAACCGCAATAACGACTGTTGCGCCTAAATCTGGCTCAGCAATAATGAGTCCTACTGTCAGTAGCATAATCACGCCTAGGCGTACCAAACCTTTGATATTACTTCGGACTTCTTCGGCACGTCGTACCACATAATCTGCGGTAAAAATTGCCATCATCACTTTAGCAATTTCTGTGGCTTGCAAACTAAAACCACCAACACTAATCCAACGTGTTGAACCATTCACCTCTCGCCCGACCAATAAAACAGCCAGCAAAAGTGCAATGGTAATCAACCAGAGTGGAAAGGTATTTTTAAACCATATATTGAGAGAAACCTTATACACACAAAATGCAGCCACAGCAGCAACAATGATAGATATCGTATGCCGAATGACATAGTGAAATGGTGCTTCATGCATACGCTCTGCATAAGGCATAGAAGCCGAAGCCACCATCACTGTACCTAAACACAATAAGGAAATTACACAGAAAATGAGGACATTACGTGGCGTAATTTCTGCTGGAATTTTTGGCATCCAGCGTTCAAGCATTTGGTTAATCTTACTGACCGTTGTCTGAGCAAACCCAGCCATACTTATTTCCTTATGATTCTTTTAGTTTAAAGCATTTACATATTCAACGAAGTGATGACCACGCTGAGGATAACCTGTAAACATATCAAAACTCGCACAAGCAGGAGATAATAACACCACATCATTAGGCTGCGTATTGTGCTGACATAATGCAACAGCTTCTTGCAAAGATGCGGCGTGTAATAACGTTGTTGTGCCTTCAATGGCTTTTTCGATGATCGAGCGATCTTCACCAATCAACACTGCAACTTTGGCATACTTTTGTAATGAATCACGTAATGCAGTGAAATCTTGTCCTTTACCCTGACCACCCAAAATGATGGCAACTTTGCCACCTTGTGCCTCAATTGCAGCGCCTAAACCATCTAATGCAGCTAAAGTCGCACCAATATTAGTGCCTTTAGAATCATTATAATAACGTACAGCATTGACCTCTTTGACAAACTCGCAGCGATGCTCAAGACCTTTAAACGTTTTTAACGTCTCTAACATTTTATCCATAGGCAAGCCAATCGCCTCACCTAAAGCTAGACAAGCCAACGCATTAGCAACATTATGAGTCCCCTGAATATACATCTCAGAACTTTTCAACAAACGTTCACGACCACGCGCCAACCAAATGGTGCCATCATCTTCACGTAAAACACCATACTGATTTAAATCAGGTGCATTCAAACCAAAACTTTGCATCGGTGTTACATCGGGTACAAGCGGACGTGTGAGAGAATCATCACGGTTATGAACCACTTTTTTCACGCCCTGAAAAATACGATGTTTTGCTGCATGATAACCTGCCATATCACCATGACGATCTAAATGATCTTCACTCATATTGAGGACAACAGCGACTTCTGCATTTAAATTTGATGTAGTTTCAAGCTGAAAACTCGACAGTTCTAAAATATAAAGATCTGGATCATCATGTGTTAAATCTAAAGCTGGACGACCAAGATTCCCACCAATCGCAGCTTTTACACCTGCATCTTGTGCCATTAAACCCATCAAAGTCGTCACAGTGCTTTTCGCATTTGAGCCTGTAATTGCCATAATCGGCTTATCAGTTGCACGGCGTAAGATTTGAATTTCACTGACCACAGGAATGCCTTTGGCAATCGCAGCTTGAATTTCTGACAGCTTAGGGTCTAATCCTGGACTGATAATAATTTCGTCAGCTTGCAATAATAAATCTTGGTCAAATTGTCCAAAACTGGTTTGTACATCTGTCGGGATTTGATCGTGCCCTGGTGGAACCTCACGTGAATCCGTTACTGCAACGCGGTAGCCTTTTTCATGTAAAAAATTAACTGCTGAAACACCCGAAATACCTAGACCAGCAACGACTTTTAAGCCACCACGTTGAATTAACATTTTTGTCCCACTCAGAGTAAATTTTGAAACTTGCAAAATGTTAGCACTTTGCAGATTTGAAAGCTTTTTATGTTTTCACTTTATCTATGATTTTTTGTGTCAGTGCGTAAAAAAACTGTCATATTTTATTGAATCAGACCTGTTCAGCATCGATCTGCCTGCATCACAAATCAATATGTTTAAATCGCTTTATTTTTTATTTATGTTGAAGTGCTTTCGGCGTAATCGGTGCTATATCTAAATTTAACTCCGTTAAAAATTGCATCCCAAAATCATTCACTTGCCTTGTTGAGGCATCCCACTCCTCCTCTAAAGCTTTTAAAATACAAAGCCGTACAAAATAAGGACGATGTAAATTTACCAACTCAGTCAGATGCGTTTGTGTATTAAATAATAAAACCCCTTCAGAAAGTGGAATACCCCCATAAAAATCACCACGACAATGAAAATTAATCACATAAGGTGTATGACGATAACCTTCTAAATAAATTTCTAAAATGGCAATCGCCCGATCATCATCGCAATACCCTGAAATCACCTTGTAAAAATACACATTTTCTTTGACACTCACTTTTCGCATTTTATTTTTCATTTTTATTTAGCCCATAAAAAAAAGCCACCCTAATATTAGAATGGCTTTCGATATATTTTAAGTTTTTATTTCCATTTTACGGCTTGGACTTCAACTTTTTTCGGTGCTTCAGATGTATCAGTTGAACAACCACATCCACCGCCACAGCCTGCAACCATCGCAGGTTGTAACCATTTTGCTAGACCATTCCAGCCACGCGATCGACACAACTGAGCCAGTTTTGAAAATACCGAATACGCTGATTTTGGAAAAACCTTCTTAAAAACAAAGATCGCACTCCAAATCACTAATGCTGTAATAATCAATACTTCAACCATCTCAAACTCCTTAAGTTTTGTGAGGTCTTATCAACCAAAATAATGAGTTGCAATTTGGTAGGTCAGAAAAGACATCAAGTAAGCCAAACCAAATAAATATGCTGTCATACCTGCAACTGTTTTCCATGAGCCTGTTTCACGTTTTACAGTTGCTAAAGTTGCTAGGCAATGCGGTGCATAGATAAACCAAACCAATAAAGATAAACCTGTTGCCAATGACCAACTTAAATCACCTTGGCTGATGATCTGCGATAAGCCTTGAGTTACGGCATCTTCATCCGTTGCAGATAGTGCATAAACTACACCTAAAGATGCAACGAGAACTTCACGTGCTGCCATCGCAGGAATAAGAGCGATACAAATTTGCCAGTTAAAACCCAGTGGTGCAAAAATCGGTTGCATCAAATGTCCTAACATACCTGCAAAAGAATAATCGATCGCTGGTAAAGTGCCACCTTCTGGCGGTTGTGGGAACGTACACAAGAACCATAACAAAATTGATAAGGCAAAAATAATGCCGCCCACACGTTTTAAGAAAATTTTGGCACGGTCAAGTAAGCCAATCCAAACACTTTTAATATCAGGAATACGATAACTTGGTAGTTCCATCAATAACGCATGTTCTGATTTATCTTTTTGGAAGAACTTCAATACCGTTGCAACGATCAGGGCACTGACAATGCCTGACATATACAAACCAAACAGCACCAAACCTTGTAAATTTAAAAAGCCCCATACCGTTTGTGATGGAATAAACGCAGCAATCAGTAGAGCGTATACAGGCAACCGTGCCGAACAGGTCATCAGTGGTGCCACAAAAATCGTGGTCAAACGATCTCGTGGATCACTAATGCTTCGTGTCGCCATAATCCCAGGTACAGCACAGGCAAAACTAGACAGCAAAGGAATAAATGAACGACCACTTAAGCCCGCTTTAAACATGAGTTTATCAAGCAGAAATGCAGCACGTGGTAAATAACCAGATTCTTCAAGCACCAGAATAAAAAAGAATAAGATCAAGATTTGTGGTAAGAACACCACTACACCACCAGCACCTGCAATAATGCCGTCCACCACCAAACTATTGAGCAAGGGATGAGAAATAAATTGCCCAACAAACTCACCGAGCCATGCAAAACTATCTTCTATTCGGGTCATAATCGGTTCCGCCCAAGCAAAAACAGCTTGGAAAACCACGAACATCATCAAGGCTAAGCTCGCTAAACCTAAAATAGGATGCAAGAATATTTTATCGAGGAAGTCAGTACGTTTATCTTCTTGATCAACAAAAATCACCACATCTCTTAAAATTTGAGAAACTTTGTCATGATTTGAACCTGTCAAAATCACATCACTTAACTCAAAATTCGGTGTACGGAATTTTTCCTGATCTAACGCTCCCATGAGGTTTTCAATACCTGCATTACGCACTGCGACGGTTTCCACGATAGGAACACCTAAACGCTGTGATAATTTTTCAGTATTAATTTGCATGCCACGACGACGTGCTTCATCCATCATGTTAAGCACTAAAAGAATTGGCTTCCCTTGAGCAATAATTTCAAGCACTAAACCTAAATGTAATTTTAAGTTTGTTGCATCAACCACACATAAGAATGCATGTTGATCTTGCTCTTCAGCAATTTTTCCCAAGACCACATCACGTGTAATCGCTTCATCTGGACTTGTAGCATCTAAACTATAAGCACCAGGCAAATCTAAAACACGAACAGCACGTCCAGATGCTAAAGTAAATGAACCAACCTTACGCTCAACAGTAACACCTGCATAGTTGGCAACTTTTTGGCGTGTCCCTGTTAAATGATTGAAAAGTGATGTTTTACCGCAGTTAGGATTTCCGACTAAAGCGACTCTTAAAGTTTCGCTCATGCGGAAGCTCCTTGCATTTCTTGCTGAATTTCAATACGAGCAGCTTCTATTTTACGTAATGCAAAACGGGTAAATCCAACTTGAATTAAAATCGGATCGCCACCAAAAATACCTTTGGTAATAACCTGCACCGTTGTACCAGGTACAAAACCTAAGGTTTCTAAACGACTCGCTACGAGATCGGGTTGACCTGAATTATCAGCTAATGTTCGATTAACTTTAGTAATAATAGCAGTCTGCTTCACTTTCAATTCTGACAAACGCACTGCAACTGACCCTAAAAAAGAAACGGTATTTGTGTCGATTATACATACAAATGAGAATAATTACCAAGTAAGGTTTGATTACAATTCTCATCCACTTTATCTGATTCGACTTATTTATTGTTTTAGTCTACATTTTAAAAATAGATTAAAATTTTACAGTTTTCTGTTCATTATGCTCAATAAAAAACCTCGTATTCCTACGGCTGTTACGATTCCTGAATCACTTAGCTTTTTAAATGGTTATAAAGACTATTTAATCGCACAAACAGTCAGCCCACATACGCGTAATGCGTATTTGTCAGATCTCATTCAATGCAGTGAATGTTCTACGCAATATCTGCCAACATGGTCACATGATGATATTTCAGATGTTATGATTACACTGACCAAACAAGGTAAAAGCCCCCGTTCCATTGCCCGTAGTTTATCTGCACTGCGTTCTTTTTATAAATTTTTACGTGAACAAAAAATTCGCTTAGACAACCCTATGGTCGCGCATAAAACCCCAAAAATTGGTCGTGCACTCCCTAAAGATTTATCAGAACAAGATATAGAAGATTTACTGCAAGCCCCTGATCTAACAACAGCATTGGGTTTGCGTGATCGTGCTATGTTAGAGGTACTCTATGCTTGTGGTCTACGTGTATCAGAACTACTCAATTTACGCCTAGATTTAATCAATTTAAAACAAGGTTATTTACGCATTGTAGGTAAAGGCAATAAAGAACGTTTAGTTCCCTTAGGACAAGTTGCCTGTGAATGGGTGGAACAATACCTCAATGAAGCACGCTCTCAGCTTTATAAAAGTAGTACAGATTATTTATTTTTAACCCAACATGGCGGCATCATGAGTCGACAAAACTTTTGGTATGCTATTAAACGTTATGCCTTACAAGCCAATATTCAAATAGAATTATCTCCACATACATTAAGACATGCTTTTGCTACGCACCTCATCAATCATGGTGCAGACCTACGCGTAGTTCAAATGTTGCTAGGACATAGTGATTTGTCTACTACACAAATTTATACCCATGTGGCACAAGTTCGTATGCAACAATTACATCAACAATATCATCCTAGAGCCTAATCAAAGATGAAATGCCAATGTCGTTAATTTTCATCCCTTAATCAAGTTTTAACGAACTGCCCCGATTTTTTTGCTATGCTTATTTGCTCACAATAAAGCTGAAAAACACAAAGAGTTATTTATGCAATTAAAACGTTCAAAATTGATGATTGCTTGTATGCTTGCGAGTGGACTTGCACTCAGTGCTTGCTCAAAATCTCCCGACACTAAAAAAGATGATACTTTGACAGCGACTGCACCTGCGACGGGCGAAGCATCAAATTTGACTGAACGTAATGCGCAGCAACGACTTATTCAGACATTGCAAGGACATCTAAAAAAAGCAAATATTAATGCTAAAATTTTAGATGTAAAACCAACTGAAATGCCGAATTTATATTGGGTGAGTTTAGAAGGCATGAGTTCTGTCTATGCTACAGGTGATGGCAAATACCTTATTCAAGGTGATGTGATTCGTTTGGGTGATAAAGAGCTCAGCAGCATTGGTGACTCGCTTCAAGCAGAAGAAAATAAAAAATATTTAACACAATTAAAAACTGAAGACTTATTGGTCTACCCTGCTCAAGGTAAAACCAAACATGTCATTTACGTATTTACTGATGCAAGTTGTCCGTATTGCCATAAACTACATGAGCAAATTCCTGCAATTACTGCCAAAGGTATAGAAGTACGTTATATCGCATGGCCACGTGGCGAGCAATTTATGCCTGCAATGGAAAGTGTGTGGTGTAGTGCAGACCGTCAAACCGCCTTTGATCAAGCAATTTCAGGTACACAGCTTCCACCTGCAAGCTGTAAAAACCCTGTTCGCGCTCAATATGAGTTAGGTTTAAAAATGGGCGTAAATGGTACACCTGCAATTTATAATGCAAATGGTGAACATATTGGTGCATATATGACTGCTGAAGAGCTTGTTGCACGCCTTAAATAACCAATATTTATAAGTTAATTTACTATTTTTTATAGAAAAATATAAAGATGCGTCAGCCTCTAGAGTCTGGCGCATTTTTTAGCTATGATCTAATGCGAATAAAATTTTTTATATATTTTGGAGTGTGACGTGAAACCAGTACGTCTGGCAATACTCGGTCTTGGAACCGTAGGTGGTGGTGCCCTTAAACTATTACAAGAAAACGCTGCTGAAATTAGACGTCGCACCGGTCGTGAAATTGAAATTACCTATGTGGGAACACGTCGCCCACGTCCAGATCTAAATTTACCTGCGAGTGTCAAACAAAGCTCAGATCTCCTTGATATCGTTCGTCAACCTGATGTCGATGTTGTTGTGGAAGTCATGGGTGGCATTCATCCTGCTTATGAAGTGATTATGGAAGCCATCAAACATGGCAAACAAGTGGTCACTGCCAACAAAGCCTTGCTTGCTGAACATGGTAATGAGCTATTTAAAGCAGCCGATGACCATCATGTACAAATCGCATATGAAGCTGCGGTTGCTGGCGGTATTCCAATTATCAAAGTGATTCGTGAAGGTTTGGCAGCCAACAAAATTGACTGGCTCGCAGGCATTATTAACGGTACAGGCAACTTCATTCTGACTGAAATGAGTGAAAAAGGTCGTGCATTTGATGATGTACTTAAAGAAGCACAAGAGCTCGGTTATGCTGAAGCAGATCCAACATTTGATGTTGAAGGAATCGATGCTGCACATAAACTGACTATTCTTGCGTCTTGTGCATTTGGTATTCCATTACAATTTGACAAAGTGTATACCGAAGGTATTACCAAAATCACAGCACAAGATGTCAAATATGCTGAAGAGCTTGGCTATCGTATTAAACATTTAGGTATTGCTCGCCGTTCAGCAAAAGGCATTGAACTGCGTGTTCACCCAACCTTAATTCCTGAAGAAGAATTAATCGCCAATGTAAATGGTGTGAAAAACGCTGTCTTGGTACAAGCCAATGCCGTTGGTCCAACATTGTATTATGGCGCGGGTGCGGGTGCGGGTCCTACTGCATCTGCGGTCATTGCTGACGTGGTTGATATTGTTCGTGACATTATTTATACAGAAGATGGTGCAGGAACTATTCCACAGTTGGCATTTGAGGCACTTTCAGACCTTCCAATTTTAGAAAGTGATGAAATGACAACGGGTTACTATATCCGTATCAATGCTGAAGACCAAACAGGCGTACTTGCTGATGTGACGACTATTCTCAGCCGTGCAGGGATCAGTATTGATGCCATCATGCAGCAACCGCGCTTAAAAGATTTGATTCCTATTGTGATTTTAACTGATCCAGTCGTTGAATCAAAAATGAACGAAGCTTTATCTCAAATTCAAGCTTTACCTGTGATTCATGGCGAAATCGTACGAATTCGTTTAGAATTGCTTGATAACTAATCGGGTTTAAATTGTCCTAAACTCCTCTGATTTGAAGAGGAGTGATCATGCAACTCAATTCATTGAATATGCCGATCTTAGGACAATTAACAAATATCTCTATTTGCTCTACATAACACTTGGAACACCCTCATGTCTAATGCAAATCGCTATACAGGACTTGTTGATCGCTATCGTGACCGCTTACCAGTATCTAAAACTACACGTGCTATCTCTTTAAATGAAGGGAATACTCCACTCATTAAATTAGACAATATCCCACGTCTTATTGGTAAAAATGTTGAAATTTATGTGAAGTATGAGGGCTTAAACCCGACTGGTTCATTTAAAGACCGTGGTATGACCATGGCTGTAACAAAAGCTGTAGAAGAAGGCTCTAAAGCAATCATCTGTGCATCTACAGGTAATACCTCTGCTGCTGCTGCTGCTTATGCTGCACGTGCAGGCATCAAAGCGTTTGTTTTAATCCCAGAAGGCAAAATTGCGATGGGTAAAATGGCGCAATCAATGATGTATGGTGCTGTGACTTTACAAATTCATGGTAACTTCGATGATGGTATGCGTCTTGTTAAAGAAGTTGCAGACCAAGCACCTGTAACAATTGTAAACTCAATCAACCCTTACCGTTTACAAGGTCAAAAAACCATTGCTTACGAAATCGTAGAAGCTTTGGGTCGTGCACCTGATTATCACTGCTTGCCAGTTGGTAACGCAGGGAACATCACTGCACACTGGATGGGTTATACCGAAGCAGTTGCTGACCAGCCAGCAGAAGAGTTTGAGCAAGTGGTTTATGACGCTGAAACTGACAAATTTACAGGTCCAAACCCAGAAGGTCGCCCAATCATGGTCGGTTACCAAGCATCTGGCGCTGCACCATTCTTACGTGGCGGTCCTGTAGAAAACCCTGAAACTGTTGCTACTGCAATTCGTATCGGTAATCCACAAAGCTTTAACCATGCTAAAGCAGTCGTTCGTGATTCAAATGGCTGGTTTGATGAGTTAACAGATGCTGAAATTTTAGAAGCGCAACGTTTACTTTCTATGTATGAAGGTGTATTTGTTGAACCTGCTTCTGCAGCGTCTATCGGTGGTGCGATCCGTGACATTAAAGCAGGTAAAATTGCTGAAGGTTCTGTGATCGTATGTACTGTAACAGGTAACGGCTTAAAAGACCCTGATACTGCAATCAAACAATGTGCTGATGCAGTCATGTTATCTATTGATGCTGAGCTTAACCAAGTTCGTGATTCTATTCTTTCAAATATGTAAAATTTGAATAGATGTAAAAAAACCTGCCAAGTGCAGGTTTTTTATTTTAACTCTCAAGTGGTGGATTGTTTTTTGCTAATCGAGCACGATATTCGGCTTCCCATTGTTCATATTCCTACTATGCAATTTTTTTTTTCAATCTCTAACACTTGTTGTAAAGACAATGCTTTTACTTCAAAAATTGGTTTTTTTAGCAATGGATTAATCGCTAAAATATCATCAATATTATACTTACCTATTGTTATTTTTTGGTTTTTTTCATCATATTGAATAGATTTTCGCTGCTGTAAAACTGAATGTAATAAAATAGGCGCATCACTTATACATTCAAGTTGACCATTAAAAATAAAATCTTCTGGATTATTAATACAATAACCACAATTCGCTTCCTGCCATATAGCTTCCTCACTTATTCCATAAATAAGATAAGTTCCTGTCTCTCTTTCATTCTGTACCCATTCTTCTTCATAATTTAACCAAATCGCATAAAACATCGATTCTTCTTCAAACTCAAAAATTTCGTATTTTTGAATCCCTGCTCGCTGTACAAATTCAAAAATATCATCATCTTGCATATTTTCAGGTAATTCTATTTTTACTCTACCATCTTCTAAAAAATGTTGCCCACAGCAAGAAAAAACAAAAGCATCCAACTCTTTTAAAAGTTTTAATTCAGGTTCAAAGGCTTCTTGTGCATTCCATAAAGTTTCTTGATTCCACAAAATAATATAGCGTGTCGCCTCAATTTCCAGTCGTTTATATTCTGCCTCTGCTGCTGCACGATCTGTAAAATAACTGGCAATTCTAGAGCCTTCATAAGCATCATAGCTATCATCATAAAAGAAGCTGTTTTCACGAATCACATAAGTCGTCATTGTTGTTTTCCTGATTATTGTTTTCCTGATTGTTTTTTCTTCGTTATTATTGACCAATATAAGAAACCCTTCACAATGGAAGGGTTATTTTCACATCATATTTATTAGATACGTTTTGGTAAATTACTCACCCAATTTAATAGATTGGTTGCATCGTTAGTACGAGATTGCGAAGTGCTTGCACCCAATAACACGACAACGGCAGGACGGTTATTTACTGTCGTGTGCATTACAACACAACGCCCTGCTTCATTAATATAACCTGTTTTTGAAATATTAATGTTCCAACCACCATTACGCACCATTGCATTGGTATTGTTGGATTTTAAAATACGATAACCAAGATTAAAGTCATAATGTGCTGTAGTAGAAAATTGACGAATCAAACCATACTGAGATGCAGCACTCACTAAAATTCCTAAATCACGTGCTGAAGAAATGTTATGCGGGTCTAAACCTGTAGACTCGGTATAATAAGTTGAACTCATTCCTAATTGACGTGCTTTTGCATTCATTGCAGCAACAAAGGCAGGTCGTCCACCTGGATAAGTCCGTGCTAAAGCGGCTGCTGCTGGATTTTCAGATTTCATTAATGCAACCAATAACATCTCTGCACGGTTCATGGTATCGCCAACTTTTAGAGTTGAGCTTGAATTTTTACCACCAGCTCCAGCAAAATCAATTGATTGCAACATAATGTCTTCAGACATATTTAAACGAGCATCTGCTGTGACCACAGCCGTCATTAACTTGGTAATAGACGCGATAGGTAAAGCAGTATTGGTATTTTTACTATAAAGCACCTCACCAGTATTTGCATCCATGACCAAAGCAGCGCGTGCGCTTACAGAAGGCTGGTTTAAATATCGGTTAGTATCTGAAATTTGAACAGATTGCTGAATTGGTGCTGCGGCTGTTGTCGTTGTTGTATATGTTTTAGTTGGTGGCGCAGATAAATAGGTCACAGAACCTGGTGGAGATGGTTCGTCGTCATCTTCACTGACTGACATATCGCCATTGAGTAACTGGCTCGCATCATCGGCTGACCAGCTCATAGAAGCATGTTGTGTCCCCCCTGAAACATTTACAAGATCTGCAAAGCTTGCCGAACTCAAACTGAGTAGCACTGCTGCAGACAGGGCATGCATTAACGTTTTTTTTGACTTTATCACGGTAACTTACTCATTCAGGGAGGCTTTTTGCACTATTGCTAATTACCTCAATTATGACTTACATTTATACTCAAACATGACTAATATTGAATAATCAAATTAGCTACGTCATTGTGCATAAAAGTTTAAGAAAGATTACGAATAGCATTGCTAATTTTGTTATGACATTGCAAGTACTTTTTGCTTTGTGTAACAAAAAAGTTGCTTTTTTGAAAATATAAGGAGGTCTTAGTGATCACGGTTTTAGTGGTAGATGACCATGAATTAGTACGTACGGGCATTTGTCGTATGCTTGAAGATCAAGCTGATATTCAAGTCATTGGTCAAGCTGAATCAGGTGAAGAAGCCATCGCCATTGTCCGCCAACAACACCCTAATATTGTTTTACTTGATGTTAATATGCCCGGTATTGGTGGCGTTGAAACAACACGTCGTTTATTACAGACCGCCCCTGACACTAAAGTATTAGCTGTGAGTGGTTTAGCAGAAGAACCTTATCCTTCTTTATTATTAAAAGCAGGTGCGCGTGGTTATATCACGAAAGGTGCCCCGATCTCTGAAATGGTTCGTGCAATTAATAAAGTGATGCAAGGTGGTAAATATTTTAGTGCTGATATTGCCGAACAACTTGCAAGTTCTTATTTGTCGGACAACCAAAGCTCTCCTTTCGATGCTTTATCTGAACGTGAAATGCAAGTGGCGATGATGGTTGTCAATTGTATTAGCGCACAAGAAATTTCTGATAAACTTTTTGTTAGTGTCAAAACGGTCAATACTTATCGTTATCGTATTTTTGAAAAGTTAGGCATTGATAGCGATGTTAAATTAACCCATTTAGCAATACGCTATGGTTTAATCAAACCATAAATTTGGCATAAAAATGAATACTATGTGGCCTGCGGTAGCAAACTCACTTCAACAAACCATTTACCGTTTAGGCACATTATATTCAGTTTATAGACTCACTTTATCTTTCTGTCTCATCAGCATTTTTTTGTTCACATCTGAACATAATGGACTCAATTATCTACATAGCAAATTGTATTTTGACAGCTTAATTATTTTTGCTGTGATGAGTCTAATCCAGTTACTTGCTCTCAGATTTATCCATCAATTTATTGCACAGCAGCTCTTTGCTATTTTTATTGTTGATATTTTATTTTTAAGTACTTTAACCTTTTCCTTAGGTGGACCAAATCTTTCGATTAGTCTGCTTTTTGTGATTATGGTATTTTCAGCCAATTTTTTACTGCAAAAAAATGAAGCTTTAATTGTTACTCTTATTTCAGTCATTGCCGTAATTTATCAACAATTTGTTGGTAGTTTTTTAGATATTTCTAATCTCAATAATATTAGTAATAGTGCCCTTTTGGCTTTTCTATTTTTTATTGTGTATGGCATAGGACAAATTTCAATTCAACGCTTTAGAGTTTTAGAAACGATTAATTCTCTACAGTCTTTAGAACTTTTAAAATTACAAAATATTAATCGTTATATTTTAGAACAAATTGAACTCGGCTATTTGGTTTTAGACGAAAATTATCGCATTGTGGTATGCAACCCTGCGGCATGTTCTTTATTAGGAATTGCACCTTTATATGCCTATTCACATGAACAATATTCATTGATCAAATTTCAAAAAGAGTTATTTGATTTATTACAAAAACGACCTTTAGAGGATGGGCAACGTTTTCAATTTGACTCAGCACAAAGTCATTATACGATTGATATTCGTGTACAAAAGCTTCTCGTTCCACATCAAGCTTTAAGCCTTTTAACTTTAGAAGATGCACAGAAAATTAATCAAAAAGCACAACAGCTCAAACTGGCGTCTTTAGGGCAACTTTCAGCGAGTATTGCCCATGAAATTCGCAACCCACTTGCCGCAATTTCGCAAGCCAATGAGTTAAATTTAGATGCTGATGAAGAGCAACGCCTCATGCTCAATCAAATGATTCAAAAGCAGACGCATCGTATTAACCATATTATTCAACAAACTTTAGATATGGCAAAAAATAAAAAAACCACCATATCAGACATTCAACTTGAAGTATTTTTTAAAGATTTATTCATCAATGACTTAGCAGATGTAAAAAATAAAATTGCGTTAAGTCTGCCGCAAAACTATGTAATTCAGTTTGATGATTCACAGTTAAGACAAGTTTTGATTAATCTCATTCGTAATGCGATAAGACATAATTCACATGATGCTGATTTTATCCAAATTCTAGTGCATACTGAGGCTCAACATCTGTTTATTGATGTGATAGACTTCGGTCAAGGTATTACACATCAAAACCTAGCGCAATTATTTCAACCATTTTTTACAACTGAAATTAATGGTACAGGTTTAGGTTTATATTTATCGCAGAGTATCTGTGAAGCAAATCAAGCAAAGCTCATTTACATAGAGCAGAAAAAACAACAAGGGGCATGCTTCCGAATAGAGTGCCCATTTAAAACTTAATTTAGGTTATTGGGGATATGACCACACGACAACCATTAGTTCTACTTGTGGACGATGAGCATGACTTGTGCGTGCTAATGCAAATGACTTTGGCACGAATGGGGATCAAAACACATATTGCACATCATCTACAACAGGCAAAATTGTTCTTTAGTGAACACAAATACAACGCATGTATTACCGATTTAAATCTTCCTGATGGAAGTGGTTTAGACTTGGTTAAACATGTTACACAGCATTATCCTAAAGTTCCTATTGCGGTACTCACCGCTTATGGAAATATGGAAATTGCGATTGCTTCCTTAAAGGCAGGTGCCTTTAGTTGATTTTAGTGAAGATAATTTACAGCTTGAGCATCAACTTCTTATTGGTGAATCTAAACCAATGTTGAAATTGAAAGAAACCATCAAGAAAGTAGCTCGCTCACAAGCCCCTGTTTTTATTTCTGGTGAATCAGGTACAGGAAAAGAAGTCGTTGCCCACTTAATTCATAAATTAAGTAACCGCAGTGATAGTGCATTTGTCGCGATTAATTGTGGGGCAATTTCTGAAGAATTAATCGAACGTGAATTATTTGGTTCTGTGAGCGCAACAAGTGCAGGAACGACACCTGATAAATTAGGCTTAATCCAATCTGCAAATGGTGGATGCTTATTTTTAGATGAGATTGCTGAACTTTCGTTGACCACTCAAACCAAGTTATTACGTGCGTTACAAGAAAAGAAAATTCGCCCTTTAGGCAGTGATCAAGAAGTTGATGTGGATTTTCGGATTATTAGCGCAACAAATCAAAACTTAGAAGAACGTGTACAACAAGGAAAATTTCGTCAAGATTTATTTTTCCGTATTCATGTCATGGACTTACACTTACCACCTTTAAGAGAACGTGGCAAAGATATTCTTATCTTGGCACATCATTTTATTAAAAATATTTGTTTGGAATGGGATATTCCAAGTAAAGTTTTAAATGAAGATGCAAAACGTTTTTTACAAGTGCAGCCTTTTGCAGGCAATGTTCGTGAACTACGCAACATGATTGAACGTGCCATCACCTTATGTGATGAACATGTGATCGGTATTGAACACCTTCAGTATTCACAGAAACGTAATTTTAACGTTGAGAAAACTGAAGAACAAATCAATATCGAGCCACGTTTAGCCACGCAGCCCATTTCCAATAATATTCCTTCAGAAGGTTTAGAGCAGTTTTTAGAAAATGTAGAAAAAGAGGTTCTTCTAAACGCTCTCAATCAAACCCATTGGAATAGAACTTTAGCTGCGAAAAAACTTGGTATGACCTTTCGATCTTTGCGCTATCGTTTAAAAAAGTTTGGTTTAGATAGCGAAGAAGACTAAAGTTAGGCTAGTGATGCTTTAACAAAAGTTCAGACACATTATTTAAATATGTGTCTTCTTTCATATCTAAAGACCACGTATATTCTTGATTTGGAGCAATGCCTGTACCATCAATCATGCTGTCTTTCGGGGTAAAATAATGTGACACTGTCATTTGCAATGCCGCACCATTAGGCAATGGAAAAAGCTTTTGTACAACTCCTTTGCCATAGCTTTTCTCACCAATGACCCAAGCACGTTGATGTTCTTTCATTGCAGCAGTAAAAACTTCTGCAGCAGATGCCGAACGATGATTAATTAAGATCCCCATTTTAATATTTGGGAACTCATTTCCAGGCAAAGCTTGAAATTGTTGATTGCCTTCTGAACGACTTTTAGTTGAAACGATCGTTCCTTGATTTAAAAATAAATCGGCTGTTTCAACCGCAGCAGACAACAGTCCACCAGGATTATTACGCAAATCAATAAGGACAGCTTTTAAACGAGGCGAATTATATTCTTCTAAAATACGTTTAATTTCATTTGCGGTATCTTGTTGAAAAACCTTTACTTTTAAAAGCAGAACTTGATTATGTAATAACATAGGTTCAATATCAGCGATTTCTAATTTTTTATTACGCAATAACGTAATGGCAGTGCTTTTAGGGTTTAACTGTAGTTGAAAACTAGAACCAATTGAACCATGTAGTAGATCTTCAACTTGTTCGGCATTTAAATTTTTTAACTCTTGATTATCAATTTTAAAAACCGTAAAACCTTCTTTTAATCCTTGTTTCGCTGCATCTGAGTTTTCTTTTAATTGACTAATTTGCCACTGATGCATATGTGTATCAAAGATCAGTTTAAAATCGACAGTCGCTAAATCTGCCTCTGTATATTGTATTAATTGTTTATATTCTTCTGGGCTTAAATAACGCGAGTAACGGTCTAGTCCACCAACAAGCCCTTTGATTGCTTGTAAAAATAATGTGTCATCTGGTTTTTCTTGTACATAGTTGTCTTTCACTAAGCCATAAATCTGTACAAATTGTTCAATTGACTCAATCGGAACTTCTGTAGTCCCTTGTTCTATTTCATTATCAAAGTCTAGGACTACGGATTGCTCCGCAGCCCAAAGAGAATGGCTTCCACTAGCAATTAACCCTGTTAAAACAGCAATGTATTTCCAAGCTTGAGCCATTCACTCACCTTTTTTGATTTTATGGATTTAGCGTAATTAAATTACGTCCCTGCATTTCTTTTGGTGCAGGAATATTCATGAGATTCAACAATGTTGGAGCAACATCGGCTAATACACCACCTTCTGCAATGGTTGCTGAAGTTGGACCAACATAGATAAATGGCACTAATTCAGTGGTATGTTGAGTATGAACCTGACCGCTGACATAGTCTTGCATTTGTTCTACATTACCATGATCGGCAGTAATAATCATATGCCCATGTTTTGCCATCACTGCTTCATATAGGCGACCTAAACCTGTATCTACAGCTTCAACAGCTTTGACTGCGGCATCAAAAACACCTGTATGACCGACCATATCACCATTGGCATAGTTCACCACCAATAAGTCATATTCACCAGAGTTCACCGCAGCAACCAATTGTTCAGTGACTTCTGGTGCACTCATTTCTGGCTGTAAGTCATAGGTTGCAACTTTTGGTGATGGAATCAAAATACGCTTTTCACCTACATATTCATCTTCACGACCACCACTAAAGAAGAATGTCACATGTGCATATTTTTCAGTTTCGGCAATACGTAACTGAGTTTTGCCCAATGAAGATAAGTATTCACCAATTGAATTTTTCAGTTCTTCAGGCATATACGCAACAGGTGCATCAATCGTTGCCTGATAACGTGTCAACATGACAAATTTAGACAGATTTGGTACAACTTTACGTTCAAAGCCTGCAAAGTCTTTTTCAACAAAAGCTTTGGTGATTTCACGTGCACGGTCAGCACGGAAATTCATAAACACAATGCTGTCACCATCTGAAACTTTAGCAATCTCACCGATGCGAGTCGCTTTTACAAACTCATCATTTTCATTGGCTGCATATGCTTGTTCCAAGCCTTCAACCGCAGAGTCAACAACACGAAGCGCTTCGCCTTCAGTCATTAAACGGTAAGCTTGTTCTACACGATCCCAACGGTTGTCACGATCCATCGCAAAATAACGACCAATCATCGTCGCAATACGACCTTGATTTGGATATTGTGCAAATAAAGCATCCAACTTTTCTAATGAAGGTTGTGCACTACGTGGTGGTGTATCACGTCCGTCAAGGAAAGCATGTAAATAGACTTTAGCACCACGTTTCAATGCCAACTCGCACATTGCCACGATATGATCTTCATGTGAATGTACGCCACCTTGTGACAATAAGCCCATGATGTGAACTGAGCCATTTGCCGCTTTGGCTTTTTCTACAGCATCGACGAGAACTTCATGCTCAAAAAAAGCGCCATCACGAATATCTTTGGTAATACGGGTAAAGTCTTGATATAGCACACGACCTGCACCCAAGTTCATGTGACCCACTTCTGAGTTACCCATTTGACCATCAGGTAGACCGACATCTTCACCAGAGCCTGAAATTAAACTATGCGGATGCTTTTCTTGCATCATGGTTAGATTTGGCGTTTTTGCTGCTAAAAACGCATTATCTTCGACCGCTTCACGATGACCCACACCGTCCATGATCACTAGAACGTGAGGGATTTTGCCAGCAGTTGCATCCGTCATAATTTTCACTCTTTACTGTTTACAAATTAATCGTCATATCTTACCGTTTTTTTACGGCAGACTCTATGTGAAGCTGATGGTATTCATTTATAAGTACCATCAGTATTTTAAATGAGAAAGATTACTATCTAGCTCGGTATAATAAATAACTACCCACACCAAACATCAAGACAATAGGTACGAATACAAACCATGCAGGAGATGGTGAATAAACCAAACTCGCATAGCCTAAAAAGTCTTGAATATAGTAAAAACCAAGTCCAACAAATAGAGCAATCACTAAACGAAAGCCCATAGACTGTTGACGCAATGGTCCAAAAATAAATGAACAGGCAATCAAGACCAACGCTAATAAAGCAAATGGCGATCCAACATTTTGCCAAAATGCCAATGAATATGTTTTGGGTACTTGGCTATATTGATCCATATAGCGCATAAAGCTTACCAATTGACTTGGTGCTAAATCTTCAGGGTCAATCGTCACCATATGCACATATTTTGGTTGTAATGCTAAAGCTAAATTATGCTGGCTATCACGGTTGAGGGTTGCTCGCCCATCTGTTTGTAAGTTTACTTGTGTCGCTTGACTGAGGTTCCATTGACCATTTTCAACAAAATTACCTTGCTCAGCATTCAAAAGCGACTTCATGCGATAATCTTGATCGAAGTCAACAACTTGTACTTGCTTTAGATTACCTTTTGAATTGGCATAATCAATATAAATAAAGCGCTGTCCTTCACGTGTCCAATAGCCTTTAACTTCGCCTAAGGCTGCAACACTTTGTTTACTTTTGATACTTTTAGCTTGTTCGTTGGTATAAGGCACAACAAATTGGCTGAGAATAAAAGACAGTACAACCAATAGCATGGCTGATCGCATGACCCAGCCCACAATACGCCATAGGCTAATTCCTGAGGCACGCATCACAATCAATTCGCTATTTGATGCCATTGAACCCAGTCCAAGCACGGCACCAATCAACGCTGAAATAGGTAAAATTTCATATAGGTATTTGGGTGCGCCCCACAAGACATATTGCAACGCATTCCAAGCATTATAACCTTCTTTTAAATCACCTAATTCGCCTAAATAAGTAAATAAAACCTGTAAGACTGACAATACAGCTGTTGCACCCAACATTGCGAGCGCTGTTGTATTGACCACATGCTTGGCGACAATTTTACGTGCTAACATTATGATTTCACTCGCTGAATTTGTTTCTTAATCTTAGGTGCTAATTTTTGCTTACGGGAAAATAGCGCTGCGCCAATTGCATAAAACAGTAAAACAGCAGGATATGCCCAAATTCCAATTTCACCTTTACTCATACGGGTTTTGATTGCCATGAGTGCAACAATTAAACTCGCAAAAATCAGCAAAGCAGGAAATAACTTTAAATAGCGCCCTTGTCGTGGACTCACTTCAGACAACGCTGTGGCTAACATCAATGCCACAATCATGCTAAATGGTACAAAAATCCGCCACCCCAACTCACTCGCAACAACAGGATCATCGGTATTTTTGAGCAGTTTAGAGAAAGATAAAGCTTCGACTTCGTTACTTTCAAACTTAGCTTCTTTGTCATTTTCTAAACGTAGACGATAGGACTGAAATTCAGCTTGTGTATATTTTGCTGTACCTGGGAAAATCTCGTAACGACGACCTTGCAATAAATCCACAACGTTTGCCGTATCATCAGCAACTTCAACACGCGTTGCTTCTTTTGCCAAAATCATGACATCAGGTTTACCCTCTTTTTGAGCGCGTTGATAAAAGAAAATATCTTTTAAATTTTTACGATCGTCAGATAATGAACCTGCATAGATGGTATAAGGACCTGATGAAATAAATTCTTTGGGTCGGACGAGATCGAAACCTGTACGAACAGCTTGTGTTGAAACCAGTTTTTCATATTCACGAATGCCCCATGGTGACATCCAGATCATCAGTACACTTTGTACAAATAAATAAATGATCGTTAAAGGAATCAATAAGCGCGCAAGCTGAATTTTACTGACACCACTCCCATTGAGTACCGCCATTTCATGATCTACATATAAACGACCAAAAACCAGCATTAAACCAATGAAAAATCCCAGTGGTAAAATAAGGGTTAAAAACTCAGGTAAACGGTAGCCAATGATGCTAAATAAAATTGTGGCATCTAAGCGCCCTTGTGCTGCAACACCAAAATACTTGATCAAACGTCCACCCATCATAATGAGTGTGAGCAGTGCGACAACAACTAAAGATGTTGAAACAACTTGTTTGACGAGATAACGTCTTATAATCAAGGGAATCTTCCAAAGTGAGTTGGGTGAATATGCGTTTTAGTATTTTACCCGAATGTTAAAAATATAAAACCACATTGAAATTCTATCATTGGTAGTGTTTCAATGGTTTAATGTTTTCAAACGTCTCTAAAGGCATATAGATCGCATATGAAATTAAGCATTAATACTTCAGTAACAAGCAGTGCATCAAGCCAAGCACTTTTTATTTTGGCAAGTTCAGACAACTTATCAGAAGTAAAATCTAACTATCAAATCAAAGATTTAGATACTGCAATTAGCGCGGCACAATTTAAAGCAAGTGTTGCAGAAACTTTAACCTTGGTTGGTCAAGTCACACAGAATGCTTACAGCATTTTAGTCGGAGTTGATCAAGCGAGTGAATTAAAAGCTGCAAAATTAGCAAAAATCGCACAAATCATTATCAAAGCATCACAAAAAAAATTCAAACAAATCAGTATTGATATTTCTGTTTTGCCAAATGAATTACATTATCTTTTTGCATTAAATTTAACTCAAGCAGCTTATGCTTATGATGAATTCAAAAGTAAAAAAAATGAATTTTCATTAACTGATATTGAGCTTGTTTCGACACATACCAGTCTTGATGCAGCACAAATTAGTTTAATTGAGGCAGTACAACAAGGTCAAAATCTTGCTCGTGACTTGGGTAACTGTCCTGCCAATATTTGTTTTCCTGAATATTTAGCAGATCAAGCACGTGCGCTTGCTGCTGAGTTCCCTGATGTTTTAAAAGTTACTGTACTTGAAGAACAGCAGTTGGCTGATTTGGGCATGCACTCTTTCCTTGCTGTAAGTAAAGGTTCGGAACGTCCAGGACGTGTCATTACCCTTGAATATAAAGCCAATCCAGATCAAGCACCTATTGTTTTAGTGGGTAAAGGGATTACTTTTGATACAGGTGGTATTTCACTTAAACCAGGCGTTGGCATGGATGAAATGAAATATGACATGTGTGGTGCTGCATCTGTGCTTGGGACATTACGTGCTTTATGTGAAGCAAATCTTCCAATTCATGTTGTCGGTACAATTGCTGCGGCAGAAAATATGCCATCAGGTCATGCAACTCGCCCAGGCGATATCGTGACAACAATGAGTGGACAAACTGTTGAAATTCTTAACACTGATGCTGAAGGTCGTTTAGTGTTATGTGATGCTTTAACCTATGTAAAACGCTTTAATCCTGCGGTGGTGATTGATATCGCAACGTTAACAGGTGCATGTGTCGTTGCTTTGGGTAAAGTACTCAGTGGTTTATTTACCCCAGATAATGAACTTGCTCAAGAAATTAATCTTGCAGGTGAAGAAAGCTTTGACCGTGTTTGGCGTTTACCTGTCATTGATGATTATCAAGATATGCTAGATTCAAACTTTGCTGATATCGGTAATATCAGTGGTGCAGGTCCACAAGCAGGTGCAATTTTAGCGGCATGTTTCTTACAACGTTTTACACGTGAATACCGTTGGGCACATTTAGATGTTGCAGGAACTGCATGGTTATCTGGTGCGGCAAAAGGCTCAACAGGTCGTCCTGTACCGCTATTAATGCAATTCATTGCCAATCGTGTTAAAGCCAATGGCTAAAATTAGCTTTTATCTTTTTGAAAAAAGCCCAGAACGACGAGTGCAAAGCACTTGTCGTCTCTGCCGCAAGATCTCAAAACAGCATGCAAAAATTTGGATTTATTGTCCAGATCCTGAGGTTCAACAGCAACTTGATGAGCTACTTTGGACATTTGACCCTGCTAGTTTTTTAGCACATGGCATTGACCAAAAAGATGCACCGATTTGTATTTCTGCACATTTGCCAACCCAAGCTGAATGGATTGTGTTTAATTTTAACAATCAAGCACTTGATCAAGTTGGACAATTTAGTCACATTATTGAAATAATTGAAAATGATGAGCCTGCTAAGCAGATAGGACGTGAAAAGTATAAAACTTATCGACGTTTAGGCTTTGCTCCTCAAACATTTAAATTATAAAGAAAGTCATTTTAAAGCGCCGAAAAGGAGATGCGTTGTGGCATTAAATGTTGGTCAAGATTTTAAAAAACGTTGGCTAGATACCCCTGAAGTCGTGCGCCAAACGTATTTAGATGACCTCAGTCGTGTCTGTGATTTACTCACTCCTGAGTCCCCAATTCAAGCATGGATGGACAATGATAAACGTGCGATGCAAGTCGCTCAGCTTAAAGTTGAACAAGCCTATGCCGACCTCAAAGCACAACTGATCGAAGAAGCACGTATTCGTAAGCAATTGGCTTTAGAGCAGTCTTTAGCTGAAAAACGTGCGCAACAAGAACAATATAATCAACAATTAATTCAAGATGAACTAAAACAAACACAACAACAAATTCAAACACTTGCTTCAATTCAAGAACAAATTCAAATTGAAACAGAGCTGTATACTGAACGTTATACTGAAAACCCAAAAACACCTGCAACTGATTATGCCAATAATCATTTTAAAGTCGCTGATCAAGAGATGATGTCTGAACTTGAAAGTGTGCGCTTACGTTTAGAGCTAGAAGCTGAAACTTTTATCGAACAAGCCGTCAACGACTTTAGAGCAAAGTTAAAAGCAGCTTCAGATGAAGAAATTGCGTATATTTTAAAAAATACTCATTTTTCAGATCAAGTTTAAACATCGCATGTTCATTATTTTTATTTTCAATGTCACTAAATTGACATATTAATGTCACATCATAGTCATGTTTTAAATCTCTTTACGATAAAAACAGTTTTTGAATATCTCAAAACTGAATAACGAGGAAAAGAATATGGACATGCTCAACCAAATCTCGAAGCAAATTGCGGTACTCAGTTCAGGTGAGAAATGGACTGTTTCTGCTCAAGACTTACTGATTAGCCGCTCAGATTTTCATTCGATCTCTGTATATTTAGTACGTGAATCTCAAAAAGGTATTTTTTCAATTGATCAAATCCAAGCAAAAAACTCTTGGTTTGAACAAACAACACTCACCATCACCAAACATTAATGATTTTAACCAAGTTCAATACAAATTTGAGCTTGGCTATTTTTCTCATTTTATATAATAAATAATTAAAATAAATCAACAGTATAGGAAATTAGATTACCTGTGCCATAACCTATCCCCAATAATAGTCCAATCCAAATAAAACCACCAACCACGTTATAAAACATAAAATTACTCATTTTCATATGCCCCGCACCTGCGGCAAACGGTGCAAATGAACGAACAAAGGGAATAAAACGTGCCATCATGATGGTTTTTCCACCATGTTTTAAAAAATATTGATTGGTTTTTTCTATATATTCAGGTTTAAAAATTTTAGGGTGCTTTTTAAAAAAACGAAAACCTAATGCTTTACCTGTATAGTAATTGACGATATAGCCAAGAATTGAAGCAATAATCAACAAAATCCCCATATAACTTAAATGCACAGCTTCTGCTGTTGAACACAAAGCACCTATGGCGATCAGTAAACTGTCTCCCGGCAAAAAAAACATAAATACGGAGCCTGTTTCTGCAAAAATAATCAGGAACAAAATGGCGTAAATCCACAAACCATATTGATCAAGCAATACAGGCAATAATTGTTCTATATGCATTAAAAAATCAAGCAATACTCAATTCTCTTCTCAATAAAGTAATTGCAATATATTCGTCTAGTTTCACGATGTAAATAAAAAAAAGCCTAAAATAAATTAGACTTCTGATTTATGAGGGCGTATTTGATTATTTTAAAAAGCCATTTTGAGCCAAAAACTCCATGCTCAATTTTGATTCAGTTTTTACTTCAGCAGCTTTATCGCCTAACAATAAACGTTCAATATAACGTGCTAAAACATCTACTTCTAAGTTCACTTTAGTACCGACTTTCCATGTCCCAATATTGGTACGTTCTGCTGTATGTGGAATAAGGTTAAGGCTCAAAATATTACCACGTAAATGATTAATGGTTAGGCTAATTCCATCTACAGTAATTGAACCTTTTTCAGCTAAATATTTTGCAATTTCAACAGGTGTGGTCACTTCAAAATACAATGAACGTGCATCTGAACGCACCACTGTAATTTCACCAACAACATCCACATGACCACTGACGATATGCCCCCCAAAACGTGTTGTTGGTAGCATCGCCTTTTCAACATTTACAGCTTGCCCAACTTTCCACTGGGCTAAGGTTGAACGATTTAGGCTTTCACGCGAAACATCCGCAGCATACCAATTTTCGCCCCAATCAATCACAGTTAAGCAAATTCCATTGGTCGCGATAGAATCACCTAAATGAACATCAGACATATCTAAGTCAGTATGAATACGTAAACGTACATCACCACCTACATTTTGCAGACTTTCTACTTTTCCTAAACTTTCAATAATGCCTGTGAACATAAATACTACCCTAAACTTTTCATCATTAAGTTTTTAATCTATCGCGTTTCACACTATGTAGTTTCCGACTTGTTAAAAGTAGAAATTTACCAAAGTGCTAACTGAGTACTAACACCTGATGTATCGACACCACCTAATTCAGCAAAATGATAAAGCTGACTTAATAATTGACGTAATGGTGGACCAGATTTTGCGTGTGTATCTGTAATTACAATAAACTCTAACACACGTGCGCGTTCTGACTGGCGCTGCTTACTCACCCGATAACGCGGTACATCTTGGGTCAGTAATGTCACCTTTCCTCGTGCCAAATTGGCTTTGAGTAAGTCTTTGGCTTCGATATTACCATCAGTTGAATAACTGGTTAAAATATAGCGTGCATTAATCGTAGATAATAATTTTTCATATGCGTCTTGTGCATGCTTTGAAGAATTATACTGACTTGGGCGTTCTTTACGCCAAGCACGGTCAATACCACTCTTAAAACCTTTGGTATCTGGTGTAGGTAAATCGACCTGATCCCATAATGTTAAAGAATTTAACACATGATAATTACTACTATAAGCATGTTGGTTATAAGGTGGATCTAAATATGCAACATCCACCTCAAAGCCACTCATTTGATTTGCCAAATGCTGTGCATCTACACACCACATTTCTGCCATTGGTGTTTTTTGCTTATTGTCACCTACTTCACTAAAACGGCTTGGTGTTAACCACAATAAAGACTCAATCCGTTCTAAAGCGGTTTGGGTTTTACCACCCCAACCATGATGGAAACTTTTAAATACACCACTGGTATTACTAACAAAACTCGCCGAATAAAGCAAAGGTGCAAGCAAAGCACTCATTTCTACATCATCAATCGCACCTTGCGCTTGCCAAGTGGCTATTTGTTGGCGAATGGCATCTATACGCATCCCATTACGGCGTTTAAAGAACAAACGATCACGTGCAGGATCATAAATTTCATCATTGCGTGGACATAAGTTATGTGTCACCCAGCCTTTCACTTCAGGTAATCGATTTAAATAATCAATGGCTTTTTGATACCCACCTAACTCTTTAAATACGGGTGCATCAGTACATGCCAAAATTGCATGATTAAGTGCATGACTATAAGGCTCCCAATCATTTGCGATCACACGATAACCATTTTGTCTTGCTAAACGCGAAACAACACCGCTACCAGCAAAAAAGTCAGCAAAAATTGGGGCTCTTTTACCTTTTTGATTTAAAGTTCCTGTTTGCTCAAGTGCCTCTAAAATCAGATGTAACAATCGGCGTTTATTACCTAAATAAGGGACGAGCTGATTGAAAAGATATTCATCCGTCGTACGTGCAGCATGACGACGTTTGTGATATATCGAAGACTCTGAATTCATACTGACTCTTGCAAAGGAATTAATCTTAAGCGAATGTCTTGACCCAACTGAGTGACATTCTCAAGTTTAAAGCGGAGTTGTTGTGCCATCTGCTCAAAAGAAGCGTTGAACATCGCACGTGCAGATTGACCTAAAAATGTCGGTGCAACATAGCTAATGACTTCATCGACAAGATGCGCTTGTAAAAAAGCAGTCGATAAAGTCGCGCCTGCCTCAATCATGACATCATAAATGTGAAAATCTTTTAAAGTTTTCAATAAATTGAATAAAGATTGAATCTCTAATTGTACCACACCCAGTTGAGCCAATTCCTCACGAAATGGTCCCATGACCATCACAGTGTCAGGTTGTTGCAAAATTTGGGCAGTCAAAGGTAAACGACCTTGTCGATCTAAAATGATACGTTGAGGCTGAACAATACTATCAATTTCAATATTGGGTAAATGACGCACATTGATTTGAGGGTCATCTGCCAAAATCGTATCAATTCCCGTAATCACTGCCCCAGAAATCGCACGCCAATGTTGTACATCTTGACGTGCCTCACTGCCCGTAATCCATTTGGACTCACCTGATGCCATTGCAGTACGCCCATCTAAACTAGATGCTACTTTTAAACGTACATAAGGCATGCCTGTAGACATTGCTTTTAAAAATCCACGATTTAAAACAGCAGCTTCTTTCTCACAAATGCCGACTTCAACCTCTATTCCTGCATCTTTTAAAATTTGAACGCCTTTGCCTGCCACCAAAGGATTTGGGTCTGAACAAGCCACGATAACTTTTGCCACACCCGCTTCAACCAAACCTTTAGCACACGGTGGTGTACGTCCATAATGTGCACAAGGCTCTAAGGTGACATAAGCTGTTGCACCTCGTGCCAACTCTCCTGCCTGACGTAAGGCGAAAACTTCAGCATGTGGCTGACCCGCTTGAGGGTGAAAGCCTGCTCCGACCATTTGCCCATCTTTGACAATGACACAACCTACATTAGGGTTTGGACGGGTTGAATATTGACCTTGTTGTGCTAATGCAATCGCTTTTTGCATCCAATATTGATGTTGTTGTAATGCTTCAACCGTTGTATTCATAATCTTCTCATGTCTGCCTAATCAATCAGATTTTTCTTGATCGCGATGCTGCATCAATTCTATTTGTTGGCGAAAAGCTTCGACATCTTGGAAATCTTGATAAACCGATGCAAAACGTACATAAGCAACATGGTCTAAGGAAAATAAAGACTGCATGACAATTTCACCAATCGTACGTGAACGTACATCACGCTCACCCAATCTACGAATTTTGAGTTGAATGTCACTGAGTACCGTTTCAATTTGCTCTTGAGTTACTGGACGTTTTTGTAATGCATGCATCAATGAGCGACGTAATTTTAACTCATCAAAAGGTTCACTTTTACCATCAGATTTAATAACACGCGGCATCACCACTTCATACGTTTCGAAAGTGGTAAAACGTTCTGCACATTTGATACATTCACGACGTCTACGAATCTGACAGCCTTCAGCCGCCAAACGCGAATCGATCACTTTACTATCAGCAGCGTTGCAAAATGGACAATGCATAGTGGTTTAATTGAACACATTTTAAAATTTTATTTAGTGTATCAAAAAATAGGAATTTTGTTGAGCTTTCCTCAATATATAGAAAAAAAACAGCTCAAATGAGCTGTTTTACACAATATATAGTATAACTTTTTAAATTATTCAATACGTTCGCCATGTTGACTTAAATCAAGTCCCATACGCTCATCATCTGTACCAACACGGATTCCAATCACCAAATCAATGACTTTTAAGATAATGAATGTCATCACTGCTGAATATACAATCGTTGCTAAAACACCCTCAACTTGTACCCAAAGTTGATGCAACATATTGGTAGGGACTTTTTCGCCCATGATAAATTCACTGGCAAAAACTGCGGTTAAAATTGCACCCACAATACCACCAACACCATGTAAGCCAAATGCGTCTAAAGAGTCATCTGCTTTGAGTAAGCGTTTCAGTCCTGAAATTCCCCAGAAACAAACAACACCACCAATTAAGCCCATGATCAAAGCACCACTTACTGTCACAAAACCTGCTGCTGGTGTAATCACCACAAGACCTGCAACTGCACCAGATGCACCACCTAAAACAGATGCTTTACCACGAACGATTTTTTCAACCAATAACCATGAGATTGCGGCTGCGGCTGCGGCGACTTGAGTTGTCACTAAAGCATAAGCTGCTGAACCATTTGCACCTAATGCTGAACCACCATTGAAACCAAACCAACCAACCCAAATCAAACTTGCACCAAGTACAGTTAAAGTCAAGTTATGTGGAGCCATAGACTCTTTGCCCAGTCCAATACGTTTACCCAGTAGATAAGCCGTCACTAAACCTGCAACACCTGAGTTAATATGAACCACAGTACCGCCCGCAAAATCAAGCGCGCCATCATTCATTAACCAACCGCCACCCCAAACCCAATGGGCAATTGGTGCGTACACAATAATGACCCACACCGTAATAAATGCAATATAAGCACTAAACTTCATACGTTCTGCAATTGAACCGCTAATAATTGCCACGGTAATAATTGCAAAAGTCATTTGGAAAATAACAAAAAGAATTTCAGGAATAGAGCCACTTAACGCATCAGTTGTAATACCTGAAAGCATGGCTTTATCTAAGTTACCAATGAAAGCATTGCCGCCACTAAAAGCCAATGAATAGCCTACAACGACCCAAACCAGACTGACAATTGCTGCCGCCATTAAACTATGTGCCATTGTACTCAAAACATTTTTTTTACGAACCATCCCACCATAAAAGAGTGCTAAGCCCGGAATAGTCATGAGTAAAACAAGTGCTGTAGAAACCAAAATCCAAGCCGTATCACCTGTATTTAAAGTAGGTTCTGCGGTTGCTTCTACAGGTGCAGCAGGTGTAATTTCTGCTGTTGTTGATATCGTTGTTGTTGCAGCATTTGAACTTGGTTCAGCCACTGCTGTAGAAGTGGGTTCAGTTACGTTTTCTTCAGCCCACGCAACTGATCCACCAAGGAGTGCGCCAGACAGGCTGAGCGCAAGTAGCATTTTTTTCATTCGTATCCCCCAACCAAGTTTTTCTGAGTTATGTGTTACTCAGCAAACTTCATGCCAAATTAAACAGCATCCGCACCTGTTTCACCTGTACGAATACGAATGACTTGCTCTAAATTAGTGACAAAAATTTTCCCATCACCAATTTTACCAGTGCTAGCAACACGGGTAATTGATTCGATTACTGAATCAACCATGTCGTCACTGATTGCGATTTCAATTTTCACTTTTGGTAAAAAATCAACGACATATTCAGCACCACGATAAAGTTCAGTGTGCCCTTTTTGACGTCCAAAACCTTTCACTTCTGTGACGGTAATTCCTTGAACACCGATTTCAGATAATGCTTCACGCACATCATCTAACTTAAATGGTTTTACAATTGCTGTTACAAGTTTCATGTTGTTTTCCTTCGGCTTTTCTTACCAGTAAGGTTTTATGTTCAATTTTCATGCCAAAATGTCTTAATGGTTGGGGATATTAATCCACTTTAGCAGAAATCGCCTTATACCCTATTTTATACATTTTCTTATCATTTTCACTTTAAAAATTTTATATTTGTGATTGATTTTTTGTATTTTATTATTAATTCAACCGATGCTAATCAGTTAGCACTAGGGGCAAATTAAAAGCGATGTTAAACTACGTAGATATCTCATTTTTTGGAATAAACAATGATAGAAACATTATTACAAGCGATTTTGGAACAAGTTGATCAACCTAAAAAAGATTTAGAACACAATTTACGTGCCCTCCTCAATGAAGCCGTTAATCAAATGGATTTAGTTTCTAAAGATGAATTAGAGCGTCAAAAAACTGCACTACAAAATGCCAACCTCCGTTTAGCAGAACTTCAAACTCAAGTTAAAATGCTTGAATCTCTCGTTCAAAAGTAAGATTGACTTCTTTTTGCACAAAATAAGTGCGTAAAAATAATAAAACGATTAAAAATAAAGCAAATTGGAAGAATAAAATGTCATTCGCAAAAATTTATACCCGAGGCTTACTCGGGTTACATGCGCCTTTAATTGAAGTCGAAGTTCATGTTAGTGCAGGTTTACCCTCACTGACTATTGTGGGTTTGGCTGAGGCTGCTGTGAGAGAAAGTAAAGATCGTGTTCGCTCTGCCATCATTAATAGTGGCTTTCAATTTCCGACCAAACGCTTAACCATCAACTTAGCCCCTGCTGATTTACCTAAAGATGGTTCGCGGTTGGATTTACCAATTGCATTAGGTATTTTAATTGCCACAGGACAAATTCCAGATACAGCCATAGATCAGTTTGAATTTATGGGTGAGTTAGCATTAGATGGGCACTTAAGACCTGTTACAGGAACTTTGACGATTGCAATGGCATGCCAACAGGCTCAACATCGTTTAATGTTACCTACTGCAAATGCAGATGAGGCTGCGCAACTGCCTGATATTGAAGTTTTTGCAGCCTCACATTTAAAGCAAGTCTGTGAACACTTTACTGAAACACAAAAAATTAAAGTGACAGAGACTTGCCAAAGTATTTCACCACAAGGCTATAAATTTGATTTAGCAGATGTTAAAGGACAGGTACGCCCACGCAGAGCCTTAGAAATTGCTGCCGCAGGTGGACATTCTATTTTATTTAGAGGACCTCCCGGTACAGGTAAAACTTTGCTTGCTTCTCGTTTAGCCAGTATTTTACCACCACTAAATCATCAGGAAAATTTAGCAGTTGCCAGTATTTACTCGATTGCTAATTTACAACATTGTCACTTACAAAAATAAAAGCTAGTTTACAAAAATAGAAGCTAGTCAAATATATAAAAATAGACTATTAATAACTCATAATTTCTTTTTTATAATAACCTTTATTAGAGTATATTCTGATATGACCTCTATTGACTCATTTCCTGATGATGAAATCGAACGAGTTGTCTACCTATATAGTTGTTTAAAGTTAAATTCGAGTTCTGAATCTGACAATATATTAATTGAAGTTCTACTTGTTGAGCTTGATGCGGCAAACCCTAATCGTTTAAATGTATCTGAAAATTCTTACAACAAATATGATGTCACTTTTCGAGATTTGGATACAGTACAAATTGGCACAATATGGAAAGGCCAAACACGAATAGAGGGAAGAAAATTCTCTTTTAATAACTGTCTGAGAACAGTTAATTTTGAGTTTGATTTTTCCATTAACGAACCAAAGATCATTAGATTTGATGCTAAGATTCCTGATTCAGACGAATACTACTTATATAATGAAAAAATATTCATTCCTAAAAATGAATACAGTGCAAATGTGCCTTTTAGATATTACCCATTTTTAATGAGTAAATATTGTATTTTAAAATCAAATGATAATATCGAAGTACTTACAAGTTGTATTCATTCACTCCATGCTTTTTATATCCCTGCAAGAAAGGACATTAGAGGCCATATCATCAATGAAAATTACAGTATTTCACATATAGTTGATTTATTTTTAGAAAAATATGAAATTCAAAATGTTGAAAATGTTGAAAATGTTGAAAAAATATCTGTTGTACTGAAAAAAAATATGGTTAAAACCATAGGAAAAGAAGCGATCACATTTTTGGCAAATCTAGCACTAAACAAAAACACCCAAGAAAAAGTGCTAAATATACGAAATTCGTTAAATGACATAAAACTCGATAAAACTGGAAAGCCATATCCATCTAGATTTCCTAGTGTAATTCCTCCGCATTCAACAACAATGAGCTTAACTGCCGAAGGTATTTGGCTTGAAAATGGAAAACGATTTTTAATTACACACGTATCTAAAGTTTCTCCTATTGCTGATTTTCCTATAGTAGCTTATGCACCTGTAACAGAATCAGAGGAACAGATAGAAACCATTGATAAAGATAAAGTTCATAGACAAGGTCGAAACAAAAAAAAACGCAATAACACTCGTATCAACACCCAAGAAGACCCATCTCACAACAGAGGTGAAAATAAAAAACAGACTGATATTTCAGTAGATTTTACTGACTTCGATATTGAGATTATTGAAGAAGTAATTGAAACTGAATCAAATATACAATATATTGAAAGTAAAGAAAAAAATGAAAATAAAGATGAAGAATCATCAGGCAACCGTTATGGCAATAGAAAGAATAAACCTACAAAATCTGAAAATTCAGAAAAAAAACCGAATAAACTAGATGTAGATGATCTTGCTCTTATATTTAGTAGTTTAAAAAACATTGAAGCTAAAAAAGATTCTACTAAATTAACTAAAGTATCTTGCATTGATCAAAGTGGAAATCTTTCAGACACCTTTTCACTTTTACAGATAAAGCCCATCGTTAAATTCCCTATTCATAATACTTGGATTAACGATGACGTTGGAAGATTACTTTTGTTTTTAAAGTTAGAGTTAGCCGAATTTCATGATCATCTTTACCTTATTGATATTAAGAAAAATAACAAAAATAATGAAGCATTTTGTTTTTTTCTATTTATTACCAAAGAGATGCTTAATGAAAAAAATATAACCATGATTTGTGAAGCAATTGAGGGGAAAAAAGGAACAAAAAAATGGTTCGATATTTGCAAGACTAACTTCAATCATAAAAGAGCCATGAAGCACATGCATACTGACCAAGCTGATTGGGTTGCAAGTTTTAATAAAATTTTCAAAATATTAATAAAAAAGAAAAAATTATAAATAGAGAATTAAATTTACTAAAATATGCTTCGTATTTATTGAAGAATTACGAAGCAGCTTGTTTTAAAACTTCTACTTCAAAATGATCCATTAGCTTCTTTATTACTTCTTTTTAAATAGATAACTCATATAAAGAATAGTATGAAATATATCTAAAACTTCCAACAGGTTTCTCAATCAACCAATATTAATAAAGTTATTATAAAACAATAATTTAGCTTAACAAAATCAAGTGTTTATTATTAATAATAGTTTCAGCCAAATTAAAATTACTTCCCATTTAACAGTTTTCTCCACACAATCTCCACATAACATTAGCAATTCATAAACACTGCTATTTCAAAATAGTAGCATCTAAAACTCTCTCTGAAAAACATGCAAACATGTCATCATTTAATAAGTTCAATACTTATTACAACTGTACTTTTGATCGGCTGTACACAATCCAAAGATGCTGAACAGTCCGCAGCAGAAATGCCGCCGGTGGTGGTCAGTACCATCACTGTATTACCGCAATCTATGAATGTAATTGAAAATCTTCCCGGCCGTGTTACAGCTTACCGGATTGCTGAAATTCGTCCGCAAGTAGGTGGAATTGTTGATAAAGTGCTTTTTAAACAAGGCTCTTATGTGCAAGCAGGTCAACCACTTTTTAAATTAAATTCTGAAATCTTTCAGGCAGATGTAAAAAGCAATCAAGCTACTTTAAACCGTGCACAAGCTGAGGTGACACGTTTGCAGGTGCTGTTAAAACGCTACACTGAATTGGTAAAAGTAAATGCGGTTAGTCAGCAGGAATACAACAATACGGAAGCAGATTATAAAAAAGCAAAAGCCGATGTGGCGCAAATGCAAGCTATGTTAAGTAGACAGCAGCTCAATCTTAAATATGCCACTGTCACAGCACCCATCTCAGGAACGATTGGTGAAATCTTAGTGACTGAAGGTGCATTGGTTGGTCAAGGCGATAGCAATGCGATGGCCGTAATACAACAGATTAATAAAGTCTACGTCGATGTAAAGCAATCAATTAGTGATTATGAAAAGCTACAGGAAGCTTTGCAGCAAGGTGACGTGTCAAACATCAAACATACGGTTGAAATCCTGAATAGTCAGGGTAAACCTTATAATGTCACAGGTGAAATCCTATTTTCAGATACTAAAGTTGATCCTGACACGGGTGATGTCACGATTCGTATTCTAGTCAATAATCAAAATCAAAAACTTTTGCCAGGCATGTATGTTCGAGTCAATATGAGCCGAGCTCAAGTTGAAAATGCGCTGTTAGTACCTGAACAAGCGATTCAACATGATATTAATGGTAAAGCCAATGTTACGATTGTTAATCAAAAAGGTTTAGCGCAAAGCAAGCCTATTCAGCTTGGTCAACGTTATCAAAATAGCTATGTAGTAACACAAGGATTACAAGCAGGCGAAAAAGTTATTGTTGAAGGCGCTGATCGTATACAGCCTGAGCAAAAACTAAAAATTAAGCAGTGGCAACCTACAAATACTCAGGAAAGTGGAGGCAAGAAATAATGTCTCAATTTTTCATTAAGCGTCCTGTTTTTGCATGGGTGATCGCTTTATTTATTATTTTGTTAGGTGTACTCAGTATTCCCAAGTTACCTATTGCAAGATTTCCGAGTGTTGCGCCACCACAGATCAGTATTACTGCAATCTATCCAGGTGCTACCCCAAAGACACTGAATGATAGTGTTGTGACATTGATTGAGCGGGAAATGTCAGCTGTCAAGAACTTACTGTATTACAGTTCAAGTTCGGATAGTTCTGGAACAGCAACAATCACCGCAACCTTTAAACCAGGCACAGATGTAGAACTGGCACAAGTTGATGTACAAAACAAAATTAAAGCCATTGAGTCGCGCCTACCCCAAACAGTTCGACAACAGGGGCTGATGGTTGATGCTGCATCATCTGGTTTTTTAATGATGGTGGGGTTGAGTTCACCAAATGGCAAATATAGTGAAATTGATGTCAGTGACTATATGACTCGCTATGTAATTGAAGAATTAAAACGGGTCGAAGGTGTTGGTAAAGTCCAAAACTTTGGTGCTGAGAAAGCCATGCGAATTTGGGTCGATCCAGACCGCTTGGTCTCTTATGGATTGAGTATTCAAGATGTGAATACAGCCATCCAAAACCAAAACTTGCCGATATCACCGGGTCGTATTGGTGATGTTCCTGCGTTGAAGGGGCAACAAATCACCATTCCTTTGACTGCTCAAGGTCAATTAGAAACTGTAGAGCAATTCAAGAACATTAGTTTACGTGCTCAACAAAATGGTGCCATTGTTCGATTATCGGATGTTGCTCGTGTCGAAATTGGTGCGCAAATGTATAACTTTGCGATTTTAGAAAATGGTAAAGCCTCTACAGCTGTGGCGATACAAATGAGTCCTGGTGCCAATGCTGTTAAGACTGCAGAGGGTGTAAAAGCAAAAATTGAACAATTAAGTCTAGCATTGCCTGATGGTATGAAATTCTCTATACCTTACGACACTGCACCTTTTGTAAAAGTTTCGATTGAAAAAGTAATCATGACATTGCTTGAAGCTATGGCTTTAGTTTTTATTGTCATGTTTATTTTCTTACATAATGTTCGATACACCTTAATTCCAGCGATCGTTGCACCGATTGCATTGCTTGGCACATTTTCAGTCATGCTACTTGCAGGTTTTTCGATTAATGTGCTGACCATGTTCGGCATGGTGCTTGCGATTGGGATTATTGTCGATGATGCGATTGTGGTCATTGAGAATGTTGAACGAATTATGGCGACAGAAAGTTTATCTCCAGTTGAAGCCACATCTAAAGCCATGAAGGAAATTACCAATCCGATTATTGGTATTACCTTAGTGTTAGCCGCTGTATTCTTGCCGATGGCATTGGCGTCAGGCTCGGTGGGGATTATCTATCGCCAATTCACCATTACCATGTCAGTTTCCATTTTATTCTCAGCTTTCCTTGCATTGACATTAACCCCTGCGTTATGTGCAACAATGTTAAAACCGATTGATCAAGACCATCAGAAAAAAGGTGTTTTTGCATGGTTTGATCGCAGTTTTGAGAAGCTGAACAATCGCTACGAACGTAGTTTATTTAAAGTAATTAAACATAAAACCCTCGCAATGTTATGTTTCTTAGGCATTGTCATTGTGCTGATTTTTAGTTTTAAACACGTTCCGACTGCGTTTATGCCAGAAGAAGATCAGGGGTGGTTTATGACTTCAATTCAGCTTCCTGCGGATGCAACTCAAGAACGTACCCGTAAAGTCGTTGCTGAGTTTCAAAATCATTTAGACCAAGAAACGGGTATTAAAGACAATATGGCAGTCTTAGGTTTTGGTTTTAGTGGTTCTGGTCAGAATACAGCGATGTATTTTACTAATCTATTGCCATTCGAAGAGCGTACTATTACGGCACAAGAAGTTGTGAATAATGCCAATATGGCGATGGCTGAAAGTTCAGAAGGCCAGACCATGTCTGTGTTACCACCAGCCATTGATGAACTGGGGAATTCATCTGGTTTTTCATTGCGATTATTAGATCATGGCAACATTGGTATGCCTGCTTTAAGAGAGGCGCAAGATCAGCTTTTAGCATTAGCATCACAAAGTAAAATCGTGGCGGAGGTCTATCCTGAAGGTTTGCCTGACGGCAGTTCTGTAGAGCTTAAAATTGATCGCGATAAATTGCAGGCTTTGGGTGTTAATTTCAGTGATGTGACCGATATTATTTCGACCTCGATGGGTTCGATGTATGTCAATGATTTCCCAAATCAAGATCGTATGCAACAAGTCATTGTGCAACTTGATGCCAAATCACGCATGAGTATTGAAGATATTCTTCAGATTAAAGTGAACAGTCAAAGCGGTAAATTGGTTTCAATGTCTGAAATAATTACACCCATTTGGCAACATTCACCACAACAATACAATCGTTACAACGGTCGTCCATCATTGAGTATTTCTGGCAGTCCAGCAGCAGGTGTATCTTCAGGACAAGCCATGACTGAGATGGAAAATTTGATTAAACAGCTTCCGAAAGGTGTGGGTTATGAGTGGACTGGGATTTCTCTAGAAGAAAAACAGTCGGAATCACAAACCTTGTTTTTATTACTGTTGTCGATGTTAGTCGTTTTCCTTGTCTTGGCAGCACTTTATGAAAGCTGGTCAATTCCATTCTCTGTGATGCTAGTTGTCCCTCTAGGGTTGATTGGCGCCTTTTTAGCAGTAATGTTACGTGGTATGCCAAATGATATTTTCTTTAAGGTCGGCATGATCACGATTATTGGTCTATCTGCAAAGAATGCCATTTTGATTGTTGAGTTTGCAAAAGCATTAAGAGAAGAAGGAATGGGTTTAGTGGAGGCAACCGTTGCAGCCGCTAAATTGCGCTTACGTCCAATCCTAATGACATCTTTGGCATTTACCTGTGGCGTTATTCCTTTAGTCATTGCCAGTGGCGCTAGTTCTGAAACTCAAAAAGCGATTGGTACAGGCGTCTTTGGCGGCATGATCAGCGCAACAATTCTAGCTGTTATTTTTGTACCGATTTTCTTTATTGTCGTCATGAGCATGGTTGAGAAATTCTCGAAACGTAAAGCGGCACATTAAGCATCAAAACTGAGAATAAAAGCTAAATATAAAAGCTGTGGGTTAACGAGTTTAGCCCACAACAAATCTTTCATTTACATCTTTATTTCAGAATTGATTTAATAAACCATCAATATAGGTTTGATCATGAAAGCTACGAATCTTGATCCGAAACGCTGGTGGATATTGCTCGCTGTCGTGCTTGCATTTCTGCCGATTGTGATTGATATGACTGTACTGCATGTTGCGGTTCCATCATTAACCCAATCATTGAGTGCCTCAAGCAACCAAGTCTTATGGATTATTGATATTTATCCATTACTTATGGCTGGACTTTTAGTTCCGATGGGAACTTTGGCTGATCGTGTCGGCAATCGTAAGATTCTGCTGATTGGCTTGGTTATATTTGGAATTGCCTCAGTCCTTGCGGCATTTTCCCAAACGGCTTCTATGCTGATTGCCGCACGTGCTTTATTAGCATTAGGCGGTGCCATGATTATGCCCTGTGTATTGGGTATTATTCGCAGAACCTTCGAAGACAGTCGCGAACGTGCCATTGCGCTGGGTATTTGGGGCACAATCGGATCAGCCGGTGCCGCCATTGGACCGCTCATTGGTGGTGGATTGTTAGAATATTTCTGGTGGGGTTCAGTTTTCCTCATTAATGTCCCAATCATGTTAGTTGTCGCCCCAATGTGCTATTTCTTATTATCCAAAAATGAAGCTGTAACCTCTGGACATTGGGCATTTGGTCAGGCGCTATTGCTAATTTTCGGTTTGGTTTCATTTGTATATGCGCTCAAAGCAGGCTTAGGCGGTAAACAGTCGTTGTTAATTGTCCTTCCTTTAGTCATTTTTTCTATTGGATTATTAACCATATTTGTACGCAAACAGCTGAATTCTCCTCAACCGATGCTAGATCTTTCACTATTTTCACGCCCTGCTATTTTAGCAGGCATTATTATGGCAATGGTTGCTGCAGGCGCTTTGGCAGGTGTGGAATTAACCTTAGCGATGGAGCTGCAATATGTCATTCGTTTAACACCACTACAAGCTGGTCTTTTTATGGTTCCGATTATGGTTGCTGCTGCTATTGGTGGGCCTATTGCTGGATTTTTATCTAATAAATTCGGACTGCGTCTAGTTGCAACATTTTCATTAATATTGGCAGCAATTGCGTTGATCAGTTTGAGTTATTCAGATTTTCATCATCCGGGAATTATTGTTCCCTTTATTTTAGCTTCAATTGGACTCACTCTAAGTATCGGTTTAACAGCTTCATCCATTGCGATCATGGGCTCAGTACCTGCAGAAAAGGGCGGTGCGGCAGGTTCACTTGAAAGTACAGGTTATGAACTGGGTACAGGACTAGGTATTACTTTATTTGGTGTTTTCATGGCCTATATATTTGGCAGTCATCTTCAAGTGCCGTCAGATTTAACTGCTGTTTTAGCAGAAAAAGCCAGACTATCGATTGGTGATACCTATTTAGTGGCGAGCCAGTTACCCGTTGAACAAGGTACAGCATTGATTAACGCAGGTAAAATTGCCTTCAGTTCAGCTCATGTTAATTTATTATTAACAGCAGGGATTATCATCGGCATACTCTCCATTGTGGTATTTTTTATGCTAGCGAAATATCGAGATGAGAATTCATTGTAATGAAATTTATTTGAGGATCATCAAACAGAATGGTTAAGTTCAGACATCAATTTATCTTAAATTTATGGTTTAAATGAAGCCGTATTGATCTGAACTTAACACATTATAAATGAGTTGATGTCTTACGATTTATACGATTTAGTTGAATAGTAAAACAGCTGCCACCTAAGTTTTTGGATTTAGAATAATAAATATGACCTTGGTGTGCTTCAATAATTGCATCAATCACTGCCAAGCCTAATCCAGTACCGCCATCTAGACGTGATCTAGAGTCTTCCAGACGATAGAATGGCTTGAACAGATGTGCAAGATGCGATTCATCAATACCAGGACCTTCATCTTCAAACATTAATAGCCAATGTTCTGCTGTGGCCATCGTTGTAATATTGATTTGTCCAGCATTCGAATATCTTAGAAAATTAGAAAATAATGCAATAAAGACTTGTTCCATCCTTCTTATATCAACGCAAACCAATTTATCCGTCAAATTTAAAATAATAGTTAAACCTTTAACCTGAAACCGTTCATTAAACATCTGCAGACATTTTTCAATACTATCTTTTAAATTGGTCTTTTCTAGTTCTAAACGTAATTGTTTATTTTCAATAAGTGTCAGTGTCCGTAAATCTTCCACAAGGTAAGATAAGCCTTCGACTTGGTTCAATAAGCTTAGGTGTAAAGCTTGATCGGCAATAAATATACCATCGACAATACCTTGCAAGCGACCTTGTAATATTGTCACAGGTGTTCGTAATTCATGTGCAATTGCAGCATTCCAAACAGTTGAATTCTTAACTGATACTTCAAGTTGGTTTGCCATTTCATTGAAGTTCTCAATAAGGGACTTGATTTCATGTGGAATATCATGATGTGGCTGTTTAATTCTGAGTGCTAAATTACCTTGTTGAATTTGTTGAATAACATCTGCTAAATCACTAATTGGCTGTGTATAGCGTTTTCCATATTTAAAGGCGAGGATAGTAGAAAGAAAAAAGCCTGTTAATAGCACTAAAAACAGCCAGATAAAGTCAACATAGGTAACTGAAAATTCATTTGAATTAATAACTTGCGTATTTAGAAAACCTATTTTTATCGCCCAGCTATAAACAAAATAGCCAATCATGAAAGATAACAGCGTAATGCCTAAATTGAGTAGGCTCATCATGATAATAAACTGGAAGTTAATTCCAACTGAATTTTTAAAAAAGTTAAATTTCATGATTTTGATCTAAGCGATACCCCACGCCACGGACATTGATTAATAAACCATTTACATAATTTTCTTCAAGTTTTTTGCGTAATTTGCTGATATGGCTATCTACAGTGCGATCTAAAGCATCACTTTCAGGCATACAGTTTTGGATCAATTCATTGCGTGTAAAGACTTTATTTGGTGTTTTTGCCATCAAAACCAGTATCTTATACTCAGTTAACGTAAGGTTGAGCAGCTGATTTCTTTGACCATTTGAAATGTAAACTTGATGATGATCTGGATTAATTTCAATATTTTTATAACGAATAATATTAGTTATTTCCGTATTTTGGCTTGTACTTCGTCTAAGTACGGCTTGTATTCGCGCAATCACTTCATTTGGGTTAAATGGTTTAATAATAAAATCATCAGCACCCATTTTTAGCCCCATGATCTTATTCACTTGATCATCTAAGGCAGTCAGCATAATGACAGGTAAATGACTTGTTTGACGGATGATTTGTAGAATTTCCCAGCCATTTAGTTTGGGTAATTTAATATCAAGGAGAATCAGGTCTATAGAGTTGGCTTTTAAGCACTCTAAAGCTTGTTGTCCATCCAATGCACGGATGACCTTCATGTTTTCATTTTTTATGTATTTTTCAAGAATGTCACCAATATCATAATCATCTTCTACAACGAGAATTACGCTATTTTCAAAGCTATGTTGTAAGTTCTGATACATACAAGTTATTCGGATAAAATCTTGGTAAGTAAATAGTTTAACAGTTTGAATTGTAAATTTCAGAATAACTGAATTCTACTTCTGCTTACCCAATACATTGAGAAAAATGTACCTGAGCTTCAATTACTCACTAGGTTTCTCATCTTTTTTCTTCTGAATCAAATCCCATATAGAGAAATCAGGCTTAGCTTTATCAGAATGTTCCGCAGGGTTAACTTTAAATGCTTCAAGATTGATTTCTAAAAGTTTTAATTTAAGCTCCTCTGAACCAGTAACTCCTAACTTTTCAAGCTCTTGAATTTCTGTTTTGTACCGTTCATAAGATTTAGCCAATGCTTCTTTATGAGAATATTCTTGCTCTAATTTAGAAAAACGATTTAAATTTATATTCGCAATTGTTGCAATCCAAATCAAAGGTGCGTTGATCAATAATTTGAATAAGAATGTATCCCACTTCATATTCAAAAAATCTGATTTATCAAACAAATAAAAATTAAATCCAAAAATTGCTAATACAACTAATACAAATACAATAATACTGATGAATTGTCCTTTTTTGGCTTCTTGTCCTTTTACAACAAAACCACCTGCAAGCCCTGCTTCACTTGATAATCCAATAACTGATTTTGCTCGCTCCTCAACATTTTTTAAATTTTCTAACCTTTTATCCAAATCTTCACTTAATGCAGTAATGTTTTTTTCTTCATTACCATAAATTTTGTCATAAAAATTTTGGACTCTCGATAACTGAAAATTTATCTGCTCATTTTTACTTTTATTATCAGGATCATCAGAAATAAATAAATCGTCATAGTATGCAACTAACTCATTAATTTTTCTTTCGTATTCTTTAACTTTCGTTTCACCATTATCATTTAGTTCATCAAACAATTTGTCATATTGATCTAAAATTTTATCAATTACATAATTTACTCGATCAACTTTAGAAGTATCCTCACCATTTCGATCAAATAATTGACTATAAGCTGTGTGAATTTTTTCGGACTCAACTTCCAAAATATCTAGATTATCTTCATTGGTTACTTCTAATATACGAGAATAAATAGAACTACCATTTTCATCATTAGCTAAAACAGATTGAATTTTTTCAATAGCAATTAGAGACTCATCTAATTTGGCTTTTAGTTGAGATAACTCATTCGTTTTATTAATTAAACTTTGTTGGTGAGCTTTAATCTTATCTAATTCACCTTGTAAAAGTGAACTAACAGTATGCCGATTATCTGTTAAATCTCTTAAGTCAGACCTCAAAGAATACATGGATGATAAATGATCATTTAAAGCCCTAAGTTGTGCTAATCCTTCACGTAGTTTTTTTTCATCACTTTCTTTCAGACCAAGCAAATCCTTTAAGCCCATTTTTTTCTCTTAATTAATGAATTATCAAAATATTAAACTAAATTATATATCGAAGTATTGAAACTTTAGACTTACTTTTTAAAAGATGGATCAATGTTCTTAGGCAACCAATAATTTTGGTTATTGTACAAAACATTATAGCCATCTTTTATTTCAACGATCATTTCCAACTTGATCTTCAATGAATCCTGATAACTCATCTCATGGAATAGTTGTAAGCCATTTTTCACCCATACCATGACATTGAAATCAGTATTTGGGCTGAGCATCGAGATCAATTCTTTTTCCAATTTCCGCTTACTTGCTTCTTTTATGAAGTTAGAATGCTTTAAGGAAATATAATCAATATCCGTATCATATTGATCGTTTAAGAAATTAATAAACCCTGTTAATGCAGCAGCCTGACCTGAATACTCATTTAAATAAGCTTTTACTTTTGCCAAATCTGGCAGTAATTGCTTATCCTGAATAGATAACATCAATGCAACAGCAGGCTTCATTGCAAGCCTTACAGATCGAGCAGATGTTTTTCCTTGATGCATTTTTTCATCGAGCTTTTGCTTATAAGCAAATACAACATCAAAAGCCAATGAGGGCTGCGGTAACTGATCAATCAACTTATTGGCTTGATCTATCTCAGAACATTCATTTTTATTTATAGTTGAGATTTTTACCCCATGCATTTGATCGAGCCACTGTGTTACTAATTCAAACTTTCTAAGTCCACTCGTCCGTAAAGTCAACAATAATTGGTCTGCATCAGGAATATTACTCTCCCATAACATTTCTGTTTTAATAAAAAAATGAGTATGTTTATTCAAATACAAAGCTGCTTGATGTGCTCCAACTAAATCGACCAACCAAAGCACGTAGTTTTCATATTGTTTTTTTAAAAAAGATGACTCGAACAAATAAATATTTTGATGGAACTTTGACCATAGATTTTTAATCCAGTAGCAATCATCACATAGATCACCGCATCCTGCTGAGATCATCGTTTTACATTCAATACAAGGTTTATTCGGTTGAGTTATACATTTTTTACAAACTTTATTTCCTTTTTCATCTAACTCTAACAAGCGATATTTATGACATGAAGGACATGTTTCATAATCCCTTGTTGAACATTTCGGACAAACTCTGAGGTCATCATTAAAGCGTGATATTTTCGTTAATTTTTGCGATTGAACATTGCATCGCTCACATCGTTCAACCTCTCTAAAATAAACAGAACAACTATTACAAACGACCCCATACTCTGTAAGCGTTCCTATCGGTCTGTTAACTTGATTGCATCTTATACAAGGTTGTTTTTTAATACATTCATTACAGATCGCTTGATCATCATTTTTAGGTAATCGAGCAGATAACCCACATTTTGGGCAAAGACATTTTTTAAAAATTCGAGCATAACAAGTTGAGCAATATTTTTTCCCTTTATATCTTTTTTTTAGTTGGGTAACTGATTTTTCACACCCATTACATAACTGCTCAATATTAATCTCCGCCAAGCTTATGACTCCGTTTCTTTCTTGATTTTCTTAACAAATTAAGCCACTTACGTTGCACGGTTTTTTTTGCTTTTGGTTTTCCATTATGAGAACTCACACGTTGTAAAGCATATACTCTTATAGGCTTGATCATTGCTGATTTCATTTGTTGAAGTTGAATCGGTAGTTTTTTACGCTTATCCCAAAAATTTGCACTACTAATCCCGTACTCATAAGAGCGGTCAATAATCAACTCACATGGGATTTTCATAATTTCATTCAAGATGGAAAGCAAAATTATACGTTCGTTTGTATTTAAATATTCGAAAGCAATTGGTGTGAAAGGAGTTATGGTATTTAAATTTATACCAAAGCTCTTAAACATTTCAATAAGTTGAATATTATCTGTATCTACAAGTAATCTGATTTCACTTATCCATGCACGAGCAATCGCAAACCATTCGGTAGCTGAAATATTTTGATTATTATATAAACCTGAGCCTTGTTTTAAAACGTTATCTGCATTTTTTTGAAAATCTAAAATTTGAATATTGCTAGGTTGTGGCTGATATAAAGTCAAATTAAAATGGCATGAGAAACATACTGCTAATGATCCATGCTCTAAATCTATTTTAAATGGCTGAATGACTACACCGCAATTCGGACAATGATCAATTAAATTTATTTGATGTTTTTCACAACAACAATGCCACCCCATTCGCCACATTAACCGTAAATAAGCTGATCTACCATCACTTTCAAAACATTGAGTACACACCTGCCGACCTGAAAAATTTGATCTACTACGCTGACCTAAACTTAAAACCCATCCACTATTTGAACTCTTAACTAGATAGGGAGCCACATTAGTTAGCATTGTTTTCAAAATTTTTTGTTTATCATCAAAAGAATGTACAAATAATAATTCAAGCCGATCTTCCGTCATACCTCGATCAAGATCAATCGTTAATGCTCTCCATCTACCCCACAATGCTTCTATAAGTGTTAAAGGGGAACATCCCATGTCTAAGGCTGAACGAATGAGCCATGATGATAATACTTCACCTTGTTCAATGGGGGTATGTATAAACCAATTTTGAGCATAATTAGGCATATTACACCCTCAATAATACTAAATAGAATTAAGCTGAATAGTGCGAATATTACGAGCACCCTCTGTTGGTTTAAGCCACTTGAATTTTTTAACAATTTCGAGGGTAATTTCTTCTTTACCAGTCAATATTGCTTCTTTTGCACATTCCACCAATAAACGATTTAAATCACCAAAATTACCACCTGAAATTTCATAGAGTAAGGTCGCAATTTCTTGTGATGCCAAGTTTGATAATTTTTTTAGGGGAAGTAAGCGAACATAACTTAAAAGAAGTCTTAAAAAATCCGCATCCAATTTCCATAAAGGCAAATCTATAATTTCAAAGCGACTGGCATACTGAGTATCCGTATGAAGAATAAGAGATGCATCACGAGTACCAACACCAATGATATTCATACTAAGTTCATTGCTTAGCGTTTTAAGTGTATTCATCACTTCTTGCCGTTGCCTAGCACTCCCACTTAAACAATTATGCAACTCATCAATAATTAACATTTTGGTTTCATATTTACGCAGTAGATGGGTTGCTTGATACCTTAATTTGCTTTCAGGATCAGTGACACGAAAAGGGACAAAAAAATGATCTAAGATATTAATATATAAATCTTTTACATTTGCCCTAGCAGGGGCTTGAATAGGAATGACTGGTTTAGTCAATGACATAAGCTGCATGTCCATATCATCAACTCTCTTAGTATAGTATTCTTTTGCAAACTCATGAATAATCTTAGTTTTTCCCATATTTGAATCACCAACAATTAAAAGACATTCTGGTCTTAATTTTCTAGGTCGTTTCAAAATATCAGTCAGTGTATTCAAAACTGCAATTGCTTTCTGATAACCAATCCACCGATCCTCATAAAGAATATTAATTCTTTCAGCATCACTAAGAATCATAGTGTCAAGGACATGCTCAGCAAGGTAATCATATTGTTTCATGGTCTTACCTCAAATCGTCAAAAGCAGTTAAATTTTGATCCCATAAACTATTTTGTGACTTTGGAGCATCTACATTTGTATGGATAACTGAATTATTTTTATTTTCATGGTGTAGTGCAGCAACTATCTTACCATTCTCTTTTTTTCTTTGATTCATTCGGCGTTGCTTTTTAGTTAAAGTCACGGCTTGATCTACTTTTTCACGGAGATAAATAATTGCTCTGTAAATAGCATCTTGATCAACTGTATCTAATCGCTCACTCTTAAGATATGCTTGGACTTGTCTATATTCATGCAATCCGATTGATGGAATTTCACGTTTGGCTGTAGGTACTTTAAAATATGTATTTGTATTCGGTTCATAAAACCAAATCATTGAAATATCACGAGGATCTCTTTTAAAAATAAACTTTCTTTTACGCTTTTTCTCATCGTCAGTTGGATCAATCGCATTGATCCAAGGTCTTAAACAATCAGCAAAATAAAAAAGTTTATCTTTTTTTACGCCCGTTCTTTGAATGGTTGATTCAAATTCAGGGGCGAAATCCAAAAATAGTGTTGCTTCATCCGCAACCCTTTCTTTTAAACCAGTACCAACTTTAAATTTTGTTCCCCAAATACCCTCTTCCCACATTTGTTGTGGCGGAATTTCAAGTATTGAATGCTTGCTTTTATGATAAACATTTACAATCCAATAGACGATGTAATGTTCTAATTCACGAAGTGTTAAACAAGCATTCTTAGCGGAATCATAAGTTCCTTTTTCAAAAATATTAGATTTAGTCGTTCCATCTAAAACATGCATTTCAAGATTTACGATTCCAAGTAAACGCTCAATATGCCCACCATATTTTGCACCACCAATAGGTCGATACTCCCAATTAATATCGTACTTTAGACATGCTTTATGCAGATGGTTTGTTCTAAAATCAGAACCATTATCAGAATGGACTGAATCCATAATACCTTCGATATCCCACTCACCATCCACATCTAACTCAAGCAGTTTTCTTTTCTTTGAAATAATGGCTGATGAAATACACATTGCTACCGATGTTGCACTTGGAGCTTCTAAAGAAAGGTAATAACCAACAATCATTCTACTAAAAACATCAATTGCTAATGTCAAATATGCCTTGCCTATTGTTTCACGGTATTGTTCATCAACGATTTCTATATCTAAAGGAGTGTGATCAATCTGCACATACGCCAAAGGATAGTCTGCATTCGGAAAAGTCCCTGCTGATGCTTCATACTTATCTTTAGCAGCCTTTTTTCCGTATCTTGCCTTAGTCACTTCATAGCCATTAAGGGCTTCAATTCTATAGCGAATCGTATTGTCATGAGGTGGTTCAATTTTTCTTTTGAAGCACTCAAGCTTCACTTCCAAAATTGTTTTGGCAACACTTGGCTTTAAACTTGTTAAATACTTAGTATGGATCGCTTGTTGAATAATATGATTTAATTCAGGCGACAACCTTGTTTTTTCTGTTGTCCAACCACGTTTTTTTGGGACTAAAGCTAAGATAGACTTGTTTTCTCGGTAAGCTTTAAGCCATTTCCAAATAGTATTTACATGAAGATTATGTTCACTTGCAGTCTTCTTAACCGCCTCAACTGTGGAATAGTCAATGAGTTCCCTAATAATTTCATAATGATCTAAAGCGATTTGCCATGACTCAGCAGAAATATCCTCACCTTGGTTAAGCTTAGAATTATCTTCACTTAAAACAGATAATTCCCTTATGTTCACTTGTAAACTTCGAGCAGATTCCAAATTTGCAATCACGACATCTTTTGCATTTAAAATATTGATAATTTTATATTTATTACCTTTATAACCAACAATTGCATTTGGTTTAATAACTAGGCGTTTTCTATCAATCTTTACTGAATCATCCTGTATCATTTAAATAACTCCTTGTGCTTTAGAGCCATCATTTACCCAAATAACAGTTTCAGTAGTAAAAGGGTTATATAGATCGCAAGCAAGTATATTTTTTGAAATTAAAACCCATATTTGGCGAATAGCCTTTAATACATTTTTTTCATCTTTAAAAATATAAGCAGGCAATTGATTAACTGTTGAAAAGCCTAGTTTTAATAAAGTTTCAATTAATACTCTCTGATCTACCTCATCAACATGAGAACGTCTGAATCTTTTTAAAAAATTGATATTTTCCCAATATTGATCATACAAACGAGACTCATCAATAATTTTGAATTTCCATGCCTTTTCAGAAGCTAAAGCATAAGCTGCCCTAAATTTTGGTCTAAGGGTATTCCAATCTTCCTTTAATTTTTTTCTAGGCTTAATTTCAATCAATAATGGTGCAGGAAAGAAATCAATATCATTATAAATTGCACTTGAAAATTGCACCAAATAATCAGGGGTATATACCGATTCATTTCCTAATTCAGTTATATAAGGAATAGAAATAGGCTGTTCAACCACATCAATAACATTACTGTTATATTCTTGCTTAAAAAGAAAATCACGCTCCAAAGTGGATTCAAACCAAATCGTTTTTTCTCCCCTAAAAGAGTAATTCCCCGAAATACTTCCGTAAACGGTTTGGGCTTTTCTAACGGGACTATATTCATCACTTATTCTTTTCATATCAGACCTCAAGAGTAATCTACTAGCCCCTATTATTGTAGTTTTGTAATCTACTAGCCCTTATTATTGTAAAAACTAGCTTTTATTTCTGTACAAAACGACATGCAACTAGCTGAATTTATATAATGCCACTAGCTTCTATTATTGTAAATGACAGGGGTTCTCACCCTAAACCAGGAGAGATTACTTTGGCACATTTAGGTGTGCTTTTTTTAGATGAATCCGATATTTTCCTAACTTAATCTCATTATCAAATTTAATTTATTTATTTAATTCAAATACTTATATAAAATATTTGATTATTTTTTATTTCTTCAAAATAAAAATATTTATATTAAATTAAAATAATTAAATTTATTATCTAATAATAAAATCAATATAAAATTAAAATTTTAAAATAATATTATTAATAATAAGTAATTTATTTTAAATATAATCATTTTCTTACCTTTTAAAAAAAATCTTGATTTTCTGAAAAAAATTTAATATTTTCAAAAAAAACGGCTTTAGAATGTATGAAAACAAAACATATCCAACACTATACCGATATAGATAGAATTAAATTTCGGTATTCAGAAATTTTTAGAAAAAATATATTTTTTAATATTGATTCTCTTTACCAAGAATTAACAATTATTGAAATCTATTTAGATTTATATGAAGTTAATAAATTCTATGGGAACTGTTTTACACGCAGGTCATTCTCCGAACTTATTAGAAAGGAATATAAAAATATTATAGGATTCATTTACTTCTATCTAGAAGGAACGCTTCCATTAAAATATAAATATTCAAAGAGAATTGAAGAGATATTCTTATCGTTCTTAAAAGATGATTTCATCCCACTTAATTTGCACCATAATTCAATATCCAAAGAATTATTAGAAATTAAAAATTCTTTTGAAAAAAAATATTTTAATAATGAAAAAATGAAATTTTACGATGGATGGAAAGTTATTACCCAAGATAATCATACTATGTATCTGTCACTAAGAAACATCTATTTGCGGTATGGTGAAAGTTTTTGCGACAATTATCACAAGACAATAAAAAATATAGCTTTATCAAAGATAAAAAGTACATTCAGTCGTGATATTACAAACCTTAATAAACTTCATTCCTTATTTACAGAGTTTTTTAGTGATATCGACAAACTAAATGAAGGCTTAAACGCATATAATTGCGCAGATACTTTTAGCAAATTTTACAATATTTTAGTTCTTGAATGTTTACTAAGAAAAGAATGTCTAGTTAGTTTTCATCAAAGGTGGAGAGCTATTGTTAATACCTATTTAGAATTAGCGGATTCAGGATTTTTTGAAAAACCTCATTTCACAATATTTGTTCCTCAATTTAAAACTAGCAATGCGATCTCCAATAAGAAAATTGTTGGCGGAAATATTATAAGCAAGAAACTAATTACAGACATACCGCTTCATTATACAGATGACCTTGCAAAAGAAATTATATACTCCAATATCCAATCTGATTTTAATACATGCATGACTATCGCTAATCATAGAATAGCGATAATCGAAGAGAACTATAACTATTTCGATAGTGATAATGAATTTAAAGAAATTCAACAAAGATATTTAGAACATCCTTTCAAATATGAAGGATATTTAATTCACCCAATCTATTTAGAAACGAAACATCTCGAAATGGCTTTTAAAAGAAAGCTATTTGGCAGTGTGAATTTGGTTGATATTTATGCTTTAACTATGATTCTAATTGCGGAACATCCTCAAATTACGGAATCATGGTTAGTCAATTGGAGATATCTTAAAAATGGGAAACCTTATGGTTATATCGAAGTAGATCAAAACGCCTATATAGTTTCTCATAAGCTGAGAAAAGGTGAATCATCATTACAGAAGATCTTACTTAATGAAAAATCTTATGCTGTAGTAAGGCTTATTATAAAAGTAACTGCATTGGCTAGAAGCTATTTAAAAAGCATAGCTGACAAAGATCACGAATTTATGCTTCTTTTTACTATGAGCCCTTTTATGTTACCTAAACGGGTAAAAAAATTTTTAAACCCATCTACACCAGTTACCTTCTCAAATTTTAATGATCTCTTTTTTTGTCCTGAAGCCCTCATTCATCTAGATAAAAAGCAACTAGAGCGATTAGATAATTTAGTTAAAAATTTTTCGCTTACAAAGCTGAGAGCTACATCTGGAGTATTGGTTTACTTTAAAACTAATTCAATAAATCAAATGCGAACAGCTTTAGGGCATACAAAGCTAGATGTAAAACTTCTCAGTTCTTATTTACCTAAACCTTTATGGGACTACTTTACAGATAGATGGATACGTATATTTCAAAATATTCTCATATATGAATCTCTAAAAGACACAGAGTATCTATTTGATGCAATCGATATCAAAGAATCAGATCTTGATAATTTTTTGAGAAATCATCATTTCGGTGAAATCCCTACTCATATACAAAATGGAAAATTTGGAATTAATAAAATCAATGAAAATCAGAAAATTGGTGTTTTCCCAATTTCTGTTCCTATTCTTCAAGTATTTTTAGCAATCATTTCATTTATTGAAAACTTTACTCAAAATACTGAAATACCTGAGTTCATCTATAGATGGTATCAATGTGCAATTTTAGTTATTTCTCAAATAAGACTATGCCTAGAATCTAATGAAACAAATCAAGCAGCCATTTATTTAGATGCAAAAATATTAGAAATGTATCAAACAGCTATTAATAATCCAATTGATGTCAAAAAGATAGGATGGTTAAAATGATTACTCAAACAAATAAAGAACTTCAAAACCTCTATTCAATCGATGAGCATTATTTAAACTCTCTCTACCAGAAAGCTACTTCACTATCTATAGAAGAACAGATTAATGCCGAGCTTGAAATATCAAAATTATTATCCCCCGTCATACCTTCATTCAGTTATGATTACTTTAATCCCCCGTGGTTAAAAGATTGTAAATTTGATGACAATATTTGGTTTATAGAGCGAAGCAAAAATCTAAAAAAAATAGATTTTAGTAAAATTTATATTGATAATGAGATTCGCTTAGTAGATTCGCCTTTTTTGAATATTTTTAAATTATGGTTGTCTACTTCTACTTCACCTAAATTAAATAATGGAATAACCCTTAAAAATAAAAGTTTATTACAGATAATAAATATAAATTTATCTTTAATTGATTCCATCCTCCTTAACTCAAAAAAAGTTAAAATTTCTAAAAGAGGATTACATTCTCTAAATTCAGAATTTTTTAAAGATATAATAATCAATATTTCTCTTTCAGGAGTAGAAGAAGGGATTTATGATTTCAAAAATACTGTACGGCAATACTTACTTAATAATATCGAAAAAATAAATATCCATGATGTAGAAGAATTTGAAAGAGAATTTCCCTATATTCATATTACATCTGAAAATTCTTTAAATTTCTCAGTAGAACAACTAAGAAAATCTAAATTTTTTCTTTACAATAAAAATGCTTATAGAACTAATAATTCTTTAAAAACTACAGTTAATAGTTCCACATTTAATAAACTTTATAAAAATACTTTAGCTTATGAGTATTTACATTTTGAAATTTTAGATGAGCTTTCTTTAAACCACAGTACTTCAAGAAGGAAGTATGCAAGCGTTCCAACAAAAAGTTTTGAAAACAAAAATTTAACAAGAGCAAGAATTTTCCATATTGTTAGAGTTATTGAATCTATTAATTTGGCCTTTAGCCTTAGCAATATTAAATATAAAAGTATTAAAATTGACTTTGCATCTATTTTTAATCATGTAGAAAATATTAGTAACAGTAGAACTACGACTTTACCATCTAAAGTTATTTTTAAAGCATTTCAAGATGCTTTTATATATGTTCATAAATATATGGATTATATTCTGGATGCCTTTCATAACATTATAATTGATGTAGAAAGTTTAAGAAGCTCAAAATCCCCTAAGTTTGTGTTATTTAAAGAAAAATTGTATCCAAACTATATTAAAGGACCACTCAAGGAATTAGATATCAATACTTGGTCAACTTTTGAATTTCTAGATGTTAATTCTAACAATAAAAATATTGGATTACCTCAAGCTTATCAATTATTAATAGGCAGTATTTCTATTTTAATCGGGACAGTTATGGCTCGACGACAGAGCGAAATCCTTTCATTATCAGCTACGCATGCTTTATATCCTACAAATATCGATCCTGAAAAATTTCCTCAAACAGAATTCTATCTTACCTTTAATAATGCAAAAAGTGGCTCTGGAGGTGGAATTGACTTAAAGGAAGAACTAAATCTTCCTATACCAACTTCAATTGCCAAAATTATTTATAAATTACAGGAATTTAATCATAAACTACTTTATTATTTCCCTAAGTTTGCTAAAAATCCAACATTACTTTCTAGTTTAGACCCTGTCAGTATTTCATTCGGTTATATCAACCAGACTACTCATAATCACTATTTAGATTACTTTTGTGATTATTTTGAGACCCCTATCATTATAAGTGAAAGTCAAATCCAACAAAGATATTACATTAGACAACATCAGCTAAGGCGCTTTTTCGCAATGCTCTTTTTTTGGGCAAATTCATTCAACGGTATAGACAGTTTACGCAAATTTTTAGGTCATACGCGGATGGATCATGTTTATAACTACATCACCGAAACTACACCAGGTGAAGTTCTAGCAGGTGTAAAAGCACAATATATTGCTGAACACCTCGCTCTTCCTAAAGAACACGCTGCCTATATTCAAAATATTGAGGCATTAGAGCCACTTTTAAAAGAACATTTCTCAATTGGATATTTTGATTATTTATCATATGAAGAAATATCAGAAAATTATGATCGTGCTCTTTCGAGAAAAGAATTAGAAGAATACTTTTATACCCTTTTATCTAGTTCAATTATTGATATCAAACCTATGTTCTTTAATAGCAAAGAAGAAGATCGTATTCGCTCTTTTAAACTAATATTAATAGTGAATGAAAATGACAATATTAACTAAGCATATAGAAGCTGAACTTAACTTGTTAAAGAGGATTCATGACTCACCTTATGCATATTTAAAAGATAGACGAAATTTTATTGAGATTCTAAGAACACAAAAAAATTTTGCTAAATTTTCAGATGAAAATTTAGGTATTCTTTCATACTCATTGAATACTCAAAAATACTATTGTGACAAATACCATCTTCTAGGCTATAACCATATTAATAATTTAAGAATCTCAGCATATAAGAAATTGATTTCTTTAAATAAAAAATCAAAACCAATATCTAAAAAAGCATCTAAGCCACTACACACAAATATTGCCTCTAGCGAACAAATTATCAAAAATAATTTAATGTTAATGAGTATAATGTTGTATTTAAAAGAAAAATTGCAAGAATATGCTATTCAGAGTCAGAATAAAGAAATCCAAAACGACTTTATAGTTGTTAATCGCCAAATTGAAAAAATTTTGGGGACCATTAATGAAAAATAAAGTTTATTCTTTGCAAAATAATGTAGCTATCTTTGACTATTATTCACTCACAAAAGAAAAATCTATATTCTTACAAGCACAAAATATTCCTTTCTTATTTTATCCAAATGGCGTTCCATGTTTTGAAGCTAATGCTTATATGCTTCACCTTTTCAAACAAAACCTATCCACCTTACATGGAGGAAGTTTATTAACTTACGCAACTTTGATTAGCCATTTTATTAAATTCTATTATGCCTTAAACCATAAATGCTTACTTACTAATTTAACTAATAACCACTTTACCAATTTTATCCATTCTTTAAGTTCAGATGAAAGAAGTAGTAGTCAGATAAGAAGAATAGGAAAACAGACAATTGATTTTTTAATTTTTATATCAAATTTATATTCAAAACCTAGCCTTATTGGTGTAGGCAATAATTTTCAAATTAAATTATTATTATCTAAAAAAGCAAACCGTAAGAAGAATCCATATAAAGATAAGTCTACTCACTCATATACTCATTTGTCCTTTCCTACTACTCAATTAAGCAACCCACAGTCCCCTATTTCATTAACTAATATAAATAAATTACGAGAACAAATTAGAAAGAATATGAATTATGGGTGTGTATTAAGAAATCTTTGTATTCTAGATCTTTTTCAAATCACTGGAGCTAGAAGAAGTGAAGCTATATTTCTTACAGTAGAGGATGTATATGATGCCTTGAATAGTAATGATTCTGTTCCTCTTCTTACTTTAAGGACTTTAAAACGTAGGGATTCGATTACATATCGAAAGATACCAGTCCCTAAAAACTTTTTACTAAATATTTCTAGATATATTAGGAATATTCGTAATAAAATAATTCATAATAAAAATATTAAAGATCATGGGTTTGTTTTTATTTCTCATACTACCGGAAAGAAAATTTCATCTGATACTCTTACCACTTATTTAAATAATTGGTCACGTGATGCAGAAATTTCCCCACCTGCCCATGCTCACCAATTTCGTCATAGATTCATTACAGAAAAATTCAAATCATTAATAAAAGAACATAATAAAAATAATTCAGATGAATTTAGAAAGAACCTAATTTCAGACGAAGTTTTAAAACAAGAAGTTCTACAATGGACAGGACATTCTCAAATTGATTCACTTTCTCCATATCTGCATTTAGCTGTAATAGAACTTGCTGGAATTACAAATGCTTGTATTAGCTCTACAGCTTCAATGAATGCTGAATATGATGAAATGCAATTATACGAAATTATTGAGGATTACAAATTAGGGAAAATTGATAAATGTGAATTAGAAACTTTTTTAAAAAATTTCAAAATTATTAT
>NZ_PYIX02000179.1 GCF_003024515.2 Acinetobacter sichuanensis
GATGAGCAATTCTAAATTATTATGTCATTGATCTTAGATTAATTTTATTATTTACTTATTAAACAATAATAATTAGGTAAATGAAAATGTCAGAAAAAAATGATTCACTCGATACAGATGTAAAAAAAATGAAACTCCGCTATGCACAGCATGGGCATCTTGATACACCCTATCTCATTGCACGTTTTGCAGGAATGCAAGAAATAGATGCTTTATGGTTATCATTTTACTCAGAATATCCAGATGAAAAAAATGATTTTAGTGCGGTAGGGCAGTTTTTAAAGTTTGGTACAGAATGGCGAAAGTTTGTGTATGAAAAATTACATAGCCTTCACGGTGGGGATTATGAAAAAATTGCAAAAAGAAGAAATCAACTCAAAAAAGCAATCAAGATTGCGGTAGCTGAGTCTGATATGAGGAAAGCCGGTTTACTACTTCATGCTTTTGGTGATTCTTTTGCACATACTAAGGGTGCATATAATACCCATGATGAAACAGCATATGGTAGTGTAATTGGGCATGCTTTTGAAGGTATTTGTTTTCATGATCCTGATAAGGCTTTCAAAGTTTCAAATCGTCAAAAATATATAGGATTTATAACGCAATTATTTGAAATTTTGAAAACACTGAATGCAGATGTTGATGGATTTAATAATTATGTATTTCAAGTAGAAAATGCAAAATGTACTAGAGATGATTGTGCAATAGATGAATTGAATTTAAAGCCTGTTCACCGTAAAGTGAATTTGTTTTTAAAAGATAATATTCATTACATCAAAGTAATTACAAAAGAGGAACTTGAAAGTATTTTCACATACATTGATTAACTAATTTAGATGAAAGTCTATTTGATTATTTAGCTACGAATCAAAACCAATCACCACCTTCGGGTGGTTTTTTAA
>NZ_PYIX02000180.1 GCF_003024515.2 Acinetobacter sichuanensis
TAGATCTCTTGCGAAAGTCATTATTGAAAATTTATCCGGTTTACCAGTGCAGCGATTAAGTTAATGCGTAAACCGAATCTTTTCCGTCTATTTCGATAGCGTTCACTTAATATTCTAAATGTCTTCAATTGACTATTGATGTGTTCGATCACAACTCGTATTTTTCCAATCATTTTATTGTACTTTTTCTCAACATCAAATAAGGGTATATTCTTCTTTTTCTTTATTGGCATCAATAATTTAAAGCCATCTTGCTCTAATCCGTAGTACCCTAAATCGGTCATAACATATTCACAATGTTTGAATTTCTTAACCGTTTTTCTTGCCAGTTTAATGTCATGCTGACTGCCATTCGATATATCTAGCCCTATGATTTGTTTGCTCTTCGGATGATAGATCACTTGTGCTTTTAGCGTATGTTTCTTCTTTTTACCACTGTAGAACTTACTCTGATTTTTTTTTCGGGCGTTCTATTGAACATTCTGTCGCATCGATAATGACCCAGTTAAAGTGTTCGTCTGCTGTGGTAATGCTTCGTTTTGGCAGAGTAAAACATCTTGATTTCATCAATGCATCTTCAACCTTTTTAATGGTTCGATTCACATTACTTTCAGCGATATGGTAGTGTGCCGCCAATTCCAGTTGAGTACTGTAGTTGCGTAAATAATTGAGCGTTAATAACAACTGATCCTCTATAGCTAAAGTATGAGGACGACCTGATTTCTTTTTGAGTGATTCTGCTTTTTCTAAAACCTCTACCATTTCGGTAAAAACTGGTCGAGGTACGCCAACCAAGCGTTTAAATTCAGAATCTGAAAAACGGTTTAAGTTCTGATATCTCATGAAACTTAGATTGAGGTGGTTTTTACTTTCGCAAGAGATCTAGTGT
>NZ_PYIX02000181.1 GCF_003024515.2 Acinetobacter sichuanensis
TCGCTCCACCTCAGCACTTACTGATACTGGCAAACCCAAAACCACATTCAATTTATTCACTTGAACAGCAGGGAGAATTGCAATAGCAGGTTTCACTTCAAATTTATCAAGAAGCGTTTTTGACTCTGGCCATACTTCCCATAGTTTTTTAAACGTATGGACACTTTCAAGAACAGGGGTAATTTCTCGTGACATTTGCTCACGTTGTGCTTTTAAATCTCTACAGTGCTCAACAGCAGCCATGAAGTTTTTAGCAACAACTTCATCACCAACATAAAGTTTTGCACCTTCGTAAAATCTATCGTCATGGCGTCTACCAATCAAACGACCTTCCGAACAATTAACCATGTGTTTTTGCTCAGCAATAGCAATATAGAACGTTGAGCTTTTAGGTAAGAAACCTTTGGGTAAGCTTTCCATTGCAATCAAATGCGATGCATAAATGTCTTGGTAAACCTGCTCACCTGCTGTAATTTTTGCTTGTTTAGCAGCTTGTTGTTTCGCATCAAATGCGTGTGAAAGAATGGCATCAAGCATTGCTTCACGTAACTGTTTAGTTAAACGACTCATTGACTCACCTCCATAACAAACGCCACTTGTTGTTGATCCGCACAGCTTTGCAACATGAAGACCATTGAACAGAAAGCGATTAAGATAAGGACAGCGCTACACATATTTGGCAGCATAGTTTTTAAGAAGAAAGACCAGAGAAGGGAGAACCAAGTAACAGGTTTTTGTTCCTGTTGAGTTGGGTGCTGATACAAGCGACCTGTAGCGCTTTTGTTAACGCCAAACTCTGGCGTTTGACTGTGGGATGTGGTTTGTTTCATAATAGTCTCCGTAGATATGACAGTGTTTACGCTAGAGCCCCTATTCCATCTAGGGGCT
>NZ_PYIX02000182.1 GCF_003024515.2 Acinetobacter sichuanensis
TTTTAAAGTTGTATATCATGAAATTATTAAAAATATTGAGTTTAGTTTGCTTAAGCATAAGTATTGGGGCTTGTGCTGAGCATAGTATGAGTCGAGCAAAAACAAGTACAATTCCACAAGTGAATAACTCAATCATCGATCAGAATGTTCAAGCGCTTTTTAATGAAATCTCAGCTGATGCTGTGTTTGTCACATATGATGGTCAAAATATTAAAAAATATGGCACGCATTTAGACCGAGCAAAAACAGCTTATATTCCTGCATCTACATTTAAAATTGCCAATGCACTAATTGGTTTAGAAAATCATAAAGCAACATCTACAGAAATATTTAAGTGGGATGGAAAGCCACGTTTTTTTAAAGCATGGGACAAAGATTTTACTTTGGGCGAAGCCATGCAAGCATCTACAGTGCCTGTATATCAAGAATTGGCACGTCGTATTGGTCCAAGCTTAATGCAAAGTGAATTGCAACGTATTGGTTATGGCAATATGCAAATAGGCACGGAAGTTGATCAATTTTGGTTGAAAGGGCCTTTGACAATTACACCTATACAAGAAGTAAAGTTTGTGTATGATTTAGCCCAAGGGCAATTGCCTTTTAAACCTGAAGTTCAGCAACAAGTGAAAGAGATGTTGTATGTAGAGCGCAGAGGGGAGAATCGTCTATATGCTAAAAGTGGCTGGGGAATGGCTGTAGACCCGCAAGTGGGTTGGTATGTGGGTTTTGTTGAAAAGGCAGATGGGCAAGTGGTGGCATTTGCTTTAAATATGCAAATGAAAGCTGGTGATGATATTGCTCTACGTAAACAATTGTCTTTAGATGTGCTAGATAAGTTGGGTGTTTTTCATTATTTATAAGAATTAGAAGTTTGAGGTTAATCTATT
>NZ_PYIX02000183.1 GCF_003024515.2 Acinetobacter sichuanensis
TTCATTGAGCATCTCCATCAGACCCATTCTCCAACTCAAATCGACGTGCACGAATACAGCCCATGAGTTTCGGTTGAATATCTGGATGACGACTACCCACATCAATTTCTAGTACATCTAATGTTGTGAGGTCTGGAGCATTTTGAATCTGCACCATTAATGATGGTGGTTGCCCTATGGGTTGAGCGTCAACATTCAGCTCGTTTAAACGTTTACTAATTGCATTAATTAATGGTTTACGCTGTTCTTCAGTCCATTGAGTCGTATATCGAACTAAAGCATTGGCTTCAGCGGGAGTTTGTGCTTGACTTGCTCTATTGATTAAATCAGTTAGATTTTCTTGATATTTCTTCTCAGCTTCTGCATCTGCTTCTTTGGCCAAAGCTTTTCTACGAAGTTCAATATGCCCATCAAGATGATTTTTATGTGTAGATACCAGCTTAGGATTGTTATGGATCTTAACTACAATCGCATCCAATTCATCGGCACTCATTTGGAAAATTTTATACATTAGCTCTTGTTTTATTTCAGCGCTTATACGAGACTTTTCTGTATCACCAAAAAATGAATCATTTGCGTTATTAATTTTAGAATCAGAAACAAAGCTATCCTCTGAAGCAGTCACATCATCTTGACTAATAGTTTCAATATTAGATTGGGGTACATATTGCTCTGAATCAATCTCAGCTAATCTCGCATTAAAACAAGTATTAAGATCTTCATGTTGTTCATCACTTAAAGTTCCGTTTGAAGCAAAAGTGGTGCGGATCTTAATTAACTCTTGCGCTGTTTGGGCTGCTGTAATTTGTTCTTTAAATTGAACAATCAGCGCGTTAATCTCCTCAGCTTCAATTTGTTTAAATTTGGCATATAGCTGC
>NZ_PYIX02000184.1 GCF_003024515.2 Acinetobacter sichuanensis
CCAACTTAGTTGATGGCTTACTTGGCGGCTTATTATCGCTTGATCTTGTATCTGGTTTATTAGATGGTCTTTTAGGTGGCTTATTATCACTTGACCTTGTAACTAATCTTGTTGATGGCTTACTTGGTGGCTTGTTATCTCTTGATCTTGTATCTGGTTTATTAGACGGCATCTTGGGTGGTTTATTATCACTTGACCTTGTAAGCAACTTAGTTGATGGCTTACTCGGCGGCTTGTTATCGCTTGACCTTGTATCTGGTTTATTAGACGGCATCTTGGGTGGTTTATTATCACTTGACCTTGTAACCAACTTAGTTGATGGCTTACTCGGCGGCTTGTTGTCTCTTGATCTGGTAACTGGTTTATTAGATGGTCTTTTAGGTGGCTTATTATCACTTGACCTTGTAACCAACTTGGTTGATGGCTTACTTGGCGGCTTATTATCGCTTGATTTAGTCTCTGGTTTATTAGATGGCGTATTGGGTGGTTTATTATCACTTGACCTTGTAACCAACTTAGTTGATGGCTTACTCGGCGGCTTGTTGTCTCTTGATCTCGTAACTGGTTTATTAGACGGCGTATTGGGTGGTTTATTATCACTTGATCTAGTAACTAATCTTGTTGATGGTTTACTTGGCGGCTTGTTATCGCTTGACCTTGTATCTGGTTTATTAGACGGCATCTTGGGTGGTTTATTATCACTTGACCTTGTAACTAATCTTGTTGATGGTTTACTTGGCGGCTTGTTGTCTCTTGATCTAGTTTCTGGTTTATTAGATGGTCTTTTAGGTGGCTTATTATCACTTGACCTTGTAAGCAACTTAGTTGATGGCTTACTTGGCGGCTTGTTATCTCTTGATCTAGTCTCTGGTTTA
>NZ_PYIX02000185.1 GCF_003024515.2 Acinetobacter sichuanensis
AAATGGTGTACGGATGGCATCAATAATGTATGCGTTTTTCATTTTTAAATCCTTTACCTCCCTTAATCCCTCCTGAAAGGAGGAAGACTTTCCAATGAAAAATAAATATTTATTGGTCAAAGTCCCCCTTTGAAAAAGGGGGATTTAGGGAGATTCTGTATATTTCTAAAGTGTCTTAAACCGTCGCATCAATCAATTTTGCACCCGTCAACGACTGCAATTCTTCAAATGAAAGACCTTCCACTTTTTCAATCACTTTCATGCCTTCAGCAGTGACATCAATCACGCAAAGGTCAGTGTAAATACGGTCTACACATTTCAAACCTGTAGCAGGATAAGTCAGTTCAGCAACGATTTTCGGCTCGCCTTTTTTGGTCACATGATCAGTCGTGATGAAAACTTTTTTCGCACCAACGGCTAAATCCATCGCACCGCCAACCGCAGGAATCGCATCAGGTGCGCCTGTATGCCAGTTCGCCAAATCACCATTTTCAGCAATCTGGAAAGCACCTAAAACAGCGATGTCTAAATGACCACCACGCATCATGGCAAATGAGTCACCGTGATGGAAGAAAGCACCGCCATCCAGTAAGGTCACAAATTCTTTACCTGCATTGATCAGTTCAGGGTCACGATCTTCTTCTGCAGGTGGTGGACCAAAAGCCAAAAGACCATTTTCAGAGTGTAAAAATACGTCTTTGTCAGATGGTAAGTAGCTTGAAATTTTAGTTGGTAAACCAATGCCTAAGTTGACATAAGCACCATCAGGAATGTCTTGTGCCACACGCTCAGCAATTTGATCACGGCTTAATTTTGTATAACTCATTTTAAATTCTCCGCAGT
>NZ_PYIX02000186.1 GCF_003024515.2 Acinetobacter sichuanensis
GATACAGGGCTGGTTACCAATACCCACAATATTACTTCCTGAATACTGAATGTAAACTTTGCACCACAACTCGTCCTTAGGTGGTTTGAAGTGTTCACCACTCTTAATTTTTTGGTTTTGAAACTGGATTACATCCACACCGTCAAACTGTGCCAAGCGCGTTCTAATTTCCAATTCTGCTTGTTCAAGTGTCATCATTTGTATTTACTCGTCACTCGCTGAAAGGTTAAAGCATAGATCCCCGTTGGTGCTTGTTGAGAGTATCCATTCTCCAGAGCAACGGAATAAGGCAAATTATTCTGCACATAGACCAGATCACCAATCTTTGCCTGAAGAACTTTGATATTCCCCTCAGCAATTGTTTGCCCACCTACTTTATCCACTTTATTTAAATCATAGCGAACATCCACAGAGCCAATTGAAACGAGGTTATTACCACGGAATGCGCCTGTATCAACTGGGCTTGCGAGTACAACACCTTGTAGGAACTCGCTAATGATCTTTCTTTGTAGAGCAGTTGCGCTTTGCAGTACTTCAAAGGTGAACTGTGATAATCGTGTACCTTGCCATGACATAACAGAGCCTATTAAATTTTTCTAAGCTGACAAACCCAAATCGAATCTGTTGGATCTGCGCCCACATTCAATACCTTAAAATCACCTTTAGCCGTTGTCCAAATATCACCAATCTGCGGTACTGCCGTAACCTCATTTTGGAGGACTGTTGCTTTGGAATCTGTCACCTGATAATCAGTAGGCTTAACCAGATCTTTTTTATAGCTACCGAACAACACGCCACGACCAGAATAAGAACCATCTATTTGATTG
>NZ_PYIX02000187.1 GCF_003024515.2 Acinetobacter sichuanensis
GATATTATTAAAGCTCTTAAGATAATTTAACATTCGTCATTTCCCATAAGAATTTAATAAAATACTATATGGCTGACAGATAGATAAAAGACTAAGAAAAGAAAAGCAGACAAAAAAATACCATCGATAATAAAATTGGTTAAAAATGTTGCACGATGAAATTTAAATAAACTTGCAAAGCTAATAAATTAACACTTTTATATTCAAAAAAACTTAAATCACAAGTTAAGCTAATAAACAGTTTTAGCTATTTTAAATAAGCTCATTTTAAAAACCAAAATTTAGATTTATTGGTGATATAAAACTTTAAATCAATAGCTCCACTAACGCTCTTCACTTATTTATTTAAAATTTAGCGACGTAAAAAGACAATTAAGTATTTTTAGATAATGCTTGGAATCAATTCAATTCATCAAGTTTTAAAAAATAATTCCTTTTGTCAGGTCTATCATTTTTTAAATGCTTTAAAAATATTTTAGCAGTTTCCTCCGATGCATCCTCTCTTAGGCAACGTTCAACAAAGGATATATCTACAAATTCATCTGCTAACCCAGCACGGCCAAGATCTAAAAAATAAATTTCATTGAATTTATCTATAAAAATATTACTATCCGTGATATCGCCATGAGAAAAAACCAATCTTTCTTCAACACGAGTCTCAGTTAACTCATTCCATAGACTTAGGTAAGTTTTATGGTCTCCCCATAATTCAGCGTCAAAATCATCTTGATCTATATCGTCAAGGAGTTGGTTATCAATAAAAAATTTTGACTCTTTTAACCGATGATCAATGTTTGAAATAAATGGACAATCAATAATAGCAAC
>NZ_PYIX02000188.1 GCF_003024515.2 Acinetobacter sichuanensis
CATTACAGCTCCAGATACAATAGCACCCATTGCAGGTGAACTAGTTTTTACTGATTTTATTGATTCAGGTGTGTCCAGTGTTGATGGTATTAGCAATGATGCAAGTTTTGATTTAAGTATTCAGGGACATGAGCAGAATACATCTGTGGAATATCAGTATTCAATTGATGGTAGTGCAACTTGGTTTGTTTTAAATCATCAATTTGATCAATGGGGAGATGGTAAAAATTATTTTAAAGAAGGTACTTATAGTTTTAGAGCAAAAGTGACCGACTATGCAGGTAATGAGAGCTATACGGATATTAAGAATATTACGCTAGATCTGTCTCTGCCTGATTTAAAATCTGTACTAAACTATGATCCTATAAATGATCCAATTATCTTTAATGCACCTACGGATGCATACGAAGTTTATAAATGGGTGAATACTGAATGGCAGCTAACCACATTGAGTAAGACTTTAGGGTGGGATTCAGCTAAATATAAAGTAGTTGCAACAGATATAGCAGGAAATACGGCAGAGCAAATCTTTAACATAGGATTAGTGATAGGTAATTATCAGTCTGCAGATCATTCTGAAGTAAGTATCTTAAAAGGAACAGAAGCTACTGATTGGATTTATGGTGGTTTAGGAAACGATATCTTACTTGGTGGTGGTGGTCAGAGCTTTCTTTATGGTGAGGAAGGTGATGATATTTTAAATGCGCAAGGTGGAAGTACCTCAGCGTTACGAGGGGGTGCTGGAAATGATACCTATATTTTTGATAGAAGTGATGTTTATAAAAATAGTAATCAATTAATTACTATTGATGATTCTAAA
>NZ_PYIX02000019.1 GCF_003024515.2 Acinetobacter sichuanensis
GTTGCTCCAGATGGATTTTTCTTGATGGATATTCATTTCACAGAAGATGATGCAGTGGCAGTTTTTGCACGTGAAAAACTATGGTCTGTAAATATTCCTGAAGAACCTGATTCAATACTCTTACACCCAGTGCCTTCGCAAGAAATCGGCAATCAACTTGTTGAAAGATTGAAGAAAGAAGCTGCAAAGCGATTTCCAAAAGTTGGTCAATGTATTGCTGATGCTATTACTTTGGAAAATTGGAATGGTACTCAAGAAGATCATAAAAAGTATCTTCAAGAAAATAAAGAATGGTGGATTGAAACTACTTTTTTAGATGAGGTGGTGTGATATGGATATTCAAAAAATTAAAGAATTGGCTCTAGCAAATGGTTTCTCATTAAAAGAGCAAGCTAGTGGCAACATGGATCTACACTCTTATGTGTATGAATTTGCTCAAGCGATTGAAAATGAGGTTTTGGCACAAGCTCGTAGTGTTTTTGGTCAAAAATCTACAATCCAAAAAGAAAAAAAGCTTTTTAATGAATATTGGCATGAAAATAATTTACCGTTTGAAGGTGAAGAAGAATTTAAAAAGTATGCATGGCAAGCTGCCAAAGCCCAAGCAATACCTAAACTTAATAAGTGCTTCAGTTACGATGGTAACAATTATGAATTTCACAACACTCTAGCTGAAGCAAAACATGAAGCTGAGCATGCTATTGAATATTTTAGAGATTGCCTTGCTGATCAACAATTAGATCCAGAATCCGATGGGAATTTTCAGCGTGTTAGTTATGGCGTTGTTTTAACTGAATCTGGTTATTCAGTTGATCATGTTGTTACACAGGAAGATGTAGATAACGGCACTTACTCTTATGATGTAGGCACTGAAATTATGTCTTTGTTTTTGAATGAAAATCAGAGCGTACCTGAAGGTTTTGTTTTATTGAGTTATGAAGATGTGACTAGATTAATGAGAACTATAGATTTCTTGGGTGTAAAAGCACTTGGTGATAAATATATAAGTTTTTCTGAAATTCATAAAATTGTTGAGGAATTGCAGGAGCAAGGTTGATGAGATTACCCAAATACGTTATCACTCTCGAGTGTGACACACCTCCGCAAGTTGTGCTTGGACAAAACATTGGTGGTGGTATTGTTAAAGAGTTGAAAGAGATTGATGTCGAACTAGTTACAGCAGCTCAACTTGCTAAAGCTTACAATCTAAGTGTTAATACAGTTCGAGATAAATTAGCGAACATTAATCAAGGCACCAAAGGTAAATTCCTTTACAATCCAAACCATGCACATACCCTATTAACACAAAAAATCAGAAGAGGTAGACCGAGAGCTAATTAGCTCTCGGTTTCATTAAACATTTCTACTAAATCTTGAGCATCTGGGTTGTAATAAGTATTAATTAGTATATTGATTGTTTTATGACCCGTTATTTTCGCTAATACCTCCACGGGTAATTTTCTTACCTTAACCATTCTTGTAATTGCTTCATGTCGTGTGTCATGAAAATTAATATTATTTAAACCCGCCTCGTTTCTTACTCTAATCCATGTTCCACTTAAAGAATCTTGCTTTACAGGAACAATACTATCTTGATCTGGCGGTATAAGATCTAAAAGCCTTTTAGCCTCTTTAGACAGTGGTACATTTCGGGATTCGCCATTTTTAGTCATTGGTAGAAATATAAAGCCATTCTTTATGTGCTCACGCTTCATTGCTAGTATTTCACCTCGCCTCATTGCAGTTTCAAGTGCAAATAACATAGCCCAACATGTATAGTGCATTACCCTAGTTGGTTTTGTGGTGGTATCCCACTTAAAAAACTTAATTAATCTTTCTTGGTCTTCAATATTTATTCTCTGACTACGCCCTTTTCCTTTGTCTGGCTTTACAACGGTTTGCCAAACATTATTCTCAATTAAAAACAATTCTTTTTGAGCGTATGTAAAGATAGAGGAAAACATCGCAAATTCTCGCAATGCCGTACTGCTTTTAATTTCTTGAATACGTTTATTTCGCCAATTAACAATGTCATTTGGCTTGATGTCATAAATTGACTTTGTTGCAAGGTTGCCAAGAATTTTATCGATATTATCTAATTTATTTCTAATCACATATGCAGACTTTAATTTACAGCCTTTCTCTAGATAATATTTTTCACAAAGTTGTTTGAAAGGGTATATAGGTTTTATTCCTCGCTCTTCTTGAACTTTACCAGTTTTTAACTCTAATAATTTTAAAGCAGCCCATTGTTCACATTCTTTTTCAGTATCTCTTGTAGCGCTAATTCTCTTTCCATTAAACATTAATTCAATACGAAAAGAATTACCTCTTTTACGGGGTTTTGGAATTTTCATTTCTGGCGTAATTTTGGCGTAATAAACTTACAGTTATTCTTATTTTATAGTAAAAATAGGTAAAATACTCATCTTTTAGTGCAACATAAATGACAAAAAACTTGTTCTGAAAAATTAGTTACTAACATAAACTATTGATTATATTAGTTATAATAAATTAATAAGGCTTTAATAGTAATGTTTACAGTAATTTTATCCTTAACATTGTTGATGTAATGTTCATGTATATATCTAAAGATAATTACAGATTAAATATAAATTAATCATCATCTTGTAACACAAATGACTCCCCATTACTTTTTATTACCACACCCTGATATACACATAGATTGATGGTATTTTGAATTTTTTATCTCATTTTTTACATAGATCACATCATGATTCAATGTTATTCTTATGCATGAAATTTCATTCAATTCATTTCTTTTATGACGATTACGCCACCTTAAGTTTTTTTACTTTTAAATCGTAAAGAACTCATCACAATCTAGTGATGTGGTGTATACACTCGTCTTTTTATATCACATCACTAGTCTATTAAAATTCCCAAAATTAGGCTGTCTTATGTTTTCTAATGTCCGAGAACAATGGTTCTCTAACATCCGTGCAGACTTGCTTGCAGGTCTTGTTGTTGGGCTTGCCCTTATTCCTGAAGCAATCGCATTTTCAATTATTGCAGGTGTAGACCCTAAAATTGGTTTATATGCTTCTTTCTGTATCGCTGTTGTTATTTCATTTGTAGGTGGTCGCCCTGCCATGATTTCGGCTGCAACAGGGGCGATGGCATTACTCATGATCACTTTAGTTAAAGAACATGGTTTAGACTATTTATTTGCTGCAACAATTTTAACAGGCATGATTCAAATTTTAGCTGGTTATTTAAAACTGGCTAAAGTCATGCGCTTTGTTTCTAAATCTGTAGTCATTGGCTTTGTGAATGCCTTAGCAATTTTAATTTTTATGGCACAAATGCCTGAACTTATTCATGTACATTGGCATGTTTATGCTTTGCTTGCACTGGGTTTAGTGATTATTTACTTATTTCCATATATTCCCAAGATTGGAAAATTATTTCCTTCTCCGCTTATCTGTATTCTTGTGGTCACTGCTATTGCGCTGATGTTTGGAATTGATGTTCGTACTGTCGGAGATATGGGGGCACTACCCGATACATTACCTATATTTTTAGTCCCGAATATTCCATTTAATTTTGAAACACTGATGATTATCTTACCCTACTCAGTGGCACTGGCTGCTGTGGGTTTACTTGAGTCTATGATGACAGCAACAATTGTGGATGAAATGACGGATACTTCTAGTAATAAATTTCAAGAGTGTAAAGGACAAGGTATTGCCAATATTGCCTCTGGCTTTATGGGTGGAATGGCAGGTTGTGCAATGATCGGTCAATCTATGATTAATGTAAAATCAGGTGGACTCACACGTTTATCAACCTTCTCAGCAGGTATATTTCTTTTAATTTTAGTTGTTTTTATCAGTGATTGGCTGAAAGTTATTCCTATGGCAGCATTAGTGGCTGTGATGATTATGGTCTCAATCAGCACATTTGACTGGAACTCGATTAAAACATTTAGAACCAATCCAATGAGTAGTAATATCGTGATGATTACAACTGTCATGATGGTCGTGCTAACTCATAATCTAGCATTGGGTGTATTCACAGGTGTGCTTTTATCCGCTTTGTTTTTTGTAAATAAATTAAAAAATCAAGTTCGCATTGAATCAACTTTGGAAGGCAACAACCGACTTTATACCCTACATGGTCAAATATTTTTTGGTTCTACTGAAAGCTTTTTACACGCTTTTGATTTTAAAGATCATAGCCAAAATATTATTATTGATTTGACTCATGCACATATTTGGGATGTGAGCTCTGTTGCTATGTTAGATTCAGTCATCAATAAATTCCAGAAAAATGGAAAATCTATCACAGTGAGAGGTTTAAATACGGCTAGTATTCAAATGATGAATCAATATAGTGTTTCTTCTATCAAAGTTTAAAAATAAACAGCAAAAATCCTTCAGATCAACTCAATTGTATTTATTTTTCTGTCATTCATCGTAAAAATAAGAACCCCTAAAAACACAGGGGGTCATTCTACTTAATATTAAAAATCTATTTTTTTAACATCATATAAAGGTAGAAATATTCAGTTAATTTTCAAAAATTTTAGCTTGATTAATTAACTGTAAAAAAGTTGCTCCATCTTGAATTTGATTCGCACTTAATAAAGCCAATTTAACTAAAAATAGCTCTCTCTTCTCCGCTGGAATTGCATCAATACTTTCAGCTAAATAATCATATACTTTTTCTAAATCCTGAATTGAAATTGTACTCATGCCACCGCTCCTTGTGTAAATAAAGTATATTGATTAAATGTTTCAGTGATTGCCTGTTTACGATACTCTAACCAACGACCATTAATATGATGATCAGGGCGAACCAAATAAATCGTATTAATATCAGAAAATAATCGTTCAGTTAAAACATCTGCTGTAATACTCAGACAATGATCTACACCTTTTACATAGACATCATCCAACATTAAAGCAATGATTTGTATTGGAATACCGTGTTCTTTTAAGCGATTTACCTCATTGACTAAATCTACGTTTAGTTGTCCATTTTGTGTGAAAGTTACAACAGAAAACCGTGCAGACAAATGATCATATAAGAATGAACCATCATCAAATTTTATATTTGGAATCAATGCACCATTTTCCATCAATTCATTCATTTTTGTATTATCATCAAATTGGCTATTCAATAGCGAATGACTATATGCATGTGGACGAGAAGTACGCCAATGATATAAAGGACGTACAAATTCATGTTCAAGTGATAACGATAAAACTGCATTACGAAGTAAGCGGAAGCCCTCTGTCGGTGGTGCCATGAAACGAGTTGACTTTCCTGCCTCAGCAATAATTTCACGTACAGCACTGATACGATCAAAAGAATAGCTTTCTAGTAGTTTTTCTGGTGCCCAGCCTTGAACAACTGCTGCTAATTTCCACGATAAATCTTGAGCATCTTGAAAGCCTGTATTGGCTCCACGTACACCAAAAATCGGTAATAAATGTGCGGCATCTCCAACAAACATAATACGATTATGAACATAATGGTCTAGGGTTAAAGCACGTGCAGAATATACTGTACTCCAGTCCATTTCCCATTCTAAATGATCCATTCCAATCATTTTTAACTGGTCATTGACCGCTTTATGTAAATTTTCTGCTTTCAAAGCTTCTTCTGGTGTAATCATTGGATCTAACTGATAATCGAAACGCCAAATATGATCTGGCTCACGATGCATAAGAATAGTATTTCCTGGATTCCAATCTGGAGAGAAAAAGGCTAAGCGTTCTGTTGGATAATCCAAATGGATACGAATATCTGCAATGACAAAACGCCCTTCATAACTCGCACCTTGCATTCGTAATTTCATACGCTCCCGAATCGGTGAACGTCCTCCATCTGCAGCAATAAGCCATTGGGTGCTATGTTGATATTCACCTTCTGGTGTATGGATAGTCAGCGTTACTATATTTTCATCTTGTTGATGATCAACGACTTTATTCCCCCAACGTAGTTCAATGTTGGGTTGTTCTTGGATGGTTTCTAATAAGTAATTTTCCAACCAATTCTGCTGTAAATTATTGAGTGGCGCAAATTGATCGTGCTCACTAACAGGCGATTCCATACGGAATGCAACTTGACCCTTATAGATCGAATTACCATGTGTCCACGGCAAAGCACGACTCATAATACGCTTTGCTGCCCCAGCATTTTGTAAAATTTCCATTGAGCGTTTGGTATAAACAAGTGCTCGACTACCTTCTGATAATTGTAATTCGGAAGACAGCAATATTACCTTGATTCCTTGCTTTGCAAGTAGTAATGCTGTTGTCATACCAATCGGTCCAGCACCTACCACAGTAACCGTTTTTTCTTCTGTTACAATATCTTGAGTAGAATGAAAGTGTGGATAAACTTGATAATCATAATAAAGAGACTGTCTTGGTGTAGTCGTTGGAAAATGCATATTAGACTCCTTGTCATATAAATAATAAATTAAGATTTTGCTTCTGATGCTATTGCGATTGTGTTCGCATTACCTGTCATAGATAAATAAGATGTTTTATGAATTGGTGTACGATACTTTTGACTACCATGCAGACCATAAGCATATAAACCCAATAAAAGCACAGTAAATATCGAACAAATGATCCAAACGAAAGTAAATGAATGTGTTGCTGTTGCAATCATGGAAATAGCAGGAACTCCAAGGGCTATACCTAAAGTTTGAAAGCGTAAACAAATCCCATAAACTTCCCCATAATGATTGGGTCCATAGGTTTTAGAGGCAATCACAGCAGGAGTAACGGTACCAATACAATTACCGATTCCCCAAAACATTACCCCCATTAAACCAAGTCCCCACATTTGAGATGAAGTCGTGAACATGAAAGGGATACAGGTTAAAAGTACAGATACGGCAACAGCACTCGTCGTGACTAAACAACCAAATTTGTCATATAACCAACCTAAAATAATTTTGGCAAAAATCATAATGCCTAAACTAATCACCAAAAAACTGGCAGCTTGTTGCATACCAAAAGTATTTTGTAAATACACAGGAAGTTGAAGTACGATTCCACCACCAACAAAACCCACTAAAAATTGTGCAGCCAACATAGACCAGAAGAAAGGCTTTTTCTTCAATATCTTAGGGTCTATATCAACCAAAGTTAGTTTTGACTTAGATGAGACTTCAAGCTTTGAATGAGTCAAATCAGCACCTAATGCCTTTAAGCCCATGCTTTCTGGAGAGTCTTTAATCAATATACTAATCAGTAAGACACCACCTACAAACATCATGGCAGCGACAGTTTGATAAGCAAAAGTAAAACCAAAATACTGAATACAATAAGTAATATATTTACTTAACAACATCCCAAAGAATGCACTTCCAGAAAGTGCAATACTCATTGCTAGACCTTTTTTCTCAATAAACCAACGATTTACAAGAATATTCGGTGGAATAAAAGTTAAACCTGTAGAAAAAAAGCCAAATAAAGCTGCTACAACATATAAAGCAACCACATGTGTAACCATGGAAAATGCCGCATAACTGAGACAAAATCCTGTTAAAAAAATCAATAAAGCTTTTTTTGTATGTTGCTGTAAAATTTTTCCAACTTTTGGTGAAAATAACATCACAGTGATATTAATAATGGTTGAACACAAAGCAAATTGTGTTGCACTCAAACCCACTTCTTTGGTGAAAGCATTTAAATAAATATTAAATGTTGTAATCGTCAATGCTAATGCTGAACCAGAAACTGCCATTAAAGCAATTACAATCCACCAGCCATAAAAAATTTTTGTCGATTCCTTCATTGTGCTTTCCCTAGTTTCTAAACTTTAAACTCAAGGAGAAAGCACATCTCGCTCCTTTATCCTTGAGTAATATATTTTGTTAAAGCTTCTGCTGTTCCTTTTAAAGCCTTAATTTTTTCATGTTCAAAATCGATAGGTAATTGTGCTTCACTACCTAAAGCCGCGATACAAAATTCAATTTCATTGTGAATATTAAAAATTGGGACACAAATCGCATTTATACCTACCAACATATCGCCCGAAACAGTCGCAGCACCTAAACTGATAATGTTCTGTTTCATTTTTTGAAACTCAATCCAATTACGAGGATAAACTTCCTGTTTCTGTGACTGTTTTTCTTGCCATTCTTTTTCTAGCAATGGTTTAACAATGCCCTCCGCCATAAATGCAGCATAGGTACGACCAGTTGCAGAATTTAATAATGGCATCATTGAACCAACTCGTGTAATGACAGAAACGGGCTGATTTGGCTCAATCCATTGCACAATCAATGGTCCTTGCGGTGTCCATTTACTAATCTGCAAACCACACTCAATTTTACGATGTAGCTCATAAATCATCGGTTGGGCAGCCTGAATAATGTCTGTTCTCTGAATACAACTCAGTCCCAAATGCCAAGCTTGATCGCCAAGTGCATATCGTCCGTTATCTAGTTGTTTGGCATAGCCCATACGAACCAAACTCACAACATAGCGATGAACTTTTGCAGGATGCATTGATAATGTTTCCGCAAGCTCTTTGAGCATCATAGGCATACGCTGTGCAATTAATGCATCAAGTACCACCAACCCAACTTCTAAGGATTGCACGCCACCTTGTGCTTTTTCTTCAGACATTTGTCTTTTACTCCCACTTTAATGACCAGCATTCTACTCGAAGCCTGCTGATTTCAAAGTGATAAAACACAAGAAATTATCATGATTAACGTTAAAGCAACTCCTATTTTCAGCATCTCAATATTAAAAATTACGAATAACGTAATTAAATTGTGTATTGCGTAATTTGTGAAAATGAGTATGATAGGATTAATCGCAAAAATCAAGACTCCTGAAGCATTTGATCAAAAAAATACGAATCGAATTTAAAACCATGATTTAAAAGATTTTTATTTTTTTAACCATACAATCTCACTCAGTAGCTTGATAAATAAATGCGTTTTTAATACTCAAAAGTAAGCGTACATCAAGTGGATTACTTCATTTTTAGACAAGGACATGCAAATGACTAAGCAATTAAAATCATTTATTGACGTCGCAAAGGACTCAGATTTTCCCATTCAAAATTTGCCTTATGGCATATTCAGCCAAACGCAGGATGGTGAACGCCGTGTAGGCGTCGCATTAGGTGAATGGGTCGTTGATTTATCAGTATTAGAAGCTCATGGTTTTTTAAAAATTCAAGCGGGTGAACAATTTTTTAATCAGCCTACACTGAATAAATTTATTGCTACAGGTAAATCGCATTGGTCTAATATTCGTGCTGAATTACAAACTTTATTGTCTGCTGACCATGCAACGCTACGTGATCATCAGACATTACGTGATCAAGTATTTTTTAAACAAACCGATGTCTATATGCACTTACCTGTTCAAGTGACAGGTTATACCGATTTTTATTCCTCTAAAGAACATGCCACCAATGTAGGCTGTATGTTCCGTGATCCTAAAAATGCCTTATTGGCAAATTGGTCAGAACTACCTGTGGGCTATAATGGTCGTGCCAGTTCGGTTGTTGTTAGTGGAACTGATATTGTTCGTCCTTCAGGTCAAATTAAACTCCCTACAGAAGAACGTCCAATATTCTCTGCTTGTCGTAAGCTTGATTTTGAACTTGAAACAGGCTTTATTATTGGTCAATCCAACCCATTAGGCATACCTATTTCAATTGAAAATGCATGGGATCATATTTTCGGTATGGTTCTATTTAATGATTGGTCTGCACGTGACTTACAACAATGGGAATATGTGCCTTTAGGTCCATTTAATGCCAAAACTTTTGCTTCATCTATTTCACCTTGGATTGTGACTTTAGAAGCGCTTGAACCCTTTAAAACGCATTCGCCAAAACAAGAACCACAACCGTTGAACTATTTACGCGAAGATCATAGTAGCAACAGTTACGATATTCATTTATCTGTTGAGTTAAAAGCTCAACATGCTGAAGTTGCAGATGTCATTAGCCAAACCAATTTTAAATATATGTATTGGTCTATGGCACAGCAATTGACCCATCACACGATCGCTGGTTGTAATGTCCAAGTAGGAGACTTGATGGGTTCAGGCACTATTTCTGGTCCAACACCTCACTCCTATGGTTCATTATTAGAAATCACTTGGAATGCAACTCAACCTCTGACTTTGTCTAATGGCGAACAGCGCAGTTTTCTACAAGATGGCGATACATTGATCATGAAAGGATATTGTCAAAAAGAAAATTTACGTATTGGTTTTGGGGAAGTATCAGGAAAAGTATTACCTGCGCTTAGCTTTAACTTTGCATCATAAGAGAATATCAATATGAAACTGTATGGATATTTTCGAAGTTCAGCAGCTTATCGTGTACGTATTGCTTTAAATTTAAAAGGTTTAAATGCAGACTTACTTTCAATCCATTTAGTTAAAAATGGAGGAGAACAACACAGTGCAGCGTATCGTCAACTTAACTCAAGTCAATTGGTTCCGACTTGGGTTGAAGATGAAAATGAATGCAGTTTCATCTTGACCCAATCGCTCAGTATTTTGGAGTATTTAGAAGAAAAGTTTACAGATATTCCATTACTTCCCCTAGATTTACAACAACGTGCTTTGATTCGTGCTTTTAGTCAAAGTATTGCTTGTGATATTCATCCACTGAATAACTTACGCGTCTTGCAATTTTTAAAACATCAATATGAAATTTCAGATGAGCAAAAAATGCAGTGGTATAGACATTGGGTGGATATTGGTTTTTCGAGCTTAGAAAAGCAATTACAACACTCAAATGGACAATTTTGTTTTGGTGAATTGCCAACTTTTGCCGATTGTTGCCTCATTCCACAAGTATATAACGCATTACGTTTCAATATTGATTTATCAGCTTATCCAAAAATTCAATCGATTTATCAACATTGCAACACACTTATTGCATTTCAAAATGCTGCACCTGAACAACAGGCTGATGCAGTATAATTTTATAAGGATATTCATTTATGACCATTCAAGTCGAAAAGATTCATCATGTTGCTTATCGCTGTAAAGATGCCAAAGAAACCGTAGAATGGTACAAAAAAAATCTAAATATGGACTTTATTTTGGCATTTGCTGAAGATTATGTACCGTCAACAAAAGCTTTTGATCCATATATGCATCTTTTTTTAGATGCAGGTCATGGCAATGTCTTGGCATTTTTTGAATTACCTACACAACCTGAAATGGGACGTGATGAAAATACGCCTAAATGGGTTCAACATATTGCGCTCAAAGTGAAAGACCGTGCAGCATTAATTGAAGCCAAAGCACATTTAGAAAATAATGGTATAGATGTATTGGGTATCACTAATCATGGTATTTTTCATTCTATTTACTTTTTTGATCCTAATGGGCATCGTTTAGAACTCGCTTATGATGATGAAAAAGCACCTGCTAAAATTGCCATGATTACAGAAGAAATGAAGCATGAAATGCTAGAGCAGTGGTCAAAAACCAAACGTGCGCCTCATCATACTCATTTTTTACATGCCGATGAGTTAGCGCAAAAAACTGATGCTTAAACTCATGATGAACTGAAAAATAAAATACCAAAACCTAGTTAAAGTAAGACAAGCTCTTACTTTAACTTTGATTAAAAATTTTGATCACTTCACTTTTTTACGATGATGATCCTGATATATTGAATCTACGATTACATAAACACAATAATTATTATTAAATCAATCTTAAAAAATGAATAAAAATTTTATTACAATAGAGAGCCTTATATTTTGCTTTTTTGCAATATATAAAAATTAATATATTTAAAAAATCATATGAAAAAAGTGAGAAAAATAATGTCAAATTTGAACAAACCCGAAAGTCAATATAATCCTTTAGATTGGTTTATTAAATGTCTAAAAAATTATGCCAATTTTTCAGGTCGCGCACGTCGTAAAGAATATTGGTTCTTTGTTCTTATACAATTCATTCTCTTGATTATTGCAGGTATTTTAGATTCTGTAATTTTCAAAAAACCTTTTATCTTTTATACCATTACTGCACTTGGTTTATTTATTCCTGCTGTTGCAGTAGGGGTACGACGTATGCATGATATTGGACGTACAGGATGGTTATTATTACTGAGTTGTATTCCTTTGATTGGGCTTATTGTGCTCTATTGGCTTGCGAGTAATACATCACCTGAAACGAATAAATGGGGACAACCTGCTAAATAATTTGGTCATCTTATGATTTAAAAACAACTCAGTCTAATCTGTCGAACTATAGTAAAAATCGATATTTCCACAGTTTAGACTGAGTTTTTTAATCACGCTTTTTTGTTACATCTATATTGAGCTGAAACGATAATGCAAAGCATCATACAGTAAAGTAAAAGCCCTCTTCTTGTTTCACGTGGAGCCATTGACTCAATGAGGAGTTGACCGAATGAAATAATAATTCCATGAATACATATCATTTAATTTATTATCTCATTCATACAATTTATACAATAAATTGTTTTAACTATTTAATTTTTTTCACTGTTCTAAAACCAACATGACTAATCCCTAAGTCAGCTTCTTGTGAATGTCGTGCAGAAGCACGATAACGCATACAATAATTGGATGCACATAAAAATGATCCTCCTTTAATTGTATATTGATTAAATGTTGAAGCTTGATGTGACTTTAACTGTTGTACTCCCATATGATCATCATGTGTGCCTGAAAACGGACTATTGGTATATTCCCAAACATTTCCAATCATGTCATATAAGCCAAAACCATTGGCAGCAAAGCAACCCACTGGTGCAACATCCGTAAAACCATCTTTACTGTCATTTTGATAAGGAAACTCGCCTTGCCATACATTGGCATTGATATGTTCCAGATCTGCACTCACATCTCGCGCTTTCGTAAAACCTTTGGCTGCATATTCCCACTGTTCTTCTGTAGGAAGTTCATGTCCCAACCAATCTGCATAAGCAATCGCATCTTTCAGCGTAATCATTCGAACAGGTTCATTGGGTAAAATTTGACGACTTGCATTTTCTCCCCAAGGCTTTTTCCAAGATGCACCTTTAACCAAAGACCACCAAGCTAACTCTTTGACTTGTCCTTGTGGTGGTATAAATACAGCAGCTTCACCTTGTTTTTCAGCTTCAGTGATATAGCCTGTTGCTTTAACAAAGCTTTCAAACTGCGCGTTGGTGACTTCGGTTTCATCCATCCAGAAATCTGTAACAGTCCGCTCACTTTGGTACAATGCGCGTTCTTCAGGATAACTTTCATTATTTCCAATTTGGAAAGTACCCCCTGTAATTTTTACCATACCTGCTTCAGGTTTTTTCATCCAGTTTTGAGGCAATCCAGAATACTGTTGGCATTGGGTTTTTCCACCTAACTTAACTTCTTTAGAGATTGAAGTCGTTTTTTCACTACAAGCTGTTATTAGTAAAAATACTACAGGTAATGTTAGGTATTTAAAAAAATTCATCGTCCTTGATCTCTTTTCCGTTCATATCAATCATTTAATCGCTTTATTGCTTGAACAAATATGTATTCAAAAATAAAGCCCTTAATCTAAACACATTTTTTCAGTTTAACGATATTTTTTTAAATTATTTATCTCATTTTTTTAAAAATCCAGATCAACCATTATTATTTATAAAAATTTGATTTTTCTATCTTTATTTTAAACATAATAACAATTCAGTGACACAACACATGCATTAATTTATATTATTTATAGACTAATTTTTAATCTTAGTAGAAAAAACCGACCGCTTTGGAATTCAATTTTTCTTTTAATCAAAAATTTGTACAAAAATGTATAAAATTATCCTAACAATTTTTCAAACTTCAAATATCTAAAATAAAAGTATATTGATCATCTGCATTCATAAATCATAAAGTTATAAAAAATTGTTGCTATAAATTATGAAATTTCAACAAATTTTCGGTGGTTATTTCTTCTATTTTACGTTAAAAAATAACCAATAACGAATATTTGAGCATTGATATTAATCGTAATGAAAATACGTACAGTGCAAACCACCATGTCGTGGATTCTCACGGCACATATTTTCATAGCAATTATTGCTTATGAATGGTTACCTGCATCTTTTCGAGGCAGTTGGATCTTTATTTTCTTGCTATTAATTGCAGGGAGTTTCTTAACTGTAGGATGGGCACTCATTCTCGGTTTGGTCACTTTTGTTGCTGTGGCTGTATACTTTCTTTTAGACTTAGCAAACCAAACCTATATTGAACGCCAATTATTATTACTGTTTATTATTCCGATTACACCTGTCTTACTGAGTGCGATCCGTCATAATTTACAAAGCAGTTTAGATAATTTCCAGTCAGTTGAAGTTTATCAACAAAAAATTCAATACGATGTTTTACCTTTGTCAGCCCTAGACAATGTCAAAACTGAACTGAATAAAATGCTCGAAAAAGCATTGATTCCACAATATGAAATCTTTCAAATCCTCATTACCAATCACAGTCTTATTGAAGATATGCTTGGTGCTGATGTCTGGAAAAACACACAAAATCAAATTATTGAAAAGTTAAATTGTCCTTCTAATGAAATTTCTTTTCATTTTATCAATCAAGAATTAAGTGAAATTTATAGCATAGTAATCCGCGATTCCAAACAACAGGAATATCCAAGTTTTATTCAAAATTTAAAAGATATCGCAACACTTCGTCTCAACATCAAACAAGAGATTATTCACAGCTCCTCAGTCAATCAAATGATATCAGGAGAGCGCTAAATGTCTGTCCTACTCAATGTATGTGGTCTGATTCTTTCTACTCAAACGATACCTGATATAACACTTATACAGTTTTATCAACAATACTACTATTGTGATATTCAAGTATTAGATCAAGAAGATACACCGCCTCTTGCTCCTCAATATCCTATTTCAGCCTATTTTCCAAATATTCGACAATGGTGGCCTGTCTTTACCATTGATCAAGTTGGCAGTGCCAGTTATAAACGCATCATTCAGCATGGCATTAAACCTGGGCTAATTTTGCCCAATGAATATTTTAACATCCGTAATTATTACAAAGCTAAAAAAGCAGTGAGCGAAGGTGCTATTCCTCTTGCACTTTATGAATCAAGACAGCCGCATTATTTTGCTTCTAAAGCAACGTTTTCTACTGCGATTGGCTTACGCCCTTTAGGTGCTTTTACCACCACAGGTTGGGACAATAATTTAAATCTGCAACCTGCAGGTACTTATATTGTTCAAAATCAAAATAACAATACCTTACCCTTACCCACACGTGAAATTCTAGATAGATCACATTATTTTTATCATGCTCAACAGAACACAGAACAAGGCAATGGCTATCAAGTAATTGTTAACCCTTCAACCTCGATCAGCTTAGATAATATTCGTTATCCAAAACTTGGAATTGCATGGACTTTTAATGACATTGATTACCTCAGTACACCTGAGCAAATTCAAACCAATGCTTTTGGTTATTTATTTATTATTTTAAGTACTGTTGTGATCCCTCTCGATTTTATTTTGCCACGTACTTATCCCGATGTACTGCGGTTTTTTGGCAGTTCGATATCTTGGATTTCCTTACTTTTAGGTGGCATTTTACTGCTCATTTTCATTGTTTCAATTTTTAGAAAAGTGAGATCTCATGGCGCCGATTGATATTTTATTTCTATTTGGATTTCTCGGGATATGGATACCACAAACCTTTTGGGCATGGTTGAGTTATCAAGCTTGGAAATATTCCAAAACAGCAGAACAGGAATTAAATCATCTTCCTGTTCCTGAAGAATGGCCATTTTTAAGTGTGCTCATTCCGGCGTATAACGAAGCTGTGGTCATTGAAGAAACTTTACATGCTATTGCGAAGCAAGACTATCCTGCTCATGCTTATGAGGTTTTACTCATTAATGATGGTTCTAAAGACAATACTCTAGAAATCGCTGAGCGCTTGGCTCAACAATATCCTTGCATTAAAATCGTGAATGTTCCTAAAGGCATGGGTGGTAAAGGGAAATCACGTACATTAAACAATGGTTTACCTCATGCAAAAGGTGAATTAATCGTGGTTTATGATGCCGATAGTACACCTGAGCCTAACTGTGTCAGACTTTTAGCTCAGACTTTACTTGCAGACAAAAAATTGGTCGCAGTCAATGGTAAAGTGAGAACGCGAAATTGGGATGATAGCCCTTTGACACGTTTTATTGCGATCGAATTTATTTTTTTCCAATGGATTTTCCAAGGTGGACGCTGGCAAAGTTTTGAACTTTCTACCTTAATGGGAACCAACTATGTGATTTGGCGTGATGTACTCGAAACACTTGGGGGCTTTGATGAAAAATCTCTCGTCGATGATACAGAAATGAGTTTCCGAATTTTTCTCGGAAAAAAAAGAATTAAATGGGTACCTTATGCAATCGGTTGGCAACAAGACCCACCTTCACTGAGTGTTTTTATTAAGCAACGTTCACGCTGGACACAAGGTAACTTTTACGTCACTCAGAAGTATTTACCTGTTGCAATTCGGACTCCTTTTCCAATTGGTATCGAAATTTTTAACAATATCATGTGCTATATCATGTTTGTGCCTGCATTAATCTGGAGTCATATCACGCTCATTATAGGGTTATTAGGTATTGCTGGTGTCAGTGTTCCAGGTCCATTCACCTTTTTATGGGCACTCTCTTTTCTGCTTTATGTCGCACAAATGTGGTTTACCCTTTCTTTGGAAAAAGCACCTACAAAATTATATGGTTATTCCGTTCTTTCTTATATTAGCTATTCGCAAATTTTTCTTTTTATCGTTGCCAAAGCGGCTTACGAGATGCTGAAAAATAAAATTCAGGGTAATTCTTTACAATGGTACAAAACAGAACGCAGTCAGGAGAAGAAAAAATGAATATTACATTCAATACCTTAAAACACTCATTACTCACTGCATTGACTTGCGCTAGTGTATTGATCGCACCAACAAGTTTTGCCATTACATGGCAACTGGATGATATTAATACCTCAACCAAATATACAGTTGAATCACATTATTTTTATGTAGGTAAAGGTTCGCAATGGCAAAATGTCAAATTTTCTGGAGATTATTCAGCCGAATACTACACAACATTGGTCATTAAATATGATGACAAGCTGATCTATAACACCACGCTGAATGGTAAAGGACAAGTTTCATTTCCAATTCCAGACAGTAATACAGGCTTTCATCGTTTAGATTTTATCTTACAGCAATACGCACCAGCTATTAAACAGGACTCCAATCGAACAAATTTTTGTCAGGAAGATGTTGATCGAGTAACTTATTTAACCAATTCAAAACTTGATTATGATCGTTATCGCCCTATTTATAAAATCAAGGATTTACCTGATGCTTTAGCCAACCCTCAATTGGTACGCCCCACTCCTTTTATTGGTTTATTGCAATACAATTCCAATAATCCACTTGAAGCAGCCATGTTGGCGCGTCTAGCAACAACAGTGAATTCAGTTACCCCTGTAGAATGGTATGAGCGAAAACTTCCTTTAGGTGTCACAGAAGCCCCAAGTTTTGCCCTCAAAATTGAGCCTGTAGATACACCGCTCATTGGTGGTGCACAAGCACATATTGGTGATGATAATGAACAAAAAATTCCTACTTTAACCATTCGTTATCATGAAGCGAAAGAATTAGAAGCAGCAATTAATGGTTTGACAAACCCTGATTATATTCGCCAGATCGACACAGCAGATGCATCACTGCCTTTATCGTTAGCTTCTCCAAAATGGGCAGAGTTTCGACAGTTCAACAACTTAGCAGATCTCGGTATTGCAGACTTCCGTTTAGGGCAAGCCAATAAGTCGCTATTTTTAAATTTTCCTGCTGTGTGGGATCCAACAGACATTTTACAAGGACAACTTGCGCTCAGAATACAAAGTGGCTTATTGCCTGGTTCAAATATCACCACATGGATTGATGAAGGCTTAGCAGGAAGTATGAAATTAGCAGAGCTGGGTTCAGACCCTGTTGATCACCAATTTAACTTTTTTGCTAAAAACGTTTCAAATTTAACAAATTATGACTTTAGAATAGAAAGTTCAATTATCACCAATAACCAATGTCTTCCATCGGCAAATGGCTCTATTTGGATTGACACCAAAAAATCAACTTTGACACTGCCTCATCGTTTAAAGAATGGTGTAGCTGCACTGTCTATGGCACTGGCAACCCATCCAAGTATTGCGATTGATCATCATGATGGTAGTCTTGGTATGGCGATTATTTCCATGCAGACTGCAAAGAAAATGCTCCTAGGCGCAGGTCCAATTCCTTTAAAAATTGTAGATCTAGAAGCTACTGAAAAACGTGCAGTAAATATTTTAGTGAACAAGAAAAAATATGATCAAATTCTTGCCATGCATCCAGACTTGATTTATCAGCCAACTTCGAGTCGTGGCTATATTGTCAATTATCATAATGATCAATATGAAGTGATTGCAGACTCGACCGAAGGTGCACAAACGTTTATGCGCACATGGTCTAAATTACAGCCGAGTATTCCTAATAATATTACATCTTTATTTGTTGCTGAAAATGGCAACTTCTATGTATTAGAAAAATTGATTATTGGAACACCAAAAGCACCTTTAGTACAGCAATCCTCCTTATTTATATTGATTGTTGGCATTATTTCTCTCATGATCATAGTCATGATAGTTTGGTGGTTTAAGCAGAGAAAAAATGCAAAAACGAAAAACAATTAAGATATATTACTTATCTTTTTTGACATTATTTTTAATGCTTACGGGTTGCGTTATGTTTCAACAACCAAATCATACACCTGCACATATTGTAGGTGTATTTTGGCAACCTGACTTAAAAACCACACCACCTCAAGGAAGTTGGCAACGTTTAGGTGCAACTACATTTATACCGCAATGGTCGATTGTCGATGCTCAAACATGGATGCAAGAACTTGATACTCCTCAATGGGAGAAAACTACAACATTAGCAAGTTTAAAGAAACAAGCTTGGGCAAAGCATATTATTTTAGGTTTATCTGGTGAATATAACGAAACCGAAGCCCGTAAAAATATCGCTTTGCATTATCAACAAGCACAAATCATTATGCAGAAAAATTTACCTGTTGATGATTATTATTTTCCTATTGAAGCCGATCCGAGTTGGTCAGATGTTTATAAACTTGGTGAAGCCTTAAAACAATTACCTCGTTCAGTTTGGGTCAGTATTTATAGTGCCGAGGTCGAACCTGTGCGTTATGATCACTGGGTCAAAAGTTGGTTACCTGAAAAAGATAAAGTGTTTTTTCAAGATGGTGTGGGGGTAGGTACTCGATCACCGACACAAGCTTTAAAAGTCTATGAAAACCTTGAAAAAAATTTAGGATCATCACGAACAGCAATTGTATTAGAGGCTTTTCGCCCTAAAGCACAAGGTGGATTTAGAGCGGCATATCCTTGGGAAATTATTCAACAACTCAAAGCTTATGAAGGCAAAACGGTCTACCTATTTGATGGTCCACATTATTTAAATCGTTGGACAGTTTATACCGTACAGCTTTGGTACAAGCTGCATTATGCATAATATTATTCTTCTGCAATTTTATCTAAAATTCTTTGCGCAGCTTGCCCATCCCCAAAAGGATTTTTAGCCTGCGCCATCGCATTATAATAATTTGGATCTGTCAGTAGTTTTTCAGCGTGTTCTATAATCAGTGCTGTATTGGTTCCAACCAATACCCCTGCTCCAACATGCAGAACTTCAGGTCGTTCAGTCGTATCACGTAAAATGAGTACAGGCTTATGAAAAGACGGGCTTTCTTCTTGTAATCCACCTGAATCCGTCATAATAAATATTGAACGCTCAATCACTGCCAATAAACTAGGATAATCTAATGGTTTAACCAAGTGGACTTGTCGATGTTCTGCAAAACGTTGCTGTACCACATCATGCACTGCTGGATTCAGATGAACTGGCCATACAAAATGTAAAAATGGATGCTGTGTAATGAGTTTTTCAACCGCATCACAAATATGTTGAATACCTTCACCAAAGTTTTCCCGACGATGTGCTGTAATTAAAACCACCTGATCTTGTTCATCAAGAATAATGTTTTGTTGTTTAAGTAAATCCTGATGACTCAGATCTTGTTGTATCAGCTTTCTTCCAAGGTGAACGGCATCAACTACTGTATTTCCAGTTACCGTAATTTTTTCAGTAGCAATATTTTCATTTAAAAGGTTATTTTTAGAAAGTTCAGTCGGGGCAAAGTGCCATGTGGTTATTCTTGAAACGATTTGGCGATTGCCCTCTTCTGGAAATGGATGATCCAAATCATAAGAGCGCAGCCCTGCCTCTACATGTGCAACTGGAATTTTCATGGCAAAAGCCACTAAACCCGCAGCAAGTACAGTGGTGGTATCCCCTTGTATGATCACTGCATCTCGTTTTTTTCCATCATTAAAAACATCTTCAAGTTGAGTTAAACCATGCCCCAACAATTGATTTAAAGTCTGACCTGCATGCATCATGTGTAAACGTTGATCAATTTTAATCTGAAAAAACGTGATTGCATCTCGAATCAATTCATCATGTTGTCCTGTAAAGATCACCTCAACCTCAAAACAGGGATCACGCTGAGCCAATAAAATCACTGGTGCAAGTTTGATCAGTTCAGGACGTGTACCAAAGACAATCGAAATCAATTTTTTTGACATGTTTAAAAATCCTTATAAAGCACCATTTCCACACGTGTATTGTTGTAGTGATCTTGTCCATTGTTATCATCTTTTAGATAATATCCATATAGACGTTCTAAACGTAATTTCACAGGAAGATAATTAAAAGGTTGCCAAGCTATTCCTGGACCAACTTCAAACAGGTTGTTATAACTTTCACCTTCACTATCGGCTAATGTATGTAATTTGGCATAGGCTTGTACTGTGCCCACCTCTCCACGATACAAATTAAAACCTGAACGTAATCTTAAGTCAGCGATGACGTTATAGTCTTCTCTAGAATAGGTCGCGACATTGCCATAAAAATCTGTAAAATAATCATTGAAAATATGTCGTTGTTCAATATTAGGATTGGCATACCACTCTTGATACGCTGCTGCGCCAGCAGTAATACTTTCTCTAAATTTTGAACGTGTTTTTTGGGGATTGTTATTCTCAGGTCGATCAATCAAATCATAACTTCCACCCACTTCTGCATAAAAGCGCATAGGAACAGTTTGCCAAGGCTGATAATTTACACCGAATCCCGCAACGACGGCATTTTCATCAAAAATTTTAGTTTCGGCACTATTGCTGTTATTCAAACCTGTAGATTGTGTATCTCGATTAAAACTTAAAAAACCATAAAGCTGCGCGCGCCCTTGATTATAATTTTTACCATACCGTATTTTTAAAGGAAAAATCCCATCATCGAAGCGTGATTCATAAGAAGGGGCAAAATAAATATCTTTAAATGTTGATTTTACTGCAGTTCCACCACTTAAATTATTTACCGCCTGATTTGCCTTTTCAGCAATATCCGTTTGCTTTGAATGGGTTAGCTTTTTAAATATAGGTAATGCTTCATCATTACGTTGTAATTGATTTAATAAATAAGCTTGTTGTAACTGCAACTGTTCATCTTCAGGCGCTAACTGTGTTGCACGTGTCACACTGAACAAAGCTTGCTCAGGCTTTTGCTCTCTAATTTGTAAATAAGTTAAACTTTTCCAGACTTTAATATCTTGTGGTGTTAATTGGCTCAGCTCATTGAGAATTTCTTCAGCTTGCTTAGAATCTGTTTGTTCTATCTTATAAAAATGATCCCAACGATCATAAATAGGATTACCTGGTTTATAGTCCCCAACCAAATCTGCTGCATAGACTTGCGTATTTAAAAAAGTAAAACTAGACACCGTACAACCTACAAATGCCATACAAGGTATCAATAATTTAAAGGAGTTTTTCATTTCAAACTTCCAATGGAAACTCATATGAGTATATGATTTTTTTAATAAAAATTAATCAATTTTTAATCAATACAACATTTTTTTTCAAAAATTAAAATAATTTTACATGTCACTTTGAAATTGATTTTTTAGAAAAATAATATTCTATATGAAAAAATTGGAAAAATATTGATCATAATCAATGCTTAAAATAAATATGATAATTCACAATATTCTTCCAACTTTATCAATATTTTATATAGAAAATACTTTAAACATAAATTCAGATTTTTTCTAAATGTTGTTTTTCAAGCATTTTCTTTAATTTAAACTTTTGAATTTTTCCTGATGGTGTCATTGGCATTTCATCAACAATTTCTAAAAACTCAGGAATATATTGCAGTGCGACCTTTCGATCTTGTAAAAATTTAACAATATCTTGTACAGTTAACTGTTCATTTATATTATTTAATTTAATTACCGCACAAGCACGTTCTCCCAATCTAGCATCAGGATATGGGACTAAAGCAACAATAGAAATATTAGGATGTTGATATAAAAGAGATTCTATTTCAGCAACAGGAATATTTTCTCCGCCACGAATAATTAAATCTTTCTTACGCCCACAAATGCGTATATAGCCCTGATCATCTTGAACCGCAATGTCTCCAGTATCAAGCCATCCATCTAAATCAGTACTATTTAAATGAGGACGTTTTAAATATCCACCAAAATTTGAGCAAGCACGAACCATCAAATTCCCTGATATATTTGCTGTGACCCTCTGCCCTTGTTCATCTACTATCTTTACCTCCATGCCTTTTAAAGCAATACCATCTGTATTATATGCACGCTCCTCATGATCACTCAGCATTGTTGTCGTAACAGCACCGCACTCTGTCATTCCCCAAGCTGAGATAATTTTCACTTGTAATGCTTCATATGCTTTTTGCACCAAAGACTGAGGAATAGGCGCACCAGCACATAAAAAGGTCTTTAATGTATCAATAGAATTCTTTTTTTGACTTTCAATAATATAACAGGACAAGTCATTTAAAAATGGAGTTGATGCCATAGTGAAACTGACTTGTTGGGCTTCAATCAATTCAACTGCTTTAGCTGTATCCCAAATATCTTGTAAAACAACTTTAGCTTTGAGTTCTATAGGCATAATCAAGCCATACATAAAACCTGTTTGATGCGCCATCGGTGAAGGCATTAAAATAACATCATCTTCCATTAATTCCATACGTTCAGCATAAGGAATAATATTAGAATATAAAGTATTTGAAGAGTGCATCACTCCCTTAGGCTCACCTGTTGTGCCCGAAGTAAAAATTAATTGCGTGATATCATCTGCACTGCTTTCAATTTTCTCAATACGATTAAATTTTTTTTCTAAACCATGTTTAATCAATTTCTGATCAAAACTATTTTCATCATCCCCGTCAACAACAATAATATGTTCTAAGGTCTCAATCTCAGATTTTAATTTATAAGCTAATTGTTCATGGTTAAATTTTCTAAAAACTTTAGGTACAATCAACATTTTTGCTTCTGAATGCTTCAACATAAATGTTAATTCGTTTTCCCTGAAAATTGGCATTAATGGATTAATGACCGCACCAATTCGACAGCATGCTAAATATAAAATGGTGAATTCCCACCAATTTGGCAATTGACATGAAATAACATCATCTTTACCAATTCCTAAAGATTGTAAACCTAAAGCAACTTTATGGCTTAAGTCCCACAATTCTTGATAAGTAAATTGTTTTTCAATATTTTTTTCAAATTTAAAACTGACTAAAGCAGTTTTATTTGGACATTGTTCATATGCCCTTTGTAAAGAATCAATTATTGTTTTGTCTAACCAAAGTCCAGCATTAATCATCTGATTACGTCTTGGTGCAATAAGCTCAGCATCAAAATTCATTTTGAGATTCCTTTTCATAGTCATGAAAATTCAAATGTGTTATGTCATTTATTTTTACTTAAATTAATTTTAAAGCTTCCATAACATCACACCAGCTTGATATCCTGCTCCAAGTGTCCAAAAAACGATGATATCGTCCTTTTTTAACAATCCCTTTTCTAATCTACTTTTATAAGCAAGAAAAAAACTACTCACTCCTGTATAACCATATTGATCTCCAATGTACTCAATTTTTTCAGTTGGTAATTTCAACTTTTCCTGAAGAATATCAATATTTGATTTAGTAAATTGTGATAATAAAAAACATGAAATATCATCTATTTTTAAATTATTATTTTTTAATAATTGCTGTAAAGCTTCTGCTGCAAACTCAACACTTTCTACTCCAGAAAATGGTGACCAATGAATTTTGTCATCTTTATGACTTTGAGATAAACCTTGAGGTGGATAAACAATAGTATCCTTAAAGCTACTATCTGTTTGATATAATCTATCAATCATCCCTGACTTTTCAGGCGTTTTCTCTAAAATGATTGCTGCTGCTGCATCACCAACAATTGTAGATGGAATAGGCGTTTTTTCATCTCCAATTTTACTCAGATAATCAGAACCTATCACTAAAGCCCGTTGATAACTCTCCTTAGAACCTAATAAAATGGAGGCTTGTTCTAAAGCTACAAACATTCCTAAACAATTTGCATTAATATCGAAACAAATACACTCCTTCTTCACACCTAATTGAGCATGTAAAATTAATGCATTGGTTGGAGATAAAAACTCTAATGTTGTAGAGGAAAAGATAATAATATCAATATCATTCCCTGTTATATTATGGTTTTCTAATGCTCTTTTTGAAGCTGTAATCGCCATTGTTAATGAGTTTTCATTTTCATCATTAATGACAAATCTTTTCTCCCTTCCTACTTTTTCAAAAATTTCACTCAACATTTTTTTATTTTCAAATTTATTAAAATAATAACTGTTGTCTCTTGATGTAATTGGATGATAAGTACCCACAGCAGCAATTTTAATACCGTCCATAATATGACCTAATATTTAAAAAAATAGACTATGCGTGATTTATCATGTTAAAGCGATAGTAAACTATAAAGACCATTGTAAATAAATGTTATTAAAATCATTGGCTTGAAAGTTTATTAAATATTTTTAAATTAAGTTTTATCATTTGAGAAATCAGTAATATTATTCTTAATAAAAGTAAATTAATTGACAAATAAAAATTAACTTTTAGATCAAATTTATTAAAATAAACAAGCCTATTCATTAAACCAACAGTCTTGTTTAATAGAAAGTTTTATATTTTTTATATAATTAAATTTAAAAATATATTGAAATCAAGATTTCCAATACGCATATAAATGTGGTTTATCTTCAAAACGTACAGGTACATATTCAATATTCATTGATTGTTCTTCAAAAGGTTTTGCTAGATCTTCATAAATTACTTGAGTTGATAAACCATACTGTTCTGCATCTGCATTTGAGTGTGCATAATATACTGATTCAATACCAGCCATACGCATTGCTGCCATACACATTGGACATGGTTGTCCGCTAGCAAAAACTGAACAGCCATTAAGATTAGCTGTATTCAAATTTTGACTTGCAGCGCGAATTGCTAATAATTCAGCATGTGCTGTTGGATCATTTGTAATCAGAATTTGATTTACACCAGTAGCAATAATTTTATTATTATTTACTAACACAGCACCAAAAGGTCTTCCTCCTTTTTGAGCATTTTCATAAGCTAACTCAATTGCTTGTTTAAGAAAAAACGTTACATCTTCAACTTTCATATTTTATTTAACCTATTTCCATAAAGAAATTATTATTTCTCTAAAACATTATAAATTTCAATAATTTTTTTAAAACATAAATTGAAGTAAGTTAGAATAGCCCAGTTATCTTAAATCAATAAGTTTTTTTTAACAATCTAAATATTTTTAAATTTAAAGTTGTTGATAACTTTTATTTTATTTTTCTAAATTAATAATAGTAATAAGGAAATGTCAAAAAAATTAGACAATATTTTTTTAATTATTTAATAAAAACAATGGTTTAATTCATTTATTAGCATTCTAAAATTTGTCTAATTTTTTTAGAGAGTTTTAGTTATTTTATTTGATTTTTAAATTTAAACTTTGAAGTGTTGTTGCGACTTATCCACATTATTTTTGTTTCCCATAAAGACAGAGCAACGACAGATTCAAAGTGCTACTTATAACATTAATAAATATTAACATGTATATTTATGAATCATTTTTAAATATCAAATGTTAGATCAGGAAATTTTTTTGTCTAATTTTTTCTAAAAAACTGCTATTTTTCGTAATGAAATGCTAAATTTATTAGACACATAAAATTATAAAAATAATTATATATCAATTAGTTAGTTTAAAAAATATGCTTTAAATGTCAAAAAAAATAGTTTGACATTAATCTATTCATTTAGTAGAGTTCTTTATCATATGAAAAAGCGTAATGATATTGCTTTAGATGAAAATAGAAGACCTAGTTAGGTATATGGATAAATGGATTACCAAAGTTTAATTATTGACAATACAGTAAGTATTCAGGAATGTATTTCAGAAAATACAATAACAATACATGCTGGTGATTCATCTAAGCGTTTATCAGATTTAATCCATGACTTTCCTGATAATTGTTATATCAATAAACAAATAACAGGATGTGGTGGTACAACTTTAGTATTGAGAAATAATGTAGATTATGTTGTTTTAGTACCTTATGTAAATTTATTAAAATCTAAAGTTGCTGATAATGAACATATTAATACAATAAATTTAATTAAACGTGGTGGGAAATGGGTTGATAATGATGATGAAATTACTGCTCAATTAACTGATCGCTCAAAACCAAGAAAAATAATATGTACTTTTGATTCACTACCTGCATTAATGAAAATTAAAGGATTTATTCCAAAAGAATTTAAGTTATTGGTTGATGAATCACATACATTAGTCAATTTAGGTTCATTTAAAGCTCCAAAATGCGAATATATTTTACAAAATTACTCTAAATTTCAAGCTTTTGTATTTTTAACCGCGACGCCAACAAAAAGAGAATATTTTCCTGACATGATTAGTCACTTACCTTTGTGTACGATTGAATGGGAAAACGTTAGAGTTGTAAAATTTAATTTACAAAGATTAGAAAAAGGAATAAGTATTAACAATGCCCTCTTTAACTTATGTTTAAGTTATTTATTGGGTCGTGAAGAAGGTAATGCACATATATTTTATAACTCCGTAAATGAAATCACAAAAGTTATGGAGTGGTTAAGTAAAATAGTGGGTACAGATGGAAAAGCTGTCTTTAATCGTGATGATATTCGTCTAATTTGCTCTAAATCTGCTAAAAATGAAAGTAAATTAGACACAAAATTAGGTGCATGGGGCTTAGTTGATGATGTTGTAGAAAAGCCTGTAGGAAAGTTGAATTTTTATACAAGTACAATGTTTGAAGGATCTGACATTTTTGATAGCAAAGGTAAAACATATATTATTATTAATGGTTTACGAGATTATACAAAAGTTGATTTTCACGTTTTAATTCCTCAAATTTGTGGGCGTATCCGTGATACACAATATAGTGAATATGTAAATATTTTACTCAGTAATGTACCTGAAGTTGCAAGCTGTACAAAAGATGAATGGCAATCGACAGTATTAACTAAAATTAAAGGCTCAAATGATTTATTAGAAGCATTGAACAGCCCAGTAAATAAAGATAAACCTGCTGTAGTAAAAGCTTTATTAGATAGTATTGGTAAAGATCCATACATATTTTTAAATGATGATACTAAACAATTTTATGTATCAGATGTTGCATTAAAGTCAGAGCTACAATCTTATGAAGCCATGGAAGCAACCTATGTTGTACGTGATGTTGAAGGTGTCGATCATAATGTTTCAGGATATTCAGCATCATTTCGTGAATTATTAAATGATGAGTCAAAGCAAGTTCAATTTACTAGCCCGATTTCAGGAATGTCTAAATTACTCAGTGGCTATCAAAGCTTTAGTGAAACTATGCAAGAATATGTAGAAGCTAGAGAAAAACCAGATGAGCAAATTTATACATTAATAGATGCAAGAAATATGATTTTTAATAAATACTATATTTCTTTGGGTGCAGAAAAAATAAAAGCCTTACGCTTTAGAAGTAAAGATATTTCTGAGCTTTATGAAGCTGAATTTGCAACTTCTGATAATAAACGTACGATTCAGGCAAGGTTAGCACTAAGAAATGGTGAGTTTATTTCAAATGTAGATGCTAAAGAAAAGCTCAGAACGATTTATGAAGCCTTGGAAATTAATAAAGCAGCAAAAGCAAAAGATTTATTTGATTGGTATGATTTAAAACCAACCAAAGTTAAAGGTGTGAATGGCTTAATTGTGACTAAAATTAAATAAGAAAGTAAATCGTTAGCTTAGAAAGCGTTTTTCAATAAATTTAAAAAGCTAACATTTTATTGTTATTGAAAAGTTCGGTTTGAATAAACTTGATACTTAGTTAGCTATTGAATCATTTTATATTCATGAAAAAATCTTTCATACAATTTATCGCGAAGGAGATTTCATTTATTAGTGAATTTAATTGGCAGAATGGTTTATTTCTTTTTTAGAGTAAGAAATAAACTCTGTTAAATAGCAAATTGAAATTCAGAAAATTTATGATAATAAAAGCTGTAGCAAGTTGCTACAAGTGTATTATGATTGATGAGCGTAAAATTCAGCTTAAAAATATTTAATCAATTTTATGCTTCATACCGAGATTTTATCATTTAAATGTATAGCCATTTTACAGCATGGCACGACTTTAATATGAATTAAGTGTAGCAAGTTGCTACAAACTTGACTATATTACAATAACTCAAATGAGGTTTATTATGATTGGTATATCAACTAAAGTCATTGCTGTGGCAAACCATAAAGGCGGTTGTGGAAAAACTACAACAGTAGTTCATCTTGCAGCCGAATTAGCAGATTTAGGAAATAAGGTATTAGTGATTGACTTAGACCCGCAAGCCAATGCGAGTTTACACATAGGATTACGTCATCCTAGTGAAGTAGAAACAACGTCTGCTGAACTTTTGGTTGGAGACTTAAGCTTACTATCAGATGCTTTAGAAGAAGAAACAAACTTTAAAAATGTTTCACTTATTTATGGTTCACTTAACTTAGGTAAAACAGAAGATCAACTCAAAGATGATGCTGCAAGACCATCAGAGGAACTTTCTAGTAAGTTAGAACTACTTAAAGGTTTATATGACTATATTTTGATAGATTGCCCACCAAGTTTAAAATTATTAACGAGTAATGCTTTAGCTGCATCTACACATGTCATTATACCAATTGAATCAGGATCTCAATATGGTTTATATGGTGTTACTGACCTAATTAATCATTTAAGTAAAATTCGCAGAATAAATCCTGAGTTAAAGTTGTTAGGTGCATTACTCATTAAACATGATGAACGCCAGAACGTCTGTAAATTGATTCGAGATGAAGCTTCTACTCAAGTGGGTGAATTGCTCAATACCACTATTCCAATGAGTACTAAAGTGAATCAAGCAGCTATTTTGCAGCAATCACTTCTTGTCTTGGATAAAAATACTAAAGTTAGAAAATCTTTTCAGCAACTTGCTAAAGAAATTGTAAGTCGTGTGAAATAAGACTTTTGAGGATATTATGGTCAGTACTAAAGAACTTTTAGCGCAACGTTTGCAACAAAATACACAAAAGCATCAACTTGCACAAAAAGAACATGTTAATGATGTCAAAGAGTTACGTCGCAATGTTCAAATTAATGATATACAACCCAGCCCAAATCAACCCCGTAAAGTCTTTAATCAGAATGATATTGAAGAATTAGCTGCATCAATTGAAGAGATCGGTTTATTACAGCCTATAGCAGTGCGCAGACTACACGATAAATATGAGCTGATTGCGGGTGAGCGTAGATTAAGAGCACATCAATTTTTAAATAAAAATATCATTGAAGTTATTGTGATTGATGCTTCAGATGAAGATGTTGCCTTATTAACATTAGCTGAAAATTTAAAACGTGAAGATCTAACAGATTATGAAATTTATGTTGGACTAAATGGTTTAGATGAAAAGTTAAAAAAGAATAAGCAAAAGTTAGCTAAATCTTTAGGTATGAATCGTGAAGATATGTATAAATATCTTTCGTTTGAAAAATTACCTAAAGAACTTATTGATGATTTAGAACAACAGCCAGCATTACTTGCGCGAACTGCTGCAACAGCAGTCAAAAAGTTTTTATCAGATTATGTAGAGCATGATTTTGCTAAGGCTGCTTTATTGGAAGCATGGCAAAAACTACTGAATAAAGAAGTTGAACAAACGAAACTTGCGTTATTTGCAGAGAAAATTTTAAAGTCAAAGCAGACCAAGCAACCCATAAAAACCTCGATTGTACATAAAATTGAATATGATGGAAAAGTTGCAGGTAATATTAAATTTGATCACAGTACTTTAAAAGTATCTCTAAAAATGAATGAGCTTGATGAAAAAAGTTTGTCAGATTTAGAGCAATTTTTAAAAAACTTGCTGATAAAGAATAAAAAATCAGTGTAGCAATTTGCTACACTTTTTAAAATGAACAAACAAAAAATTAAATGTAAGCGTAGTGTTATTTATAAAGTACTAAAAATATTTTTTAAAATTGAACAAAACCATTTACGAGCTTCTACATCATCTCTATGGTTATACCAGTTTACACTGACATTAAAAGGTCGAACTTCAAAAGGAAGCTGAAAAATATTTACATCAGTATTGCTTTGATATACGGCAGCAGCGCGTGAAGGTAAGGTAACTAAAAGATCAGAGTTCTTAACAATATTTTCTAATACACTAAAATGTGGAACTTCTAACATAATTTTTCTACTATAACCTAGCTCTTTAATTCTTTGATCAATTTCAATATGACCCGTAGATGATTTAATTGAAATATGCCTTTCATAAAGGTATTGGGTTAAGTTAAGCGCTGTTTGAATACGAGGATGGTTTTTATTGGCAATACAAACATAATGCTCTTCAAATAAATTACGAGACTCAATTTGCGGCATAATGGTGTAGCTGCTATTAAATACAGCAACATCTATAAAACCTTCTATTAGCCATTCTTCGACTTTATCTGAATGGATTTCTTCAATTTCTAATTTTATGTTTGGTGCATGTTGAACAAGATATTGCATTAAAGATGGTAATAAACAGATTTCACCTAGATCAGAAACACCTAAACGGAAAGTTTTATTTGATGTGAATGGGTCAAAGTTTTTTGCTGAATCAATTGCAAGATCGATTTTGACAATTGACTCATAAAAAGTAGGATAAAGATTTTCAGCCAGCTTCGTGGGTTTAACACCAAATTTATCACGTATAAAAAGAGGATCATTTAAAGTTTTACGTAAACGATTTAAATTATAGGTCACAGAAGGTTGGCTGAGGTTTAAACGTTCGGCTGCATGGCTAATATTTTTAGTTTGATAAATAATGATAAAGACTTTAATTAAACTCAGATCAATCAATTTTGTATCCCTATAAACTTTGACATTAAAAAAGAGGGCTATTGCCCTCTTGTCACATACTGTCAATAAGCAATTTTACTATCAATGCATGTTTCCTTTGCAATTCGTTTATTACGCAGATAAATTGCAGTAACACTAAATACCGCAATCATACATGGGATTGCCAAAGCAATAAAATTATATTGTACGGGAAGGTTTAGACTCAGTAGCCAACCACATAAAATTGGACCTAAAATCGCGCCTAAACGTCCTACGCCTAATGCCATTCCTAAACCAGTAGCACGAATATTAGGAGCATAATATTGCGACATATAAGCAAGTAATAAAATTTGTCCGCCAATCGATGCTGCTCCTGCAATGGCAACACAGAGATATAAAAGCATTGTAGGCAAACTATAACTTAATAAAAATAAAGAAATGGCTCCACTTACAAATAAGATCAGCAATACTTTGGGTAGACTGAATTTATCAGCAAAAAAACCACCAAAGATAGCACCTAACATACCACCAATATTGAGTGCAAATAAAAAGACGAGACTTGTTGATAAATCATAGCCAGCTTCAATCATTAATTTAGGCAACCAATTTCCTAAAGCGTAAACTAAAACAAGAGCCATAAACACACTTGCCCAAAACAATAGTGTTGTGATTCCTCGACTTTCAGAAAACAGGTCTTTTAATGGTGACTGTGATGATTGTTGATTTTCTTGATGTAAATGTACTCTTGTATCAAGATTAGTTTGAATATTAGGATCAATTTGCTTTAAAATTTTTAATGCTTGCTCATTTTTTTGTTGACGTACTAAATAGTCAATTGACTCAGGTAGAAGTTTCCAAATGATAGGCAAAAGAATCAAAGGTAATCCACCTAAAAGGAACATGATTTTCCAACCATAGACAGGAACAAGCCACATTCCTAATAAAGCAGAGCACATTCCTCCTACTGCATAACCACTGAACATAAGTGAAACTAGTGTAGATCTGAGTCTTTTTGGCGCATATTCAGTCATCAGCGTAATTACGTTTGGCATAACACCACCTAAACCTAATCCTGCGAGAAAACGATAAAATCCAAATTCATTTGGTGATGAAGAAAAGCCACATAACACCGTACAACCACTAAAAATAATAATACATACTGCAATTAATTTTTTACGACTGAAGCCATACTTCTCTAATTTATCGCTTAAACTTCCAAAAATAATGGCACCAAACATCATGCCAAAAAGTGCTAAACTTCCTAAAAATCCAGCAGTCATGGGGTCAATTTGCCACTCGTGCATAAGCTTAGGTAGAGCAACACCATAAATGACCAAGTCATAACCATCAAAGATAATAATAAGCGCGCTGAGTAAAATTACACGCCAATGAATACCTTTAAGTTTAGCATGATCAATAATTTCGTTTGCATTTAATGTATTCATAAAGACATCCCTAGTCGATGAAACATAAAATTAAAAATAAAAAAGCTGAAAGATTAATCTCAGCAGCTTTCCAGTTCAGTTTTAAGGACAGCATTTAATTGTGTTTTAGCATTTAAAACATCCTGTTCTAAATCATGTTGCCATAACCAATCAAAGCGATGTATTAAGTGTTCACCTACTGCGGTAAAATTAGCAAATTGTGGTGCATATAATTCATAAATTTCTCCAGATTCACGAGAAGTATTTTGAGTTTTTATTGCTCTTTCCTTTCTTATTTCTTCATAAATGCTAGAAATGTCAGAAAGATGTTCAATACTGACTCCTGATACACTAAATAATTGCGCTAAAATCAAAGCATCCTCTAAACCTTGTCCTGCACCTGCGCCTTGATGAGGAAGCATGGCATGGGCAGCATCACCAATCAAAATGACATTTTTATAAATATTTTGATAAGTTTCTAAAGGCTCTATTTCATGTAATGCCCAAATCGTTGGATGATCAATTAAATTGAGTAATGCTTGGGTTCCTTGCCCCCAATCATGAAAATCTTTGAGCATGCTTGACTGATCTGTTGGCATAGTCCATGGCGTATGATCAGGGAGTGTAGTCTGATTGCGGTCGGACTTAAAGGCTACAATATTAATTTCTTCGCCTTGACGAATCGGGAAAGTCAAAATGTGTTTATCATGACCTAATAGCATTTGTGGTACATCAGCTAATTCTGGATCATGACCTAAACGAGAAATTTCCTGTTTATAGTCAGCATATTTAACAATACCACGATATGCCCACGTTCCTGAAAATCTAGGTTTAACTTGTTCTAAACCCTGTGACTCAAGTACATGTTGGCGTACTACAGAATGAATACCATCACTACCAATAACATAGTCACATTCAAATATGTCACCCTCTTCAAAAAAGATTTTTGCACTTTCTTCAGTTGCTACAACCTGTTTTACACGTTTATTAAAATGTACATGTTTTTGATCAACTAAAGGAATGAGTGCATCTAAAAAATCAGCACGATGTACAGAAGACTGTCCGATCTCTGGTGCTAGTGAGGCAGAAAGATATTCATCTGTATAGCCATTACGCCATTGAAACCAAATATCTTGATAAGGTGCTTTGACTTGATCTGCGATACTTTCATATTCTTGACCTAAGCCAAGTAAATGAATCGCTTTAACGGCATTTGCTCCAAATGAAATACCTGCACCAATTTCTGAGAATTGTGGTGCAGACTCAAACAAATATACATCTAAATTTTTGTTTTTAACTAAATTTGTTACAAGTGCTAAGCCTGCGATGCCTCCACCAATAATAGCAATTTTGATTTTTCGATCCATGATTTAATTCCGAGTGAATAACTATGAAATCTATCATTAATGATTTTTTTTGATAAATCCAATTTATATTTTTTTGAATAAACTATTTAAAAAGTTGATAGATTATTAAATTAATAAATGCATGAAACAATAAATAGCTGAGTTCAAATTTTAGACTTAATGATTATAATTGAAATCATATTTTTCAAATTTGAAACGATTTTGCAAATGTGAAAACATTGTAAAAGTATAAATAATTGAAAAATAAAATAAATTTTATATGGCACGCTCTTTGCAATTACAAAATGAAATATGGGAATCATACCCTGTGGAAAATGCAACACAAAAAGGAAATATGTTATGGATGACATTCAGTTGCAGGCATTGCAAACGCTGTTATTGAACAAATTGGATATTCACACCGCCTCACCCATGCCAATTAAAAAACTCAGTGGCGGTGCGATTCAGGAAAACTGGGCGATTCAGGGACAGCGTGAACATGCTGATTATGAAATTGTCCTTCGCAAAAATGCCGAAACCAGCGTCGAAGCCAGTTCCGACCGTAAACAGGAATATGACTTATTACAGCGTTTATATGAACTGAATGTTCGTGTACCTGAGCCCTTATTGTTTCAAAGCAAAGGTGATACCTTAAACAGTGATTTTTTTGTGATGCAGAAAATATCAGGTATGGCAGAAGGACATAAATTGGTACGCCTGAATCAGCCTGAGCTTCAAGTGGCAATTTTACAGGACATTGGACAGCGACTTGCAGATTTGCATGCCATTTCTGCGGACGCTGAAATAGAAAAAATTATTCCAAAACCGATCAAAGCCGATTATTTAAATCAGTCAATTGAACTGTTGCAATCACACTTGCACAAACTAAATCAGCATCGTCCAATTCTGGAATTTGCGCTGAGTTGGATGCAGCAACATCAACCTGTGATTGATGATCTGGTACTGGTACATGGTGATTATCGTACAGGCAATATCATGATAGACCATGATCATGTGTCGGGCATTCTGGATTGGGAGTTTGCCCATTGGGGCGATCGCCGGGAAGATATCGGTTGGTTCACCGCAAAATGCTGGCGCTTTGGTCAAAATGCGCAAGTTGCAGGTGGCATTGGTGCATATAAGGATTTTATTCAAGCCTATGCAGAACATGCAGATGTCTTTATTCCTGAATTTGAATTGAAGTTTTGGCATATTTTGGCGCATGTACGTTGGGCGATTATCGCACTGCAACAAGCCAATCGTAATCTGGATAATACTGAGCCATCTTTAGAACTGGCATTAACAGCATTTTTAGTACCACAACTGGAAAAAAATATTCTCGATATTCTGGGAGATAAAGAATGAATCAAACTCAGATTTTACAACTGATTGAGGCGAGCCAAGCCACCTTAAAACATGAGTTGCAAGCCAAGCATCCCGAGTCGAAATATCATATTTTGATGCTACAACGCAGTTTTCAACTGGTCAAAAATTATATTGAAAGTGCGGCACAAAATGAACAACAGCAGTTGAAAATTTTACAGGATTATTTCCAATTTCCTGTGCAGGATCTGGAGCAAAGTACAGAGCAGTTATGTGCTGAAATGGCGAAGCAATCTGACTTACAGGCGTTGCAACTTTTACAGCAATTAAATCAGCTTGATTTGAATATGACCAAGGCAGGTTAAACATGTCGATGATACGTCTTTATCTGGTTCGACATGGTCATGTTGATTATTTCGATGCCGCACAACAGCCGATCAATCCGAAATATGCACCTTTATCTGCGCAAGGTGAACAACAAATTCAGTTGCTTGCAGCGCATTTACAAGCCATTCAGATGGATCAGATTTTTTCTTCAACCATGCCCCGTTCAATACAGACCGCCGAAATTTTGGCAAGGCAACAAGCTCGAAAAGACATAGATTCTTATGATGAGATTCGTGAAATTAAATCAGGTCGGCTTAAAGATATTCCTGTAGATCAAGCAGAAGTGTTGATTAAAAAAGCTTATTACCCGAAAAAATTTGCTTTGAATGGATTTTTACAAGGCGAGTCATGGACTGATTTTGAAACACGGGTGATCACATGGTTTCAGCAGATGTTGCGACAGCAAAGTCAATCCAAACCACAGCAGACTACACAGCATATCTTGGTTTCTGCACATGATGCGGTGAATCGAATCGTACTGAATTGGGTGCAAGGTTTGCAGCAGCATGATGTTCAGGTACAGGAACAAAATTATGCCTGTCTGAATATCATTGATTTTTATCTGCAAGATCAGCAAATCGTGGAAAGTCGGATTTTATTGCAAAACTTTACGGCACATAACATTTTAAAAATAAATGAATCTGAAAATGCTTTGGATCATGTTTACAACATTTATATGCGTACCAATGGATTTAAAGGGGAAACGGTATGAAGACGCTGAGTCAGGATTTGATTGAATTACAACAAAAAGTTCGCAATTTTATTCAACAGGTGGTGATTCCTTATGAGCAAGACCCACGTCAGGACAGTCATGGACCAAGTACTGAGTTACGTGCTGAATTGATTGAAAAAGCACGTGAACATGGTTTGCTGACCCCGCATGCAAGTGTGGAGATGGGCGGACAAGCGTGGACACATGTACAAAAAGCCGTTGCCTTTGAAGAAGCGGGATATTCTCCTTTGGGTCCAATCGCGATGAACATTCATGCACCCGATGAAGGCAATATTCATTTGCTGGATATAGTCGCGAGTGATGCACAGAAACAACGCTGGCTCAAGCCAATGGTCGAAGGCAAAATTCGTTCATGTTTTGCCATGACTGAACCTGCACCCGGCGCAGGCTCTGACCCTTCCATGTTACTCACTACAGCAACATTGGATGGTGATGATTATGTGATTAATGGACGTAAATGGTTGATTACAGGTGCGGATGGTGCTTCTGTGGCAATTATCATGGCGAAAATGGAAGATGGTTCTGCTTCGATGTTTTTGACCGATACCGATGCAAAAGGCTTTATTCTGGAAAAAAATATGAATGCGATGGATTCCTGTTTTGCAGGTGGTCATGGCATTTTACGTTTTGAGAATTTGCGTATTCCCAAAGAAAATGTGTTGGGTGAAATTGGCAAAGGCTTTAAGTATGCACAGGTACGTTTAGCCCCTGCACGTTTGACCCATTGCATGCGCTGGTTGGGGCAAGCCCGTCGTGCGCATGATATTGCCACCCAATATGCATGTGAGCGTCAGTCTTTTGGTCAGCGTTTGGGTGATCATCAAGGCGTGGGTTTTATGCTGGCGGACAATGAAATGGATCTGCTGAGTACTCGTCTGGCGGTGCATTATTGTGCGCAAGTGTTGGACATGAATGACAAAGGCAATTACGAATCTAGTCTGGTCAAAGTGATCAGTTCAGAAAATATCTGGAAAATTATTGATCGCAGTTTGCAAATTTTGGGTGGACAGGCGATTACCGATGAAAACTTGGTCTGCAAAATTTTTAAAGATGCACGTGGCTTCCGTATTTATGATGGTGCCAATGAAGTACATCGTATGAGTATTTCAAAAAAATTATTAAATGGGAAAATTTAAGATTAATTTCAAGGAAGAAAAAGCATGTTTGATTTAAAAGGAAAAAATATTTTGGTGACGGGTGCTTCAAGTGGCTTGGGGCAGCACATTGCAGCATTTTATGCAGTGCAGGGAGCCAATATCATTATTTGCGCCCGCCGTGAGGAACGTTTAAAACAGTTGCAAACGCAGTTGGAACAAGACTACGGCATTCAAGTGCATCGCTATACATTTGATGTCAATGACCGTACTGCGGTTCAGGCGATGTTACAGGATTTGGAGCAAAAACAAGTACATGTAAATGTATTAATCAACAATGCAGGTGTGGGCGATTCCAAACGCTTTTTAGACTATAGCGATGCGGACTGGGATGCGATTGTAGGGACCAATCTAAAAGCACCGTGGATGTGCGCGCAGGAAGTGGTGTCGCATATGGTCAAACAAAAAGTAGCGGGTTCCGTTATTAATATTACCTCGATTTTATCTGAAAGCATTAATTTGGGGGTTGCACCGTATTGTGCATCCAAAGCAGGACTCAAACATTTAACCGAAGCGATGGCGGTTGAATTGGCACGTTTTAATATTCGGGTCAATGCGATTGCACCGGGTTATATGGTCACTGAAATTAATGAGGATTATTTAACGAGCGAAGCAGGACAAGCCATTTTAAAACGTATTCCAATGCGTAGATTTGTTGAATTTTCCGATTTAAATGGCGCACTATTACTGTTAGCATCGGAAGCAGGTCGAGGAATGACTGGCGTAGAAATAAAAGTAGATTGTGGACATAGTTGTTCAGCCATTGCATAGCGGTTTGCTGAACAACAGAGAAATATCATAGGAAGATCGTAACATGCTGAATCAAAAGCCGATTAATATTTTGGTGAGTTATATTAAAACGCCATCTATTAATGGCTTTCGGGCATTGGCAGAGCAAACCATTGCCAAAATCCATACGGATCAAATTGGTTTTGTCGAATGTCATATTTCCGATGTGTTGGATGTTGCTCAACAATTGGTTGAAAATGGCAGTGAAATTTTACTCTGTACTGGAGCGACAGCACATTATTTACAGAAAAAATTGCCCATTGAAATTCACCCGATTCGCACAGGGGCTTTTGATGTCATCCAAGCCATTTCTAACTTAAAGCAGTATCAAAAAATCGCACTTCTGGGCAGTACTTCAAGTGTCAATCTGACCCAATATGCCGATGTCTTTGCCCTAAAAATTCAGCAATTTAGCTATGATTCATATCTGGCTGCCAAAAAAGCGGTGGAGCTTGCGCAACAGCAAGAGTTTGATGCGGTGATTGGTTCGCCTGTAGCTGTAGAAATGGCACTCAGTCTCAATATGGCAGCACAACTTGCAATCAGCAGTAATGCCTTACACGATCATCTTGAGAGTGCCTTGCAGCGACTGGATAAAATTCGTGAAGAAAAACAACATACTCAACGTCTGACTGAAATTTTCAATCATTTGACCGATGGGATTTGTTTTATTTCCAATACGGGCAATATCCGTTTTATCAATCAATCCATGACTGAATTGTTGGGGATCCATGCCACAGCCGTTTTAAATCAATCGGTACATCATATTTTTCAGCATTTGGATCTGAATTTGGACAATAGCCATCAGATTTTGACGGTGGGTGCGAAAAAACTGGCGGTACATTTATCTGTATTAAAAAATGAACATATTGATGGTTTTATTCTCAGTGCTCAGGATTTGGAAAGTTTTGAAAAATCGAGCAGTGAGTTTCGTAAGGTTTCAAGCCGAAAATTCAATACCCGTTATCGCTTTTCAGATCTGATTAGTAAAGATCCACAATTTTTACAAAGCATTGAATTGGCAAAACAATATGCTCAAACTGAAGCTACAATTTTAATTACAGGTGAAAGCGGTACAGGCAAGGAGTTATTGGCACAAAGTATTCATCAATACAGTGCAAGGGCAAAAGCACCTTTTGTTGCGATTAACTGTGCATCCTTTCCTGAAAGTATTTTGGAGAGTGAACTGTTTGGTTATGAGGAAGGGGCGTTCACAGGTGCAAAGAAAAATGGCAAAGTCGGACTGATTGAGGCGGCGCATAATGGCACGCTATTTTTAGATGAAATTGGTGATATGCCTTTGCATTTACAAACTCGATTTTTACGGGTATTACAAGAACGTCAAATCAACCGATTGGGTTCGATTGTCAGTCATCATGTCAATATTCGGGTTTTGGCAGCCACGCATTGTGATCTTGAAGAACAGGTGAAAAAAGGCGAGTTTCGCGCTGACTTGTATTATCGCCTGAATATTTTACGGGTTTTTGTACCTGCGCTGAGACAGCGCCGTGTCGATATTCTGGAATTGGTATCGCATTTTTTAAGCAAGCATGATTTAAGCCGTGAGCAGTTGCCTGAGCATGTGCTGAAAGCACTACAAAAATATCATTGGTTGGGCAATGTTCGTGAGTTGGAAAATATTATTGAACGTTTGGCAGTCATGAGTCGTTTGGATCAAAGCCTGTTGTCACAGCATTCTATTGAGCGACATATTCCTGAAATTTTTCAAAAAGCAGATCAACAGGAACAGAGTCCTTTAAAAGCCGTGAAGATCAATCAGGAGTTACAATTGATCGAACAGGCGATTGATGCTGCCGATGGCAATCTGGATATTGTGGCGCAAAATTTGAATATCAGTCGTACCACGTTGTGGCGCAAAATGAAGTTATTGAAAAATTAATAATTTTGCAATTTCAGAATTGAAAAAGGTTTCAGTTTTGAAATGTTGATAAAATGTAAGTTATTGAAAAATAATAATTAAAAAGTTGGCATCATCATTGCAATAGTCTGTCTGAACTCAATTGGGAAATTGTGTAAGGATACCAAAATCATGAATGGACTGATGATGCATTGCAATTTGAATATCACCTCAATCATGCGCCATGCAATGATGGTACATGCAGAACAAGAAATTGTGTCTTTAAAGTCGGATGGCATAACAGTGCATCGTTATCGTTATAAAGATGCATTTAAACGTGTGGCACAGTTTGCTCACGTTCTGGATCAATTAAAAATATCGCAATATGCCAAAATAGGGACTTTAGCGTGGAATACGCATCAACATATGGAACTGCATTATGCGATTCCGTGTTCAGGGCGTATTTATCACACCATTAATCCCAAGCTGTTAATTGCACAAATTCAGCAAATTATTTGTGATGCACAAAATGAAGTGCTCTTGGTTGAACCTGAAAACCTGCCGATTTTAGAACAACTCTATCCATATTTTTCAGCATTCTTAAAGCATGTGATTGTCCTTGGCGATATCAATCCAAGTTTAACGGCAAGTTTTCCTTTTCAGTTTTATGAAGCGCTGATTCAGAACCAACCTGAAAGCTATGCATGGCAAGACATTGAGGAAACGCAGGCGAGTGGTCTGTGTTATACCTCAGGCACTACAGGACAACCCAAAGGTGTGTTGTATTCGCATCGCAGTACGGTTCTGCATGCGATGAGCATGAGTATGGTGGAAGTTGTGGGTTTGCATTCAAAAAGTGTGATGATGCCGATGGTACCGCTTTACCATATCAGTGCGTGGGATATGCCATTTAATGCGGTTTTATGTGGCGCGAAGTTGGTGTGGTCTAACCAATTTGCAGGGCAAGCCGACAAGATGGTGCAACTCATGCAGCAAGAACAAGTCGACATTTCTATGGCTGTGCCGACCGTATGGACGTCAATAAAAAATCATCTGCTACAACATCCACAGCTTCAGCTGAATTTAAAAAGAGCAATTTCAGGGGGTTCAGCTGCGCCACTTGCCTTAATTCAAAGCATGCAGGACTTGGGCATCCAACTGGAAAATGGTTGGGGCATGACCGAAACAAGTTCACTTGGTGCTATTAATCGTACGGCATTGATTTCTGAAAATTTTGATCAGCAAGTGGTGAAATGTGGGCGTCCGATTTTTGGTATGCAAATGCGTTTGAAGCACTTGGATGGGACAGAACTACCATTTGATGGTACGCAAGAAGGTGTCTTGGAAATACGTGGGCATACGGTGGTGCAACACTACATCAATGCTTCAGTGGAGCAACACCATCCACAGCAAAATTCTACATGGTTTGATACAGGCGATATCGCAACCATTGATGCACAAGGCTATATGCACATCACCGACCGCGCCAAAGATATGATTAAGTCAGGTGGAGAATGGATCAGTAGCGTTGAAGTGGAAAATGCAGCAATGGGTTATCACAAAGTGCATGAAGCCGCAGTGATTGCTGTTGAACATGCCAAATGGGGCGAGCGACCTTTATTGGTGCTGGTGGCGAAAGATCATCAAAATATTAGTCATGAAGAGATGCAATTGTATCTTTCCAAACAGTTACATAAATGGGCACTGCCTTCAGCCACAGTTCTCGTCAAAGAAATCCCACATACCCCAACAGGAAAAATCAGCAAAAAACAACTCAGGGAACAATATCAACACTATTTTCAGCAACTCAGTGTGGTTTAGGACGATAAAAAGTCAGTAAACAAGACCATTAACACGGTCATTAAAGAAGATCATCAAAAAAAGGATTTTTGATATGCAAAACAATGAAAATATAGAAGCCGCAATTATACAAAACAGCCAATTTAAACAGATGGTTAAAGCCCGTAATCGCTTTGCCCTATATCTGAGTTTCAGTGTGCTATTGATTTATTTTGTTTTTATTGGGGTAGCGAGTTTTTCACCACAAATTTTGGCACAAACATTGGGTGATCGTGTCATTACCATTGGTATGCCGATTGCTGCATTGGTGATTATTCTAAGCTGGTTGATTACAGGAATTTATATTTACATTACCAATCAACACTTTGATCGTATAAAAGCACAACTCAAGCGGGAGTATCAGTATGAATAAATTACTCTTGCTGACAGTGTTGATTGCCTCTAGTGGACATGCACAAGCAGCCACTGCCCAAAGTTTGAACTGGACAGCGATTGGTATGTTTGCCACCGTGGTTTTGATGACCTTGATCATCACTTGGCGGGCAGCGCGAAAAACCCATTCCAAAGAAGATTTTTACACCGCGGGTGGTTCAATTTCAGCCCGACAAAATGGTTTGGCAATTGCGGGTGACTATATGTCTGCATCCACTTTATTGGGTGCATCAAGCATGGTGTTTTTTAAAGGCTATGATGGCTTTATTTATGTCACTGGTTTTTTTGTCTGTTGGCCGATTTTAACCTTTCTAATGGCGGAACGCTTACGCAACTTGGGTAAATACACCTTTGCAGATATCGTGTCTTATCGCTTGGATCCGGATAAAACCCGAATTTTAGCCACCTGTGGTTCATTGATCGTTGTGTGTTGTTATTTGCTGCTGCAAATGGTAGGTGCAGGACAGCTGATTAAACTGCTATTTGGCATAGATTATACCGTTGCTGTGGTTTTGGTCGGTTGTCTGATGTTGGTTTATGTCATGTTTGGTGGCATGTTGGCAACGACATGGATTCAGATTGTCAAAGCGATTTTATTATTATTCGGTGGCACAGTACTGGCATTTTTATGTCTTAAATATTTTGGTTTTAGCCTCGACAATTTAGCTGCTGCCGCGGTTCAAAATCACCAATTGGGACAAAAAGTATTTGAACCCGGTTCAATGTTGTCCAATCCAATCAATGCATTATCCACATCATTAGGCTTAATTTTTGGTTTGGCAGGTTTACCACATATTTTAATGCGCTTCTTTACCGTATCCAATGCACAAGATGCACGTAAATCGGTGTTTTATGCCTCAGGTTATATCGGTTATTTCTTTATTTTAGTTTGTTTATTAGGGTATGCCGCAATCTCGATTATCGGTACCAATCCGAGTTTTTATGTCGATGGCAAACTTGGTGGCGAGTTAATTGGTGGCTCCAATATGGTTGCGATTCATTTGGCAGGTGCATTGGGTGGTAACTTATTATTGGGCTTTCTTTCAGCAGTCGCATTTGCCACGATTCTTGCCGTGGTCGCAGGACTGACACTGGCAGGAGCATCTGCGATTTCACATGATCTGTTCCAAAAAGTCATCAAAAAAGGCAAAGCCACAGAAAAACAGGAAATGAATATTTCAAGAATAGCGGTGGTTGCACTCGGAATTATTGCGATTGCTTGCGGAATTTTATTTGAAAAAATGAATATTACATTCCTGATGGGGCTGACTTTTGGCATCGCAGCATCGGCAAATTTCCCTGTGCTGTTTTTAGCCATGTACTGGAAAGATCTCACCACTAAAGGTGCGTTATGGGGCGGTTTCACGGGCATTATTTCAGCCATTGTTTTGGTGATCTTGTCACCAACCGTTTGGGTCGGTGTCATGGGTTATGCACAGGCGATTTTCCCTTATGACAATCCCGCACTGTTTTCTATGCCTTTGGCTTTTATTGTCAGTTGTGCGGTTTCTTTAATGGATCACAGTGAACGTGCTGCATTGGATCGAGCAGGTTTTGAGCAACAAGTGGTGCGTTCTGAATTGGGTGCAAAACAGGCAGATTTGGAAAAAGCACCTGTACATTAAATCAAGTGTCGTGGTGGTGATGCCTTGGTCAGTAAAAGTATTTGAATTGAACAATGAAAAGGATCTCTTGTTAAACTCAGGAAATGATCATGAGTTGATCGGAAAATTCAGATTGAAAGTACCTTCGTACCCTATATAGCTCGGTGAGAAGGTTTGGGAGATAGAATTTTCATATAAATCCTCTCCCTCTTGCGCGTAACTACGCTCATCCCTTTAAAAAGGAGAGGGAACTATCTTTGTGAATTGCTTATTGATCATAAATTAATTTCTGCAAGAGGTTGAATATTTAAGTTTTAATCGTAAGGAAGAAGTATGTTAAGTCTTAAGGATAGCGTTGCTGTTATTACTGGTGCAGGTTCAGGTTTTGGAGAAGCCATTGCCAAGCGTTTTGCCTTGGAAGGGGCGCAGGTGGCAATATTGGATTTGAATGTGCAGGCAGCACAGCGAGTAGCGACAGAAATTGGTCAACAGGCAATCGCCGTTCAGGTTGATGTCGGTGATTTTGAAGCTGTACAGCAGGCGGTTGCACAGGTTCGTGAACAATTCGGGACAGTTGATATTTTGGTTAATAATGCAGGGGTGACCCATAAAAATATGCCAATGCTTGATGTCGATGAAGCCTCTTTTGATCAAGTGTTTCGGGTCAATGTAAAGTCGATTTTTAACTTTTCCCATGCCGTTATTCCCTTGATGCAGGCACAGAAAAGTGGCGTGATTTTAAATATTGGTTCAGTGGCAGGTATTCGCCCACGTCCTGGACTGATGTGGTACAACGGCTCTAAAGGCGCAGTCAATATGTTGTCTAAGTCGATGGCGGTTGAACTTGCACCGTGGAATATTCGGGTCAATGCCATTTGCCCAACTTTGGGTGCGACGGGTATTTTGGAATCTGCAATGGGCGTACCTGACACCCCTGAAAATCGAGTCAAATTTATTGCCACCATCCCCATGGGACGTTTTGTGGAAACTGAAGATGTTGCCAATGCCGCACTGTATTTATGTTCTGAGCAGGCGTCATTTATTACAGGGGTGGAATTTCCAGTCGATGGCGGTAGAACGGTTTAGTTGATAAAATTTATATATTTTAGTTGATCATTAAAAAGCCTTGATTCAAATATTGAGGCTTTTACATGGTTTCAACTCAATTTTTTAATTTAAATTCAATTTTAAAGCATAAAAATATATGAATAATTTGTACTAATTTTTCATCGCATTGAGGATAATTTCTGTTGTAAGCAAAATATGATTTTTAATAATTGATTTTGCTAATGCAGTGTCTTTATGAATCACAGCATTCATTAACTGTTCATGTTCTTCTGCTAAGTTTCTGCTTTTATCATCATAATGTGTTGATAAACGTCTGTAGCGTTCACTTTGTGCATAGAGAAATTCACGTACTTTGAGTAACCATGTATTGGGGCAGGCTGAAACAAGCAATAAATGAAATTGATGATGAATGTGTTCCCAGTCAGGGCTTGTGATTTTATTATTTTCTGTCATACGTTCAGGTGTTCTTTTCAGTTTATGAAAAGTGGCTAAAATATTTGATTCCCAATCTAAGTCTCCATGTTGAATGGAATATTCTAAACAAATTGATTCAATTTCAATTCGAGCAATCGCTAAATGTTCCAAATCTTCAATCGAAATAGGTGTGACTTTAAACCCTTTTTGTGCTTCAGACTGTACTAACCCTTCAGCAGTCAGGCGTGATAATGCCTCACGAACTGCACCTAAACTGACTTCATGTTTTTTACATAGGTCATTAATTTTTATTTTAATTCCAGGTGCAAGCATGCCTGAAATAATTTCTTCACGAATACTGAGATAAACATTTTCAGTTTGACTAAGATTTTTTTCAGAGGTCATACATTTTGCAAAATTTTTAAAACTTAGAAATCACTATAACAAATATTTTTTAAAAATAAAAATATATTTTTTTATTGACAATATATTTTTTAAGTTTATATATATATTACACACAACACATAATGGATTTTAAAATGCGCTTTTTAAGCTTTTCAAAAAATGGAATTCACGGTATCGCAGTGCGTGATGAAAAGGGGATTAAGGGATTATTAGAAAATGCAGCAAATTACCCAGGTGATTTATTAACCCTAATTCAAAAAGGTGCAGAGGCATTAGAGCAAGCGTTTCAAGTATTAAACGCTGCTGATTATTTGATAGAAAGTGAATTAGAAATTTTATCACCGATTGCACAGCCACCCAAAATCATCTGTGTCGGTTTAAATTATGCAGACCATACCAGTGAGTCGCCGTATGAACAGCCTGATTATCCAACGCTTTTCCCACGTTTTGCATCGAGTTTAATTGGTCATCAACAGAATATATTAAAGCCTCAATGTTCTGATCAATTGGATTTTGAAGGTGAGTTAGCGGTTATTATTGGTAAAACAGGCAAACATATTCAGAAGGATCAAGCGCTGGATTATGTCATGGGCTATTCAGTGTTCAATGACGGTTCGATTCGTGATTATCAATTCAAATCGCCGCAATGGACCGTAGGTAAAAACTTTGATGCCACAGGTGCATTTGGTCCAGATCTTGTGACTGCTGATGAAATTCCAGCAGGTGCAAAAGGTCTATTACTCACCACACGTTTAAATGGCGAAGTCGTTCAACAAGCCAATACAGACGATATGATTTTTGATATTGAAACTTTAATCAGCACAATTTCAGAAGCGATTACTCTAGAAGCGGGTGATGTGATCGTTACAGGAACACCAGCAGGCATTGGTTTTGCACGTAAACCGCAGTTATTTATGAAACATGGTGATGTGTGCGAAGTAGAAATTGAAAAAGTCGGTTTGTTGTCAAATCCGATCGTGAATGAATAAACCTGATCGTTAAAAGGAATAAGCATCAAGGACGATACGGCAAATTATTTGAATTAAGACTTAAACATGTTTAATAAATGGAGATGTAAACATGGCTTTAGGACAAATGCTTTCAGGACGAAAGCTCGGTGTACATTCAATAGATCATTATGAATTGGATGTCCCTTGTTTAAAGACAGCGAAAAAATTCTACACAGATTTTGGTTTGGATGTTGAGGAAGCGCATGAGTATCTTGCATTAAGAACTTTTAGTTCTCAGCATGTATGGTCATATTTATATCCCTCAGATAAAAAGCGACTGCGCAAAATTGTTTTTGGTGCTTATGCCGAAGATTTACAAGCACTCAATGCGCGTGTTGAACAAAGCGGACAGATGACGACTTTGTTTCAGAATGCCTTCGGGAAGGATGGCTTTAAATTTATCGATCCAGATGGTGTCAATGTTGAAGTCATTGTGAGTCAAAAAGTTACACCTAATGAAAAGGATATAGATGCAAAACAAACGCAAGTATCTGGTCAACGGGGTGCAGCTTTTCGTCGCAATGCTGCCAAAGTTCAGCCTACACGCTTGTCACATATTTTGCTTTTTACTTCGGATATTGAGCGTTCAATTCAGTTTTATGAAACAGCGCTAGGTTTAAAACTTTCTGATTATTCAAAAGATGCGGTTGCATTTTTACATGCAGTACATGGGGCAGATCATCATACGATTGCATTCGCACAATCTTCTGCGAAAGGCTTTCATCACTGTAGTTGGGATGTTGTATCGGTTGAAGAGGTCGGTCTTGGCGCTAAACAGATGACGGATCAAGGTTGGACGCAAGGCTGGGGACTAGGTCGACACGTTTTAGGTTCAAATTATTTTTACTATGTGCGTGACCCTTGGGGAAGTTATAGCGAATATTCCTATGATATTGACTTTATTCCTGCAGATTTAAATTGGCAAGCTGAAGTTCATCCTGCCGAAGACTCACTGTACTTATGGGGACCCGAAGTTCCAGATGAGTTTGTGACAAATTTTGAAGCTTAACTGAATCAGACATCAGTTAAAAATAAGTGAAAATGGAAATTTACGATGCAAAATACAAAAACGATTGAAGTCCCTGTATTGATTGTTGGTGGTGGTCCAGCAGGTTTAGCCACTTCACTACTCTTGTCTAAGTATGGTATTCGAAATTTATTGATCAACAAATATCGTTGGACAGCAAATAGCCCACGTGCACATATTACCAACCAACGAACCATGGAAGTCTTCCGTGATGCACAAATCGAGGAAGAAGTAGAAAAACTCGCAGTGCCGCAAGCTTTTATGGAAAATAACGTTTGGGCAACCAGTTTTGCAGGCGATGAAATTGCACGTCTACAAGCTTGGGGAACAGCAGTTGATCGTAAATCTGAATATGAGCAATCGAGTCCATCCTCTATGTGTAATATTGCACAACATGTGATGGAGCCAATCATTGCTAATGAAGCTTTACGTGCAGGCTCTGATATGCGTTTTAATCATGAGTTTTTAGATTTTACCCAAGATGATGAGGGTGTAACTGCACGTATTCAGGATCGTATTACGAACGAAATCTATTTAGTTCGAGCACAGTATATGATTGGTGCGGATGGCGCACGTAGTAAAGTGGTTGAGCAGCTTCAGTTACCTTTAAAAGGTCAACATGGTTTAGGCTGTGCGGTTAATGTTTGGCTTAAAGCTGATCTTCGTAAATACTGTGAACATCGTCCTGGTGTGCTGTATTGGATTGTGCAACCTGGCAGTGATTATTGGGTGGGAAGTGGTACATTTATTTGTGTGAAACCATGGGATGAGTGGGTCATGTTGTATATGTATGATCCTGCACAAGGTGAGCCTGATTTAAGCGAAGAAGCAGTGATCAAGCGTGCGCATCAAGTAATTGGGGATGACAGTGTACCAATTGAAATTTTATCGACCAGTAAATGGCAGATCAATCATATTGTGGCTGAAAAATATGGGCATAAACGTGTGTTCTGTATGGGAGATGCGGTACATCGCCATCCACCAGCCAATGGTCTAGGTACCAATACATCTATTCAGGATGCCTTTAACTTGGCATGGAAACTTGCTTTGGTATTAAAAGGACATGCAGGTACAGGACTTTTAGAAAGCTATACTCAAGAACGTCAACCTGTAGGACAGCAGATTGTAGACCGTGCCATGCGTAGTGTGGAAAATATGCTACCGATTGCCAACGCATTAGGGTTCAAACCTGGACAAAGCTTAGAAGATGGTCAGGCAGCTTTAGATTTAATCTTTGGTGAAGCGGGAAATAGTCAACAAAAACGTGCTGAATTGCATCAAGCGATTCAATTGCAAAATTACCAATTTAATTGTAATGGTGTTCAAATCGGACAGCGTTATCAAAGTTGTGCTGTGATTGCGGATCAACGCCCTGAACCGAAATACCTTCAAGATGCTGAATTGTATTATCAAGCAACGACTTGGGCGGGTGCACGTTTACCACATGCTTGGTTACATGATCGTCGAGGCAGACAATTTTCAACGCTCGATTTGTGTGGTAAAGGGCAATTTACCCTGCTTACAGGGCATGGTGGTGATGCTTGGAAAGCCGCAGTTGCAGAGATCTCAAAAGAAATATCATGCCCGATCAAAGTAGTGAAAATTGGTTTAGGAATGGATTATTTCGACACTTTTGGTGATTGGGAAGCACTTCGAGATATTGAAGAGCAAGGTTGTGTCTTGGTACGTCCAGACCATCACATTGCTTGGCGTATGCAAACCTTACCACAAGCACCAGTTGCTGAACTTAAAACAGCTTTAAAAAATATATTATCCATTTAATTTAAAACCCACTTCATTTAATTCACTTCTGATTGAGTGAAGGGTGAGCTTTGTACTTTATTTTTGTACAAGCATGTTTTTCGGCTCAACTTTGATTTGTTTTGGATGAGGTTGAAGTTGAGCCATTCAATTGTATCAATGCTGCACAGCATGATTTAAATCGCAAAACAACAATGATCGTAAAAAAGGAATATTTTATGATGAATAGATTCATGTGGGCTATGATTCCCTTAGCACTCGCAAACATAACATCTGCCGCACCTCAGACTCAGAAACAACCCAATATTTTATTGATCGTTGCGGATGATCTAGGTTACTCAGACATTGAACCTTTTGGTGGGGAAATCCCAACACCTAACTTAAAAAAATTGGCACAAAATGGAACCACACTCACCGATTTTCATGCAGGTCCAACTTGCTCAGTCACACGTTCGATGTTATTAACGGGCAATGATCATCACCAAGCTGGTTTGGGGACGATGGCAGAGTATTTACAGCCAGAGCAAATTGGTAAAGCAGGTTATGAAGGAAAATTAAATCGCCGTGTCATGACTTTGCCAGAAGTATTAAAAAATAATGGTTATAAAACCTATATGACAGGTAAATGGCATTTAGGTGGGGGTGAGGATAGTCTGCCTAATGCACGCGGTTTTGATAAATCATTTATCTTGGTGCCAGGCGGTGCAGACCATTTTAAACAAATCGCATTATTTCCAAATTATCCTGCTAAATATAAAGAGGATGGCAAAGATGCGTCATTACCTGATAACTTCTATTCAACCGATTTTTATACCGATAAATTATTGAGTTATCTAAAAGATGACCGTAAAAAAGGTGAGCCATTTTTTGCTTATGTGGCATATACCAGTCCGCATTGGCCACTCCAAGCACCTGATGCATATTTAAAAAAATATCAAGGAAAATATGAAGATGGCTATGATGTGGTACGTCAACAACGCTTAAAGAAACAAATTGAATTGGGCATTGTTCCTGCTAACACGAAAATTAATAATCCTTTTAAAGATAAATTCCCAGCATGGGATAAACTCACCCCTTGGCAAAAAGCAGACCAAGCCAAAACCATGCAAGTTTATGCCGCGATGATTGATAATCTAGATCATAATATTGGTCGAATTTTTAAGCATTTAGAAGAAAATGGTGAGCTAGACAATACCATTGTATTGTTTATTTCAGACAATGGTGCAGAGTCTTCAACACCAGAATCCTTAGGTACGACAGCACACAAAAATGGTATCCGTAAATGGGTAGATGAGACATTTGATAATAGTCTTGAAAATATGGGGAAAGATAATTCGTATGTAGCGCTTGGACCACAGTGGGCGCAAGTTTCTTCTACACCTTATCCTTATTTTAAGAGTTATTTAGCAAATGGAGGGATTCGTGTTCCTGCGATTATTCAATATCCAAACCAAAAGAAAAAAGCCAACCTTAATCATGATTTAGCACATGTGATTGATTTTGTACCGACGATGTTAGATCTGGCAAATATTCAACGTCCTAAAACCAATCAAGGTGAAACATTATTAGCAATGGAAGGTCGTTCAATTTTACCAACTTTGCAAGGTAAAAAGCAGCCTGAACGTGGAATCGGTTGGGAGTTCAATACTCGCCGTGCTTATTATCAAGGGGATTGGGCTGTTCAAATGCAAGCACCACCGTATGGTACAGGGCAATGGGAACTCTATAACCGAAAAAATGATCCAAGTTTTCTACATAACTTGGCATTAAGCAATACAAAACAAACCGAGAAAATGGCGAAAGCATGGGATCAATATGCCAAACATGTTGGTGTGGTGTATGCACCTGTGCGCTATAAATATGGTCAAATGAATTGTTTTTATGACACCTGTGTTCAGCCCGAATTTTTAAAAAATCAGACCGATTAATCCTTTGAATACGATGTGGTTTTGATAAGCCACATCGTAGATCTACATGATTATTTACAAGCTCATGCACCATGGAATCGTGCAATGAGCATACATCATGCTGACTTTAGCGTGGTTAAAACAAAAATATATTAAAGGAATAAATAGATGTTAAAAAAATATGGGCTTCCAATCCTAGTCGGATTTGGGGGATATAGCACATTTGTGTCTGCAGAAAGCTTAACTACAGATATTTTATTGAAAAATTTATATGCAGATCGGAAATATGATGCCCAGCAAGCAGACGTAGGAAGTTGGAGTCAAGGGATGATTGCGCGAACGCAAGGACAGTATGAGCTCACTGATAAAGTAGCATTACAGGTCACAGGTTCTTTGCAATATGCGCAACGATTAAGTGAAGACCAACATATTAATGATGTTATTTTGCCTTTTGATCGGACTACAGGCGAGCAAGCTGAGCATTATAAGAAAGTTGCAGGTTCTGTAGCACTAAAATATGAAAATCAGAAAATTCATTGGGGTGAATTATGGATCGATACGCCTTTGGCAACGACAGATTATGCACGTCAATTGGTCACTTTATATAAAGGCATTACTTATCAAATAGAAGGCTTAAATCAAAACTTAGAAATAGGACAAATCAATCGGTTTTCACCACGAAATGAAGAGGACTTTCGTAAACTCAGTGTGAAAGGGATTGAATCAGATGCTTTAAATTATGTGAACTATAAATATAAATTTGCGGATCAATATTTTCTAAACGCATATTATGGAAATTTAGAAGATTTATATCAACAAATTCATCTTGGTGTAGATATCAAACAACCATATCGACAACTTAAGTTGCACAGTAAAATAAGATTTTATGATAATCAAGAAACTGGTCAGGAAAAACTAGGCGATATAGACAGTCAATACTATGGGATATTGCAAAATGTCTCGTGGAAAAATCATACAGTGGGCTTGGGATATCAAAAAATCGCTGGAAATGATGCCTTTCCAATGATTGATACAGTGCCAGTATTGGGCTATATCAATTGGACGCAAGCAATGTTTAGTCGTGCTAAGGAAAAGTCACTACATGTCAATTATCAATACCAATTCGACTCGGTCATTCCGAATTTAGTTTTAGATCTGAAATATATTCGTGGCGATGGTTTTCAAGTTGCTGAGCGAAGTCATGCCAAAGAACAACAATTGGATGTGATTTTGAGTTATAAAGTCAAACAAGGTTTGTTTAAAGGTTTTGGTTTACAGTGGTTTAATATCAATTATAAAAATAATTTTGGTGGTGATTATACTGAAAATCGAGTGTTTACCACTTATGCTTATCAGTTTTAATAGAATCATTGAAGAGAACAATCAAGCTAAATAGATCTCGATTTGATTTTTCCTACGTGATCAATACCAAGATTACAGCAAGCTTAAAAACTTGCTGTAATCCAAAATAAACCGCAACAATCGCATTTAATACAGCGTTTTATTTTTGCAATAGAGCAAAGAAACAATTCAACATAAATAACTGATGTTACGCAGTAACTCTAAAATTAAACTTTTGAGCTAGAAAAATGTGGATACGCGAAAACGTCATCCGCAACGTGTTTGAGGCAGGACTACTTTGGGGAGAAATGTTTCTGCGATGTATTTATCAATTTGCGGTGGTCGACGAGTTTTGCGGTGAGGATCCTCAAAATATATTTTGAGTCCGCAAGATGGTTTTGCCTACTTTTGCCGAAACAAAAGTAGGTTGAGCTGAAGGCTAATCCCAAATTTCAACTTTAGATGTAAGATCCCGTCGTGTAAATTTAGCTTTTGCTTTTTTCAGCTATTTAATTTAAATCCAATGCGTAACATCAGATAAATAAATTAAACATAAATAAATTGGGATATTTTATGGGCATACTCGACAACATCATTCGCAATTTCATGTCTAAATTGTTCTTCGGTATAAGTGCTAATTGGACAACTAACAGATAGAACTGCATTGACCTCTTTATTGATTTGATTATAGATTGGTGCTGCACAGGCTGCCATATCCGTATTAAAATGCCCCCAACTCACCATAAAACGCTGTTCACGCACTTCTTGTAATCGAAGTAGGAGTGAATCTATATCATGCGGGGTACGTTCAGAATAAACTTTCCAGTCCGTCATGCCTTCATAACGTTTTTTGATTTCAGCATTTGTAAGCTGTGACAAAATTAATTGTCCAATGACGGTAGCATGTGCAGGCCAACGCGTACCAATATGTACATTACTGGTAAATGCACCATTTGATTGTACATTACTAATAAAAACAATATCTGTGCCTTCTAAAACAGAGAGATGTACCGCAATTTTAATTTTATCTCTAAGTTCACGCATAAGAGGCATCGCCAAATCAATCAATGATGATTTAGATAAACTATTAAAACCCAGTGCCATGACATTGCTGTCCAAAGCATAGGTCTTTTGTGACATTTTTCTTAGATAGCCACAATGTTCCAAAGTGTGAATCAAACGAAAAGCACTGGAGCGATTGACATCAATTTTTTCTGCAATTTCAGAAATCGTCATTTCCTGCTGATGTTGATCAAATAATTTTAAGATGGCTAAGCCACGAATTAAGCCAGGAACAAGATAGCGTTCATCATTATTACTTTCACTTTCTTGCACCACAGTTGTGTCTTTGTTTATTAAATCCATTGTCATGCTCACCTTTATCATTGTTGGATGACAAAATTAAATCACTATTCTAACGTCCTTTTTTTAAGACAACAATGTTTATATATAAAACATTTATTTATAAATAAAACATTGCAAAATGTAAAAAATAATCAATATATTGATTTTAAATGAATTATAAAAATTGACAAATAAATCGCTCAGATATTATCCTATGCTTAATGTTTTAAATATTAAATTATGTTTTGCATATAAAACATGGAAGATAACAAGATGAATTGGATCACTGTTTGTAAAACCAATGAAATTGCTGAAGAAGAGCCGAAAGCAATGGAATTTGAAGATAAAAAAATCGGCGTTTTTATGATCGAAGAGCGTTTCTTTGCTGTTGAAAATGTCTGCCCACATGCTTTTGCTTTATTAACCGAAGGCTTTATCGAAGGGTTTACCGTTGAATGCCCATTGCACGAAGCAATTTTTAATTTAGAAACGGGTGCGTTAGAAAGTGGTCCGGGATGCAGAAATTTAAGTACGTATCTCGTCAGAGTTGAAAATGGCGAAGTCCAAGTTCAGCTTTAAACGTTAATTGATCATGAAGAAAAGGAAATATTCACATGAAAAACTTTAATGAAAAACTTGCGAAATGGAACCATGCACTGCCTTCAACAGAAGCAGGAATTAACAATATTCAGATTCCGGGACAAGTTGAACATCTGGTTTGGCAAAACCGTAGTCGTGCACCAAGTCAATATGAACTGGATTTTGTACAGCATTTAATGCAAGCCTTTAATCAGGATGTGACTGAACTGGATGCTTTAACGGATGCTTTAAACCTGCAAGGTTTTAGAACGATAGCAGGGGATTTATGGACAGCTGAAAGTTTCTCAGCAGAAATGCAGCGTTTGGGCTATTAAGAAAAGGATTTTCTCATGACAACAGAAATTAATTTAGAACAATATTTGGATTTAGGTTTACGTGATCAATGGTATCCCGTATTGGCAAGTTGGGAAGTGGCTTCAAATCCTGTTGGTATTACCCGTTTAGGTGAAAATATTGTGGTATGGCGTGATGACCAAGGCATGGTTCATGCACTTGAAGATCGTTGTCCGCATCGTGGGGCACGATTATCACTGGGTTGGAATCTTGGCAATCGGGTTGCGTGTTGGTATCACGGTGTAGAAGTTCGACATGACGGTGTTGTTGAGGATGTCCCTGCTGTTCATGACTGTCCATTGAAAGGTTCAGATTGCGTTAAATCGTACCAAGTCAAAGAAATGAACGATGCCATTTTTATTTGGTTTGGCTTGGATGATGCTGAACAAGCTGCTGAGTTAGCATTGCCTGATCAGTTGTCTAGTGAGGAATGGAGTTCTTTTCTGTGTATAGCGGATTGGAAAGTCAATCACCAATATGCCATTGATAATGTCATGGATCCAATGCATGGAACCTATTTGCATTGCACTTCACACTCAATGGCAGACGGTGAACGTACTGCTGAGATGAAGCATCGCCCAACCAAAGATGGTTTTATTTTTGAAAAAGAAGGGCAAACTGGTGTGAACTTTGACTGGGTGGAATATGGTCAAACGGGTGCAGCATGGTTACGTTTATCAATTCCATACCGTAAGTCATTTGGACCAGGTGGTGAGTTTTGGATTGTAGGTTTTGCAACGCCAATTGATGCAAAAAATACTCGCGTCTTCTTCTGGCGTTGCCGCAAAGTCGAGGGATGGCAGCGCAATGTATGGCGTTTCTTATATCGAAACCATTTAGAACAATTACATTGGGATGTATTGGAACAAGATCGAATTATTTTGGAAAATATGGCACCGAATGCCCGTCAACATGAGTTTTTGTATCAGCATGACGTAGGTTTATCTCGCTTACGCCGTTTAATGAAAAAAGAAGCTGAGAAACAAATTAAAAAAATCATGTCTTTGCGCAATGTGTCAGATCAGCGAATTGCTATTCAGGAAGTTGCCAATGGCTAAGCAATCACTTTTAGAGGGAAAGCGCATTCTTGTTACAGGTGCGGCGCGAGGTTTGGGACGAGATTTCGCCCAAGCTGTAGCTGAAGCAGGTGCAGCAGTGGTCATGGCAGATATCTTAAGTGACTTGGTGCAACAAGAAGCTGAAAAGTTAGCAGAAAACAATCTAGTCGTTTATTCCGTCACGATAGATTTGAGCCAAAAACAGTCTATTCAGCAAGCAGTACAACAAACAGTTGCGCTTTTAGGTGGATTAGATGGGTTGATTAACTGTGCAGCGCTAGCAACGGGTGTTGGTGGTGTTGACATGATGGCTTATGACGAAACACTTTGGGATCGTGTCATGAACATCAATGTCAAAGGCACTTGGTTGGTTTCACAAGCATGTGTTCCACATTTAAAAGCTTCAGGACAGGGAAAAATCATCAATATTGCGTCTGACACAGCATTATGGGGTGCGCCTAATCTGATGGCTTATGTAGCAAGTAAAGGTGCCATCATTTCCATGACACGTTCTATGGCAAGTGAGTTGGGGGCAGACAATATTTGTGTCAATACCATCAGTCCAGGGCTGACATTGGTTGAGGCGACAACATATGTTCCACAGTCACGTCATGATTTGTATGTGAATGGAAGAGCTATACAGCGACAGCAACTGCCACAGGATATCAATGGTACAGCCATTTACTTGCTTTCAGACCTCTCATCTTTTGTGACTGGACAAAATATTTTGGTTAATGGCGGTTTCGTCTTTAATTAAGGAGTAAGACATGATTACAGGAATCGAAGTCCTTAAATTTGGTGTTGAAAACCGCCAAGAGGCAAAGACATTTCTAGCTGATTTTGGTTTAAAACCTATTGCAACGGATGTTGAACATACCGATTTATATCAAACACAGAACGGTTGCAAAATTTATTTGTTTGATATTACAGATGCGCGTTTACCACCAGCCATTGAAGCAGGTTCGACCTTACGTGAAGTGACATGGGGAGTTGAAAACCTACAGGATTTAACAAAATTAGCAGAAAAATTGGGCAATGAGCCTGATTTCGACAGCTCAGCTGCATTTGTGCAATGTCGTGATCCAAATGGAATGACGATCCGCTTTGAACACAGTATTACGCATGAATTACCTACGGTACAAACCGAAGGAATGAACCAGTTTGGCAATATTCAACGTATTAATGCAGCCAGTCCTGTATATGAAAAAGCTGAACCTGTGGATATTGGGCATGTTGTCTTTTTTACACCAGACTTAGAAACCACTCAGGCATTTTATATTGAAAAATTAGGTTTTCATTTGTCAGATGCTTATCGTAAACGTGGGGCATTTTTACGCTGCCGTGGCGAAGGTTTTCATCATGATTTATTTTTACTGTCTATACCGAATAAACCTGCGGGTTTAAATCATGTTGCTTTTGTGGTGCGTGATATTCATGAGGTGATTGGCGGTGGTTTAAGTATGAATCGTCAGGATTGGTCGACTTTTATTGGTCCGGGACGTCATCCTATTTCGTCTGCTTATTTTTGGTATGTCAACTCACCATTGGGTGGTGCATTTGAATATTACACCAATGATGATTATTTAACTGAAGCATGGCAACCACGTGAAGAAGAGCATTGCCTTGAACTGTTTACTGAGTGGGCAATCGAAGGCGGGCTTGATCATGAAACCCGCCGTCAGGTTAAACCTGCTTAGTCATTCAAAATGATAAGGAGATCAACATGAATAAAATTGTGATTGTCGGTGCAGGGCAAGCCGCAGGTTGGGCAGTCCATACGCTCCGTGGTCAGGGTTTTACAGGTGAAATTCATGTAGTGTCGAATGAAACGCATGTTTTTTATGAGCGCCCACCTTTGTCTAAACAAGTGTTAGCACAAGAAGCTGAACTTACGAGTTTAAATTTATTTTCTGAGGATCAAATCAGTGATTTTTCAGTGATATGGCATAAGCCAGATCATGCAGTTCGTTTGGATACTACAGATAAAACTGTACATTTGGAAAGTGGCAAAGTTTTGCCATATGACAAATTATTAATTGCCACAGGCAGTCGAGCGCGTGTTCCTGTTGCCACTTGGTCGAGTATGCAAAATGTCTATACCTTACGTGATATTCACGATTGTCAGACCTTAGCAGAGAAAATAAAGTCAGCTGAACATATTGCTGTCATTGGTGGAGGTTGGATCGGGCTTGAAATAGCAGCGACTGCATGCCAACAGGGTAAAAAAGTTGAAATTTTTGAATATGGCTCTCGTCTTTGTGCGCGTAGTGTAAGCCCTGAGGTTTCAGATTATTTAAAAAAATTACATGAAAATGCAGGTGTAGTGGTTCATTTAAATGCAACGAAATTGCATTTAATTGAGGCACCAAATCAAAAAGTAGAAGTTTTTTACGATGAGATTAGGCTAAAACAATTTGACTGTGTCGTGGTTGGGGCAGGTGCAGAAATAGCCAAAGAATTGGCAGTTTTGGCAAAGTTGGATGTTAAAGATGGCATTGTTGTCAATGCGTTTGGTCAAAGCTCTGATGCCGATATTTATGCTGCAGGTGATGTTGCGATTCATCCTACTTTAGGTTATTGCATTCAGTCTTGGGCAAATGCACAAAATCAGGCGATTGCAACAGCCAAGTCCATGCTTGGGGAAATGACGGCTTATCAGGATATTCCTTGGCTATGGTCGGATCAGTACCAATGCAATATTCAGATTTTAGGTACCTATCAACCTGAAAAAACGCATCAAATGATTGTTCGTCAAGTTAACGAAACGCAACAAGCATTTTTATATTTAAATGAACAGAATCAACTTCTTAATATGATTTCAGTCAATGACTCAAAACTGGTGAAACTGGGGAAAAGATGGATGACCAGTCAGCGAGAGTTAGATCCAGCCCAATTGCAAGATATTGACTTTAATCTAATGCAACTGAAGTAAGGATTCAAAACAAAAATATCAGCCATGAATTAAAGGATTTTCCCATGGATCATGATGTAAAAACAGGGATTAAGCATTGGACACCCGCGATTATTTTAATGATCTGCGTTGTGTTGGCTTTCTTTGACAAAATCAGTATTGCCGTATTGTTTTCTGATGCAACATTTCAGAATGCAATGGGGATTGGACAAGATAAAGCAAAACTAGGCTGGTTGATGACAAGCTTCTTGTTGGCTTATGGTTTCTCATCCATGTTTCTCAGCTTTTTGGGTGATATTTTTTGCCCTAAAAAAATGTTGTTTTGGAGTGTGACTTCATGGGGCATCTTGATGATTCTGATGGGATTTACCACAGATTATTCAATGATGATGACCTTGCGCGTTTTACTCGGATTAGCTGAAGGTCCTTTATTTGCATTGGCTTATACCATTGTCAAACAGACGTATACAGATCGTCAGCAAGCACGTGCATCCACGATGTTTTTATTGGGTACACCTATCGGTGCTTTTTTAGGTTTCCCAATCACCGCATTCGTACTCGCACATTATGATTGGCACACTACCTTTTTCGTCATGGGTGCAATGACGTTTATTGTATTGGCTTTGATCGTATTTGGCTTACGTAATTTACAACTTAAACGCACAGTCGATCTAGATGGTGTAGCAAAACGTGTGAATTTTAAAACGCATGTGTGCAATACCAAAGCTTTGATGACGAATTCTGCTTTCTGGTTGTTGTGTGTTTTCAATATTGCTTTGATGACTTATTTATGGGGCTTAAACAGTTGGGTACCGTCATATTTAATTCAAGACAAAGGCTTTAATTTAAAAGAATTTGGTATTTATTCAAGCTTTCCATTTATTGCCATGTTGATTGGTGAAGTCGTTGGCGCATTTTTTTCAGACAAAATGGGTAAACGTGCAATTCAGGTCAGTGGTGGTTTATTACTGGCGGGTGTTTTTATGTACGTGATGGTCATTGCAAAAGAACCCATGATGGTGATTTTGGCAATGTCACTCAGTGCAATGTCATGGGGTTTCGGAGTTGCTGCCGTATTTGCATTGTTAGCACGTATTACCACAGCAGATGTGGGGGCAACAGCAGGCGGGATTTTCAATGGACTGGGTAATTTTGCCAGCGCCGCAGCGCCTGTAGTGATTGGTGCAATTGTCATGCAAACAGGCAGTTTTAATATCGGAATTACGTTCTTGGCAGCAGTGGCATTTATAGGTTCCTTTTTCTTGGCACCTTTGCTGAAGCGTTATTAATTCATTGGATCAACAGCTCCTTCTTGAATACTGAGGGGCTCAATTTACCAGATTGGATCGCTGCAACATTTTTAAAACTCGGAGCGATCATAGGAGAAACTTATGTCAGTACAACAATTTGAATCATGGAAACAGCCAGAAGGGCAATCATTGGAAGATTGGATGGATGGGCGTATTGCACGTTTTGAAACGCGTAGTTATGACTTTGATGCACTGAAATTTCAGGCAGATTATGACCCAAAATATCGCCGTGCGCAGATGCGCTACATGGGAACTGGTGCAACAGGTGTAGCAACCGATGGTAATACCGTACCTGCGGAAAACTTTACTTTTTCAACCATGGTACTTCCGCCTGAGTGTGAAGGTCCATTGCATATTCATCATGATGTGGAAGAAGTTTTTTTCATGTTGCGTGGTGAAATCGACTTATTTATTGAACATGAGGGTGAAAAATTTTCAACCCGTTTAAAAGAACGTGATCTGATTTCTATTCCACCAGGAATTTACCGTGGTTTATATAACCCAGGAACAGAAGATGCCTTGATGTGTGTGATGTTGGGCACAGGTAAACCTACGATTCCAAATTATCCACCTGAGCATCCTCTTTCTCAGATTAAGCGCTAAATATAAGGAATGTAATGATGACTTTAATTCAGCAACTTGCCGCATTTGAATTGAAAACCATTTCTTTTGATGGCGTTCAGCAGTCTTATCGTGAAGCAGGTCAGGGGCAACACCTTGTATTGCTACATGGGATCAGTTCAGGTTCAGGCTCGTGGGTCAAACAGTTGCAAGCGTTGAGTCATCATTTTCATGTTGTGGCATGGGATGCACCGGGTTATGGGCAGTCTGACCATTTAAGCACTGAGCAACCCAATGCCGAAGACTATGCAAAGCGCTTAAAAGCCATGTTGGACAGCTTGGGCATTCAAAAAGCGTTTTTGGTTGGACACTCATTGGGTGCGATGCAAGCCGCAGCATTTAAGGCTTTATATCCTGAATCTGTGCAGGCATTGGTACTTGCCAATGTGGCACAAGGATATAAAGGTTTTGATTCACAAAAACAACAGGATGTTTTTGAAAAACGTCCAAAAATGTTACAGGAACTCGGCGCAGTGGGCATGGCTCAATCACGAGGACCATATTTGGTGGCGCATGCCACAGCAGATGTATTGCAACTGATTGAAAATATCATGCAAAACATTAGTTTAAAAGGCTTTACGGGTGCTTCATATTTATTGGCTTATGACGCTATACAGTCTTATTTAAGCCCAAAACAGCCAAATGTTTATGTCATTAAAGGCATGTCAGATGGTATTACACCACCACAGGATATTCAGCAATTGGTGGATCAGTTTCAGTTAAATCAATCTTATGAAATTGAAGATGCAGGTCATCTCAGTTATTTAGACCAAGCTGAACAGTTTAACCAAATTTTATTGTCACTACATGACACAGGGATGTGAGAACGGAAAATGAGCTTCCAATTACAAGATAAAAAAGCGGTCGTTACAGGTGGTTCATCAGGTATTGGACTGGCAACAGTAGAACTTTTGGTGGCAGAAGGCGCATGTGTTGCTTGGTGTGGACGAGATGAACAGCGTTTAAATGAGTCTAAACAGCAAATTTTAGCGCGTTATCCAAATGCAAAAGTCTTTACCGCTGTATGTAATGTTTTAGATAAGGCAGATGTACAAAAATTTGCAGATCTTGTGCAAAAGCAATTTGGTGGTGTTGATATTTTAATCAATAACGCAGGTCAAGGACGTGTATCCGATTTTGAAAACACAGCAGATGAAGATTGGATTAAAGAAGTTGAGTTGAAGTATTTCAGTGTATTACATCCAATTCGTGCGTTTTTACCTGCGTTGAAACAATCAAATAGTGGCTCAATCACCAATGTGAATTCTTTATTGGCATTGCAACCTGAACCACACATGATTGCAACCTCATCTGCACGGGCAGCATTACTCAACCTGACGCATTCATTGGCACATGAGTTTTCACAATACAACATCCGTGTGAATTCGATTTTGTTGGGTATGGTCGAGTCAGCACAGTGGAAACGCCGTTTTGAAAACCGTTCAGATCTTCATCAGACATGGGAAGAGTGGATCGGCAATATTGCGAAAAAACGTGGCATTCCTATGGCGCGTTTAGGTAAGCCCGAAGAACCTGCACGTGCTTTGGTCTTTTTAGCTTCACCTTTGGCATCGTATACCACTGGTTCTGCCATAGATGTATCTGGTGGCTTTAACAAGCATTTATAAGGGGGATGTTATGAAACAACTCATGATGATTGGTTTTGGTGCCATGGCAAATGAAGTGCGTACACATTTACCAAAAGACTTGGCACTGAAATGGGTAGTCGTCCCTGAACGCAGTGTGGCGAGTGTGCAACGGCAAGTTGCCGCAGATGTACAAGTGATTTCTGATATTCAGCAATGCCAAGGGCAACCTGATTATGTGATTGAAGTTGCGGGTCAGGCAGCAGTCAAAGAACATGCGGAAAAGGTGCTTGCAAAGGGTTGGAATCTGGGTTTGATTTCGGTCGGAACACTGGCAGATACCGTTTTTTTTGAAAAATTGCAACAAGTTGCTGAGAAGTCAGGCGCACATATTCACTTATTAGCAGGGGCAATTGCAGGCATTGATGGCATTGCAGCAGCCAAAGAAGGTGGCTTGGAAAAAGTGACTTATAAAGGGTGTAAAAGTCCAAATAGTTGGCGTGGCAGCTATGCAGAACAACTGGTGGATTTAGATCGAGTGACAGAAGCAACAGTGTTTTATCGTGGCACTGCACGTGAAGCTGCCGTCAATTTTCCTGCCAATGCCAATGTGGCAGCAACCATCGCACTTGCAGGAATTGGTCTGGATGAAACGATGGTTGAGCTGACTGTAGACCCAAATATTAGCCAAAATAAACATACCATCATTGCAGAAGGTCGTTTTGGGCAAATGAGTATTGAAATGATTGGTGTACCTTTGGAAAGCAATCCAAAAACATCAACTTTGGCTGCTTTAAGCGTGATTCGTGCATGTCGCAATAGTGTAGATGCGATTCAGATTTAAAAAGGAATTTTGGTGAGTAGCATGGTAAAAGAAATTTATATCGCAGGAGAATGGCGTTTAGGACGTGGCAATGTCATTCAAAGTCTATTTCCTGCCGACAATTCTGTAAATGCAGAAATTTCTACTGCAAGTTTGGAAGATGTTGAAGAAGCGATCTTAAAAGCAGATCAGGCTTGGCGTAAACCTGAATGGCGTAACTGTTTGCCGCATGAACGTGCCAAAATTCTCTATCGTGTTGCTGATATTATTGAAGCGCGTGTAGATGAATTATCCAAATTACAAACCCGTGATAATGGTAAACCTTTGTCAGAAACCCGTGCCTTAGTGATGAGTGCGGCTGCAACAGCACGGTTTAATGCTGCGGCATGTGAAACATTGAATGAAGAGCTGACCACACAGCGTGCCTCAGACTTTTTGACCATGAGTGTGCATGAGCCTGTGGGTGTGGTTGCTGCTATTACGCCTTGGAATTCACCGATTGCAAGTGAAGTACAAAAGCTTGCACCTGCAATTGCAGCAGGGAATGCAGTGATTTTAAAACCTGCGGAAGCAACTTCTTTAATTGCTTTGGAGTTGGCTAAAATTTTTGAAGAAGCGGGTCTGCCAAAAGGGATTTTGAGTGTTTTGATTGGGCGTGGTTCGGTGATTGGTGATGCAATTGCACAACATCCTTTGGTACGGAAAATCTCATTTACGGGTGGGACATCCACAGGGCGGCATTTAGCGCATATTGCAGCAGAGAAATTAATCACGACTTCTTTAGAGTTGGGTGGAAAGTCACCAACTATCGTATTTCCTGATGCGGATCTTGAAATTGCAGCAAAAGGAGTGGCTTACGGAATTTTCAGTTCAGCAGGTCAGGCATGTATTGCAGGTTCGCGTTTATTTGTACATGTATCAATTTATGAAACATTTTTAAAGCGTTTGGTGGAGATCACTGAAGGTTTACGCGTAGGGCATCCTGAACAGCCAAATGTTCATATGGGTTCATTAATTAACCAAAAGCATTTGGAATCAGTACATCGTTATGTGGAACTTGCAAAAGCAGAGGGCGGTACGGTGCTGACAGGTGGTGAGGCGATTACTGAAGGTGAATTTGCCAAAGGTAGTTTTTATAAGCCGACCATTATCACAGGTTTAAACAATAGTGCACAAACGTGTCAGGAAGAAATTTTTGGTCCTGTATTGGTGGTGATGTCTTATACAGATGAACAGGATCTTATCACTCAAGCCAATGACAGTTGCTTTGGTTTGGCAGCAGGAATTTGGACTGAAAATTATCGTAAAGCATGGAAAATTGCACGTACTTTAGAAGTGGGAACGGTTTGGATCAATACCTATAAAAAATTCTCGATCAGTGCGCCATTTGGTGGTTTCAAAGACAGTGGGATCGGGCGTGAAAAAGGACGTTTGGGCATTTTGTCTTATATGCAGCAAAAAAGTATTTATCTGGGTTTAAACGAACACGCCAATCCATGGTCAGATTAGCCAAAAAACTCAAAATATGATGAAAAAATTGAAAAATTAAGGAATGAAAATGATGGAAAAAGTGAATGTAGGCGAAGCAATCGCACGTGTTTTAGAACAACATCAAGTTGATAGTATTTATGGTGTGATTTCTATTCATAATTTACCTATTGCTGATGCAGTGGGACGCCGTGAAAAAATGCGCTTTGTCGCAGCTCGTGGAGAAGCAGGTTCGGTCACCATGGCAGATGCACATGCACGTTTTAAAGGACTCGGTGTGGCATTGACCAGTACAGGTGCAGGTGCAGGAAATGCGGTTGGATCATTGATTGAAGCCCTGAATGCAGGCAGTCCTGTATTGCATTTAACAGGTCAAGTTGAACGTGAATATTTAGATCGTGATGCAAGTTTCATCCATGAAACCAAAGATCAGTTAACATTTTTAAAAGCATCAAGCAAAGCTGCGTTTCGAATCACCAGTCCAGATAATGCAGTAGGTGTGATTCGTGAGGCGATTCGTGTAGCAACGACTGTGCCAATGGGACCTGTCAGCGTGGAGATTCCAATTGATGTACAGGCTGCGGAAATTGAGTTGCCTGCAAATTTAGGTCCTGTAAAAGCTATGCAATTGCCACAAGCGGAAGAGGTGGAAATCAATCTGATTGCTGAGGAAATTAAACAAGCCAAACGTCCTGTATTTTGGATTGGTGGCGGTACGTTAAATGCCGTAGATGAAGTTAAAGCCATTGCAGATTTAGGTATTCCTGTGGTGTCTTCGACACATGCACGAGGCGTATTGGCGGATGATCATCCACGTTCACTCAGAGCATTTCACAACTCGACAGCCGTTGAAAAATTGATAAAAGAGGCTGATTTACTCGTGGTAGTCGGTTCACGTTTACGCAGTAATGAAACCAAAACCTATTCAGTTGAATTTCCTGAACGCATTATCCAGATTGATGCCAATCCTGTGGCACAGCAACGTAATTATAAAGTTTCTCAATTTATCTGTGCAGATGCCAAAGATAGCTTGGCACGAGTTGTGCAGGCACTGCATGGCACAACCAAGATAGATGCTGCTTATGATGCTGAGATTCAGGCAGCGCGTGAAGATGCAATTCAGGCATTGCGTACACAAATGGATCAATATGCATTGATTTGTGATCATTTACGTGCGGCTTTACCTGAAGATGGGATTTTTGTACGTGACATTACCATGTCAGGCAGTACATGGGGCAGCCGCTTATTTCCAGTACAAACTCCGAATAAAAACATTCACTCTTTAGCAGGTGCGATTGGCTTGGGACTGGCACATGCAATTGGTTCATCCATTGCCAATCCAGATAAAAAAGTTGTGGGTTTGGTGGGTGATGGTGGCTTGATGTTAGGTATTGGTGAAATTGCAACCATGGCACAAGAAAATACTGACATGGTGCTGATGATTATGAATGACGGTGGCTATGGGGTGATGCGTGGTATTCAAAATAATTACTTTGGTGGTCGCCAATATTTCAATGAGTTGCATACACCTGACTATCAAGCCTTAGGCGAGTCGATGGGCGTGAAAAGCTGGAAAGTCGGCAGTGCGGATGAGTTTAAAACTGTGATTCAGGCAGCAATTGATTTGAACGGTCCTGCTGTGATCGAGTTGGATATGAATGCCATTGGTCCATTGAAATTTGCAGGTCCACCTCAGAAAAAGTTGTATTGATTGAATGCTCACTGATTAAAATTTTAGCTTGCCTGTGTGATTTTAGGATGAATTACACAGCTTTAAAATTATTTAAAAACAGATGCTTAAAATACAATATGTGTTTTGAGTATTGATTTACACCATTTAAGTAGGGTGTAAAACCATGCAAGGACTATGGGGATCTTTCAATAAGACCGATGCAATAAAAAACTAAGTTGCAAAAAGCAGCTCATTTTTTTAGCCAAAACAACAAATAAACAAAGTTTTGTATATAAAATTTTGTACATATAGGGAAATATCATGAATCATAATACTAGAGTATTCATAGCGATGCTGAGTTTAGGCGCGATGACAATGTCAGTTCAGGCTGCAGATGATCCGCTTCAATGGAAAAGTGAAGATGGTACGCAGTCGCTTAAAGTGGGTGGAGTAATACGCTTAAATCACAGATATGAACAATGGGATGCGAGTAAAAATCGTGGTTTTGGTAAACTGGACTTTGATATTTTTCGTTTGGATTTAAAAGGAAAATCTGACGATGCTTATTTAAATGCCAGTTATCTCATTCAAGATCAAGAAATGACCTCAATTGAAAAAGCATATGTGGGATATAACTTAAGCCCGACACAAAGCATTGAAGCAGGATTTGTCTATAAACCTTTTGCAATTTACCCATACCCACAAAATGGCTGGACGTATCATATCCCGTTCTTTTTAGGATATGGCAATAATGCAGCGCCAGGGATAAACTGGAATTATAACCATCCAGATTGGGATATTAAATTAGGTTATTATCCTCAAATGCTGGCAACAAATTTACGCTATTCTCCAGAGTCAGCCACCTATGATGATTTGTCAGAAAATCATTTGCCATTTCAGGCTGCTTACCAAAATGAAAAGAAAAATCAATTCAATGCACGCATTGTACATAAATTTGGCAATGAAAATTTAGGTAAACATGAAGTGGGCATTTCAGGTGCGATTGCACAGCTTCATAATAAAACCACTGCGAAAGATGGGCACTATTATGCTGCGGGATTACATAGTAACAGTAATTATCAGCGTTGGAATTTACAATCTTCTGTGATCCATTATCAATATGATGCAGAGAATCCTGACGGGGTCAATGATGATATGACGCTGATGGGAGCAAATGGTTTAACGCCAGCGTATTTTATTGCATCAGAGGGCACAGTAGCCAGCTTAAACTTAGCCTATACTTTACCTGTGCAAAATATGGGTAAGCTTAAATCAATTCGTTTCTACAATGACTATAGTTATTTTGATAAAGAACGCAGTGATTGGGCAGCGTCACAGATGAATACAACAGGCGCAATGTTTATTGCCTCTCCTTTTATGGTTTGGGCGGATTATACATGGGGTAAAAATGCCAATATCATCGGAGGAGCAACGAATGGTACAGGTTTTACTTCAGCAACTTCAGAAAATAGTGATAAATGGATGTATCGTGTAAATTTAAATATTGGTTTTAGTTTTTAAAAATTTGAGTGTTTTTAAATATGGGTTTTAATTTCCCCCTATTGTCAATCAACAAAAATGACTTTGTATAAAGCACAATAGGGGAAAATAGAAAAAATTATAGATAGGTTACATTATCAATAATTCTTTGTGACTCATCACCAAGTCCAATAATGTCAAAACCTGGCATATCTCGAATAAACTCTAAAAATGGCGCTTTTACGCCTAAATCATCTAAGTCTGCGACATGAAGCTGATAACGAATCGTATCCTGCTGTCCTGACATGACTTTTTCAACCCAGTTTGGATCTATAATCAGTTGATGACCCAATGCTACAAAGTCAGCATCTTTTTCTATAACTGCTTCAGCTTGTTCAGGTGTACGAATATGACCAACAGCAATCACAGGTTTTTGAGTTGATACCTGTTTAATTTGGCTAATAATTGGGACAGTATTGGATGAGTCACGCATGGATGTACGCCACACATTGCCCATTGAAACATGAATATAATCAATAGCTGTATCTTGTAATTTTTCTACAAAATAAACAGTATCTGCTAAGCTGATACCGGGTTGTTCTATCTCTTCAGGTGATAAACGATAACCAACAATAAAAGATGGATCAGCAAATTGTTGTTTGATTTTCATAACTTCATCAATAACAGCCAAAGGAAAAGATAAGCGCTTTTCTAATGAACCACCCCATTGATCTGTACGACGGTTAGAATGTGGTGAAACAAATTGCTGTAGTAAATATGTATTTGCACCATGTAGTTCTACACCATCAAAGCCTGCTTCTATTGCACGTCGGGTTGCCTGAGCAAAATCTTGAATATGTTGTAAAACCTCAGTATGACTGAGTTCACGAGGAGTTTCTGCACCATTTCTTGGCGCTGCAATGGCACTGGCACTGACAGGTTGTAAGCCACGAGTAATATAGGAGTTGGTCATACGACCTGCACTAAAAATTTGTAAAATAGCTTTTGCACCACGCGACTTTATTGCAAATGCAAGCTTTCTCAGTCCTGCAATTTTACTGTCATGATCTGCACCTAATTGTCCCTCAAAACCTTTACCTTCACGATTGATATAGGCTACAGGAGTAATGAGTAAGCCAACACCACCTGCACGTTGTTGTAAATAACTGATTTCTTCTTGAGTTACTGTGCCATCTTGAAATGCCATTTGTTCAGTCATGGGTGCTAATACAACACGATTTTTAATTTCAACACCATTAGGGAGAGTAAATGGGGTTAGAAATTGATAACTTTTCACTTAATATTTGCCTGATCAAAAAAATGTAAAGTCATGGTAGAGCATCTATTCGGGAATGTGCTTCCCAGACCAAGTGCCTGAAAAGCCCCGATTCCACAGTATTTATATCATTGTTGAGTTATTTTGCAGTGTAAGTGACTCAGATTGGATACACCATGCCTTGATTTTTAGTTGATGCATGATTAATTTTTCAGAGAGGTTGAATGCTTGAGATGATGTATCAAATGTTCCAGAAAAAAAGCAACTCGGGGTGAATGTTCCAAACGATCTGTATATACCGCATAAATATCAGCAGGAGGGGTTTGGTATTCTTTTAAAAGTTGAATTAAGCGTCCACTTTTTAGATATTTAACCACATCCCATTCTGCACGCATCAAAATTCCATGCCCATCCAATGCCCAATCTAAAGTGACTTGCCCATCATTACTGCTTAAATTGCCATGAACTTTAACAGTGTCTTCTTTCTCGCCTTTGGAAAAACGCCAATTGGCATAAGCAGTTTCATTTTGTCTAAGCACAATACATTGATGTGAGGTCAAATCTCTTGGCATTTGTGGAATGCCTGCATGTTCTAAATAAGCAGGAGCTGCGCATAAGAGTCTGCGATTTTCAGCAATGCGTTTGGCAATCAGACGTGAGTCAGGCAGTTGACCAAAATGAATCGAAACATCAATGGCTTCATTGGGCAATGCAATGGGGCGATCTGTTAAATGTAGTTGTACTTCGACTTCAGGAAATTTTTGCACAAAGGAAGAAATAGACGGCGCAATATAAGTTCGACCAAACCCAAAAGGGGCATTTACACGCAATAAACCTTTCGGAGATGTCCGACTACGAGCAACAAGTTGCTCCATTTCTTCAATTTCCCGCAAAATTCTCAGTGCGTTCTGATAATAAATTTCACCTTCATGGGTCAGGCTGATGCGACGCGTTGTTCGATTTAACAGTCGAACGCCTAAACGCTCTTCAAGATGACTTAAACGGCGTGAAACAGCAGGTGGTGTGAGGTTTAACTCTCGGGCAGTTGCCACCAAGCTACCTTGTTTTATTAGTAAGCAAAAGAAGGCTAATTCGTTATCTGAGTGCATGATTAATAAATTTTTTGCAATAGTGTTTTAACTTTATATCGATTCATTGATTTTGAAAAGCATCTAATATGCATATCACGTTACCCCCCTGTAGCAATGAGTGCTTTGAAAATACTCAGGTTATAAACAAAAAAACATCATATAAGGAATGTGATGAAGAGCGGGGAGCTTAGCGCCAGGTTAATTGTTTGCCATCACGCTGTATGGGGCAATTGACGGGTTAACGCACATCATATGGAGACAGCAGATGGACATGGATATTGAGAAAAGGACGCTAAGAAAAATCAGCTGGCGTATTGTTCCATTTATCATGATTTTATATTTAATTGCCTATATTGACCGTGTCAATATTGGCTTTGCCGCCCTGACCATGAAACAAGATCTAGGTTTTAGTGCTTCCGTTTTAGGTTTCGGAGCAGGCATTTTTTTTCTGGGATATTTCTTATTTGAAGTCCCTTCCAATGTCATTTTACATAAAGTTGGCGCACGCATCTGGATTGCACGTGTCATGCTTTCTTGGGGGGTAGTGGCAGGTGGAATGGCTTTTGTTGAAAGTTCAACAAGCTTTTATGTCATGCGTTTTTTATTAGGCGTCGCTGAAGCAGGCTTTTTCCCAGGCATCATTTTATATCTTTCTTATTGGTTTCCTGCCCGACATCGAGCAGGTGTTATTGCCATGTTTATGGCTGCTGCTCCAATGGCGGTGGTCATTGGTTCGCCACTCTCCGCAGCATTGTTGCAAATGGATGGAATATGGGGATTTGCAGGCTGGCAATGGATGTTTGTGATTGAAGCCATTCCTGCGGTTATTTTAGGTTTTATCGTATTTTTCTACATGACGGATAAACCTGCACAAGCGAAATGGTTAAAAGATGATGAACGTGCTTGGTTGGTAAAGACCATGCAGGATGAAGATGTTGGTAAAGACAATCAGCAACATCACAGCATTTTACGTGGTCTGATAAATCCACGCGTATTGGCACTGGCATTGGTTTATTTTGGAACATCGGCGGGTTTATACACTTTAAGTATCTGGGCACCGCAAATTATTAAAGATCTTGGCGTGTCATCGATGACAGTAGGATTGGTCAATGCAATTCCACCTCTTATTTCAGTGGTTGCAATGGTGCTGTGGTCACGGCACTCAGATCGTACAGGTGAACGCAGTTGGCATGTCGCACTTGCTTGTATGTTTGCTGCAATAGGTTTAGTGATCGCAGCAAGCAGTCATAACATGCTTGGATTGATTGCGGCATTGACCATCGTCAATATTGGCATCAGCTGTTCAAAACCTCCACTTTGGAGTATGCCAACGATCTTTTTATCTGGAACAGCTGCTGCAACAGGCATTGCAACCATCAACTCAATCGGAAATCTAGGTGGTTTTGCAGGTCCTGTCATGATTGGCTGGATCAAGGATCAGACTGGAAGTTATGCAGGTGGACTTTATTTTGTTGCGGGTTTGCTTGTGCTTTCGACGCTGCTCACGGTGATTTTAAGTATGACGAAAAAGCCTGAATTAAGTGTGTCGAAAACAGTAAATCAGTAATTTAAAAATTGTAGATATTGAAGAGGAGTACCACATGGACAAGCAAATTGCAGTCGAGTCTTTGACTGATACCATGGCAAAATTTACCGCTTATATTGGTAAACGATTACCCAAAGATGTAAAACGTAAGCTCATTGAATTGCGAACATTGGAAACCAATCCTTTGGCAAAGTCGATTTATGATTCTATGGATGAAAATCAGGAAGCGGCAGATCGCCTCAATCGTCCTAGCTGTCAGGATACGGGGGTAATTCAGTACTTTGTCGAAGCGGGTGCAAATTTTCCGCTATTAGGTGAATTACAGGATATTTTAAGAGAGGCGACTGAAGAAGCTACGCGTACAGGTCCATTAAGACATAATGCAGTTGAAACTTTTGATGAAAAAAATACAGGTACCAATACAGGAACACAAATTCCGTGGTTGGATTGGCGTATTGTCCCAGAATCAAACAGTTGTACGATAGATGTCTATATGGCGGGTGGCGGTTGTACCTTGCCTGGCGCAGCCAAAGTACTAATGCCTGGTCAAGGCTATGAAGGCGTTGCTGAATTTGTGATGGATGTCATTACAGAGCGAGGCGTCAATGCTTGCCCACCACTTTTGGTTGGTGTCGGCGTTTCAACTTCTGTTGAGACAGCAGCACGATTGTCTAAACTTGCCATTATGCGTCCTGTTGATTCGAAAAGTGAAAATTCACGTGCAGCATTAATGGAAGATTTGTTGGAACAAGGCTTAAATGAAATTGGCATTGGTCCACAGGGATTGACTGGAAATAGCAGTGTTATGGGGGTCAATATTGAATCTTCAGCCCGTCATCCTTCTACTATTGGGGTGGCAGTGAATACAGGTTGCTGGGCACATCGACGTGGCAAGATCAAAATTAACTCAGATATGTCTTATGAAATTCTATCTCATGAAGGAGTTGTACTGTGAAGAAAATTTTAACGACTCCCATCAAAGATGAAGATTTAGCAGACTTAAATATTGGCGATGTTGTGTATTTGACTGGTCGTTTGGTGACTTGTCGTGATGTGGCACATCGACGATTGATTGAGCAGGGGCGTGAGTTACCTGTCAATCTTGAGGGTGGTGCAATATTTCATGCAGGTCCAATTGTCCGAAAAAAAGAAGATGGGCAATATGAAATGGTATCGATAGGACCAACAACCAGTATGCGTATGGAAAAATTTGAACGCCAGTTTATTGAAAAAACGGGTGTAAAATTGATTGTTGGAAAAGGTGGAATGGGTCCTGAAACAGCCGCAGGTTGTCAGGAATTTAAAGCGGTACATGCAATTTTTCCTGGTGGCTGTGCCGTATTGGCTGCGACGAAGGTTGAGGAAATTGAAGGTGCAGAATGGCTAGACTTGGGAATGCCTGAAACGCTTTGGATCAATCGAGTTAAAGTGTTTGGACCCTTAATTATTTCAATTGATACCAAAGGAAATAATTTAATTCAGCAAAATAAAGCAGAGTTTCAAGCAAAAAAAGCGCCTGTATTGGAGCGAATTAGTAAAGAACTAAGCTTTATTCGCTAGTCGGTTGTAAGATCAAGACAACATCTTCAATTTAGTCATGTTGTCTTGATTTTTTATTTAGAACATTCATCTTTTATTTATTGAGAGAGCCATGCCGCTTTCTGAATATCAATTTTTTGAGGAATTAATTTAACTGTATAAAAATAATCAGCAATTTGTTGTTGAGAATGTAAAATATTTGAATTTACAGCACGAATAGTAATATCTTTAGGACGTTTATCTAAAGACTTTTTTGCAATATTCGGATCTTGCCCAATTGCTTGAGCATAATAAGTGATTGTTTGTTCAGGATGCTGTGTCATCCATGTGTTTGCATTGTTCGCTACAGTGATAAATTTACTGACAACATCAGGATGAGCATTTAAATAGTGAGGATTTGAAATATAAAATTGATAAGTTGCAGGAAATGAAGCACCGTCAATCAGTACTTTCGCTTTGGTATCACGTTCTGCGACCGCTAAAAAAGGATCCCAAATGACCCATCCATCAAGAGCGTGTTGGTCAAAGGCGGCACGCGCATCAGCTGGTGCTAACCAAACAGGCACGATATCAGACCAAGTTAGATTTGCTTTTGCTAATATTTTTCCAAGTAGCTCATGCGAGCTAGAACCTTTTTGAACAGCAATACGCTTTCCTTTTAAATCAGTAAGTGTAGTAATAGAACTATTATTAGGAATAATCAGAGCTTGTGAACGAATAGGTACAGCTTCATAGGCAACATAGCTGATATTTTTCCCTGCAGCTTGAGCAAAAATAGGCGGAGTATTTCCTACAAAACCCAGATCTACAGCTCCAACCGAAAGAGCTTCCAGCATTTGCGGTCCTGCTGGAAATTCTTTCCATTGAATTTTTGCCTCAGGAAATTGTTGTTCTAGTAATTTTTGTTGTCTGACGATGAGGAGTGTAAGCGCTGATTTTTGATAACCAACAGTAATATTTTTAATTGTGGTAACTTGTTGTGATGCATTAGATTTTTTACTAGAAGACACAGGTGTTTTAGGTTTTTGACAAGCACTTAGTCCAAATATAAATAGAGAAGTTAAACCGATTGAAAAAGTTGTCTTGAATCGCATAATTTATTTTCATTGATCAAAATATCATTAAAATAAAGTAATCAGCTTTGATTTGAATGTTTAATCATTTATTTTTGATTATTTAAAATTTTTTAATATAAAGCTGACTTACTAGAGCATTAAATGGCATTTTTTTGAAAAAAACGTGACTTATTTTGAAATTTAATCGAGTTTTTTAAATGATTTTTCTTGTTCTTTGGCATCGTAAATTTATTTGATAAGCTATTCATTTTTTAACATTTGTAAGATTTTTTGATTGTTTTAATCTGAATATTAAAAGGATATCAGATGAGATAATGAAAAAATGACCAATTTAAGCCAACTTTCACAAGCCATTCAGAATGCGCCACAATGGCATTTTTCTGAACAATTCCAAAATGATAATGAAATTAAAATAGTACCATTAAAAGATCAGGCTTTAGGTGCAGAAGTGTATGGTTTAGACGCGCGTAAAGCACAATCGGGAGCAACTATTTTTAAACTCAAGCAGGCTTTGGCTGAACATTTAATTTTGATTTTTAAGCAACAAAGTTTGGATGATTTACAGTTTTTAGCATTTTCTAGTTATTTTGGCGCTATTTTTAGACCAAGTGCTGATAATCCTGTTTTAGGCAGTGCATTAGATACAGGTACACCGCCTGATGTCGTTCCTGTGTCCAATGCGGTAGGACAAGGTGATTATACAGGGAATGGTGAATTGTCTCCCCATGCAGATCATCAGTGGACGCCAACACCTTCATTTGGTTCGTTATTATATGCAGTTGAGCTACCTAAATTGGGTGGAAAAACATCTTGGTATAATACAATCAAAGCATATGACGCCTTAGATGAACAAACAAAGCAACATATTGAACATTTACAGTTAATTACCTATAACCCATTTGTTCGTGCACAAAGCAATAATGGTCAACAAAATTATGCAATAAATACACCATATTATCGTTATAAAGATCAACCTATTTTAGGGCATGCTTATCCACATCCTTTAGTGAGAACACATCCTGAATCTGGACGTAAAGCACTATGGTTAAATACACGTTCTGAAGTTGAGTTGGTAAATTATGATGATCAAAAAGGAAGCGATTTAGTTGCTCAGTTACGTGAACATATTTTAAAACCTGAATTTAAATATGAACATCACTGGCAAGTTGGAGATATTGTATTTTGGGATAATCAAGCGACTTTACATTCTCGTGAGCCGTTTCCTGCGGATCAACGACGTTTGTTAAAGCGCGTTAGTCTCGCTGGTGGTCGACCATTTTAGTCAAAATAACATGAGATTTAAACTGAAAATAAATCTCTAACGCTTGAGTTAGGGATTTAAATAAATATATTTAAAACAATAATATAGATTTATTTTTTGTAATGAGAATATTAAATTTTAGTCAAAATAAATTGCTTGAAAATTGTTATAAGCAGTTATTGTATTCATCCCGATAAAGCCAAAAAAATACTTCAATAATTTTTTAGATTTATTTCATACCTTTAAAAATGCTGAATGGAATGAGTGAGATAAATTTACACTCATTTTTTAGTTGAGATTTTTATTAAGACTTATTAAGATATATCTTAATGAATTTGTATTGATTAAATTTATGAATGAAATATTGAGTAATACATTGTTGAATGATTCGGATCAAAGCTCACGTAAAAGCCGATTATTTGAATCTGGGCATATGAAGTTATTAGTTCTTACGATAATCGAAAAAAACTCAAGATATGGCTATGAAATTATTAAAGAAATTGGTGATCTCGTTGGCGGTGGATATACACCAAGTACAGGGACAATTTATCCAACTTTGGCATATCTAGAAGATATGCAATTTATTGATGTAGAAAAGCGAGAAGGTGCACGTAAACATTACACAATTACACTTTCTGGAAGAGAGTATTTAACAGATCAAAAAGATCAATTAGAACAACTATTTGGTCGTTTAGAAACCCGACGCAAAATTCAAAATAATCATCAATATTTAGATATTCATCGTGCAATGGAAAATTTAAAAACAGCATTAAGACTTCAGTTAAAAAACAATACGTTGAATGATGAAATTATTCATCAAATTGCAAAAAGTATTGATCAAGCCGCTGTTGAGATTAGTCGTATAAAAAATGAGGCGCAATCATGAAACAGCATGAGTATCAAGTTATTGTAAAACATATTGCCGATGCCAAAGGGCATCCATCCACCTATGGACAGGATCTAACATTCACTACTTATAATCATGATGATATTTTTAAAGTACTCGGTTATTTACAGGAAAAAAATCTACTGAATGATGAGTCGGTAAAGCCTTTTGCTGTCGGACTAAAGTTAATGGGAGAAGTGTTATTAGAAAATAAAGAAATTCCTTTATTTAAAGAATTTTTACCACATTTTATTGAGTTGATTAAGTCACTTAAAAAGCTTTAAAACCATTGTTGTATTTTTTAAATGAATGAATATGAGTTGCTAAACGATGCAAAAAACTTCTTTTTTTAAGATACAGAAAATCCATGTAAAACATATGTCTTGGTTGATGCCTTTATTTTTATCAGGCTTAATGAGTGGATCTTTATCTTGTTTTAATCTTTTTATGAATCAAGGCTGGATAGATGGTTTTTTCTATAAGTGGCTTTCCATTTGGTGTTTATCATGGGTTGTTGCTTATCCATTAATTTTAATCTTTATTCCTTTGGTTAAACGTTTTTTAATGTTGATTGTTCACATACCTAAAACACCTGTAAAATGATCAAAATTTTTAATGCCATTTTAAAATGAAAGATCTAGCGATTTTAATTTTATAAGCATGAATGAAAATTTACTTATTATTTAATCAGTGACTAGTACAATCGTTTGTGCTAATCACTCAATAATTTATTTTATTGATATTTATGTAAATTATTTTTTCATGCTGTTACGATATAACATCAGCATTGCATAAAGACGACGTTCATACATCGTTCCATCATAGAGCAATTCTACACTCAAACTATCTAAGATTCCTAAATATGCATCTGTATAAAGCTCTTGATCTTGTGGACTGATCAGTGCTTGGGAGAGTTCAGCCTTGAATAATCTCATGACATTTTCCATATATTTTCTATATGCTTCAATCACATGATCTATAAGATGTGTAGGCGGAACATAAGCAATTCGTGTCAAAAACTGTGAAGTAATTGCATTTTCATAACGAGACTTAATGGCATATAAATACGCTTCGCCAGGTAACTCATAAGTTGAATGATCTTTAAAACAGGTCTCAAGATAGGCACATTCAATTGTTAATGCATCTTCTAATAACTCTAAAAATAAAGCATCTTTACTTTTAAAATGTGTATAAATAGATGCTTTACGAATGCCTACAGCCTCAGCAATCGCATTTAAAGATGCACCTTCATAGCCATTACGAACAAAATGCTCAAAAGCCGCATCAATAATACGTTGTTTAGATTTTGAGCGAGATGTTGTCATGATGGGATGAGTTCCTATAAAAAAATTAGTGATGAAGCGCGTGTGCTTGCGTATTTCGAGTTCCCATAAATACCAGTACCAAAATTAAGGGACCAATAGAACCCAATAACATTAACCAATATAAGGCATCTAATTCAACCAATTGACCAGCAAGAGGCGTTGCAGTTGAAGAAAGAAGCATCGGAAATGCACCTAATAATGCTGCACTTGAACCTAAAGCCGTTTTTTGTGAGTCCATTGCAATCGCCATAAGCGTTGCTTCTAATATACCCAACCCAAATAAACCAAATGCAATACCAGACACAATGCCAATAAGACCGATATCTAAAGTGTGCATAAAAATACAAAGACTACTACCAAACATCATGATAACAGCACCAATCATGGCTAAGCGTGAAATCGCCATTTTCTTGACTAAATAAGCAGATGAGGAAGCACCCATAATTAAACAAATACTGGTTAAGCCGAAAACAAGTCCAAATTGTTCTGAACTTAAGCCATAATTTTTTTGATAAACAAATGATGAACCGCCAATATAGGAAAATAAAAAGAAATAGACAGCAGATAAGGCAAGTAAATTAAAAATAAATACTTTGTTTTTTAAAATTTTTATATAGCTTTGTGAGACAGCATATAAATTTAGCTCAATGCGCTTATTTACAGCTAAACTTTCTTTCAAGTTAAAAATGGTATTTAAAAAAACAGAAATTCCTAAAAAGCCTAAAGCAAACATGACGCCTCTCCAGCCATAGTGAGCGCCGACAATACCGCCAATGGCAGGTGCTACGATTGGACCTAATGCCACAATCGTATTTAGTAAAGCATAAAGTTGGGCTGCTTCTTTTCCTTCTGTCAAATCACGTACCATGCTCATGACAATAACGATTGCCATAGAAGCACCAATGCCTTGCAATGCTCTTGCACAAATCAGACTTTCTAGGCTTGATGCCAAAGCTGCCCAAAACGAAGCGCCAATATAAATGATCAAGCCCAATAATAATGGTACTTTGCGTCCAATTGAATCGGATAAAGGACCAAAAAATAGCTGTCCGACTCCCATAAAAATAAGAAATACAGTCAGTGTAATTTGCGTGGATGCATAAGATGTATGTAGATCTTTTGCCATATTTGGCATAGATGCTAAATACATATCAATAGCTGCTGGACCTAATGCAACAATAACTGCGAGAGATATGGTGAGTTTTAAACTCACGGATGTATTCATATAAATCAACTTTAACTACCTAACGATAGGTAGTTTTATATAGGATAGAACAACGATTTTCAATCAATATTTTTAATTTATTTGCGGATAAAAAATTATTGTGCGTATCTATTTAAATAAATTTATAAAAATTCAATATTTGTTTTGAACCTAATGTAAAAGACGATTTGAATGTATGGTGGGTTTTATTAAAAGTGTATATTTTTCTAAATGAAAGTGTTTATCTATGAAAAGTTTGTCCATTTTCAAAGTGATCAATAGAATATATTGAAATTTTAGGTATATTCTATTGATATATAAAGTTTTTAGGTCTGATAAGTTTTATGGCTATAAACCAAACTAAATAGCTCTCGTTGTGATGAAATTTCTAATTTTACATAAGCCCGCTTACGATGAGTCGCAATGGTATTAATCGAAATACTTAAGATTAAACCAATCGCAATTGCACTATAACCTAAGGTGATATAAGCACAGATTTCAGACTCACGATGCGTTAATCCATAACGACATAAAATATGGCTAATTTTTTCAATTTTAAGCTGACGTTCTTCAGATGAGGAGTGTTCAATAACTTGCTGCTGGTTTTCAAAAGATGTATCTATAAGCGTTGGATGATTTAACTGCATCAATTTTGCATGTTGAACGGTACTTTGAACAATTAAATTGGATATACGTGTTAAGAATAACTTTTGATGATTTAATAAACGTCGTGCTGATTTATGGCGACATAAATTAATTGTATAAAAATGATCACCAACCTTATAGCTCCATGCGATTTCTTCACCAATTTCGAAAGGATCATAATATTTTTCTAAAATAATTTTAGAGTTTTTATCATTGCTTTTTAAGGTATTAATATCTAAAAAATGCGTACTGGCAATAAATGTAGAATTATATTGAATGTATTTAAATAATGGATCTGTATCATAATCAAGTGACATCCATGTTTCTATACTGCCATCAATTTCTTGATGATTATTAAAATCAATTTTGTAAGAGGACATGAGCTTACGTGGTTTTTTTTGATTTTCAGTATATTGATAACCTAAACAAGCAATAATTCCTAAATTTTCATGAAATAGATTCAGTAGTGAATGACCAAAATTATTTGAACCACTTGAAGAAATTAATGATGTAAGCGCCTCAGTTGAAATATTCATAATATTCCTTTATGTAAGCTAAGTTAAATTTTTTGCTAACATCCTATTAGCAATTTTTAGAGAATTTTC
>NZ_PYIX02000189.1 GCF_003024515.2 Acinetobacter sichuanensis
TTATCTTTGTATTCACGCCATAATGAAATTTCTTTGCTTTCTTTAATTGCTACTTTTAAAGCCATGATTTGATCTCAGTAAAAAACCGCCCTAAGGCGGTGTGAATTAAGGTACGAGAATTCGAGTAATAATCGGTGATGTTTTAATGTGGTTGTAGTTGATATCAATAGTAATGGTATCTTCACCGCCACCATCTGGGTGATTGGCTTCTGATACCTCCAAGTTTGGAAATTCAAAAGCGTAACCATTGCCTTTGGAATCTTCAATTGAGAAGTTAATAGGCATCACAGCGCGAGTTTTAATAAAATCAATATATCCCGCAGATTGAGCACTAAACATGTATTGCGTTGATAAGGTGATATCTACCATCTTCTCTAGATACATTTGCGCTGTTAGCTTTTGATTACCAATACAACGAATCGCTTCTAGATTATTGGTGATATTCAATTCAAGCGATTGCAAACACGCTTTACCCACAATAGTTTCACCATTAACGGTTAAATCACCCACATTAATTGCTGAAACAAGAACTGCATCAGGTACAGGTGTTGGTGTTTTAACAGGGTTTGTAGTCGTACGTTCAAACTCAGTACCGACTAAGCCAAATGAGGCAGTAATTTTACCTGTGGTCGCAATCGACATTTTGGCTTCACCAATACGCACACCACGATAAATAAAGATCTGCCCAACATCTTCAAAAACTTTGGCAAAAGTAAATGTTTTACGTAGATCACCACCAAACTTAAGAACATCAGTTGCCCAATCATTCATAGCAA
>NZ_PYIX02000190.1 GCF_003024515.2 Acinetobacter sichuanensis
TTTCGCATAAGGCCCATTATGTTAAATAGGGATATTTTTTACTAATTTCATTTACTTTAGCTCTTTATTTCTTAACTTTAAAACAACGTATCTTTGCCAAAAAAGTAGCATTCCTGCAAAAATACATATGTAAGTTTTATTCTCAATAGAAAGAGCGATCCCTGTAAAAATTAAAGCAAATAAAAAAGAGAGGATTAAATTAGTCTTCTGACTTAATGAAGAACCAATTGCTAATTCAAGACTAAGGAGTTTGTTTAATATTTTCATAAAAAAATTATAAGTAAGAATAATTATCAATAATACCAAATAATATCTATTTAAGATTTCCTAAAATTAACATAATACACCTTATGCGAAATTTAGGTCTTATCCCAAATAACGCCATTAAAAAGATCTTTATCTTTTTGCCTATTTTCTTCGGTCTTATTTTCCGTATTTAAAAATTGCTCAAAATTGGCTAATTGCTGCTTAAACGATTCATCATTTTTTAATTTATTTAAAGCCCAAGCTCCCAGTAGAATTTTACGTCTCGTATCATCTTTTCTTTGCTGATCAGAAACTTTCTTTTTTTCACGTGCAATAGCAGCTTTTTTCTGTTCTTTTAGCTGTCTTAAGCGTTCTTCTTGCTTTGCAATTTTTTGCTCTAAATTATCAATACTCATACCATCACCGTATCAAGGAATACCCCTCAAGCATAGGTCTGTTTGAATTGAAATTCAAGACAGCCCATGCTATCGTGGTTTTCCCGAAGGGCGCACTTAGCCATTGAACAAA
>NZ_PYIX02000191.1 GCF_003024515.2 Acinetobacter sichuanensis
GCTCCCTAACCCACCCAGTGTGGGTTTTCTTTTGTCTATTAAAGCATAAATAAAAAAAATAATATCGGTTTTTCTATATAAATATCGGAATACCTATTGACATGTTATATCGGAATTACTATATTTACCCCATACCCAATCACCACGAGACAAAAATGGAAATCGAAAACTTACGCCTACAAGCGCTACACATTGCAGAGGGTAACATCGAAAAAGCTCAAGCAATGGAAAACTATGTTTTGGGTCGTGAAGATAAAGAGATTGCTGAGCTTCAAGCTGCACAACCAGTGCCTACTAGTTTGGGTGTGTCAGATGTTAAATCCGCTGATGCAAAGAGCAACACTGGCAACCGCAACACTGGCGACTGGAACACTGGCGACTGCAACACTGGCGACTGGAACACTGGCAACTACAACACTGGCAACTACAACACTGGCAACTACAACACTGGCAACTACAACACTGGCAACCGCAACACTGGCAACCGCAACACTGGCTACCGCAACACTGGCGACTGGAACACTGGCAACTACAACACTGGCTACCGCAACACTGGCAACCGCAACACTGGCAACCGCAACACTGGCAACTACAACACTGGCAACCGCAACACTGGCAACCGCAACACTGGCTACCGCAACACTGGCGACTGGAACACTACGAACTCTAGTAATGGATTCTTTAATACAGAAGAAGTTGAAATTATTAATGTCTTTGACAAACCGTGCATGAAGTCGGTGTGGGATGAGATAAATAAACCAGA
>NZ_PYIX02000192.1 GCF_003024515.2 Acinetobacter sichuanensis
CCTGTGCCCTTGTATGCCTCCCATTACTCCAGATCCCACCTTCAACCTCGATTAAAACCTTACTACCTAAAATATAAAAATCTGCTCTCCACTTCCGTTCCGGATTAAACTGAAACTCAGTCTGAAACTCGATCTTGTACGACTTCAAATGCTGAGCGAGTTTAGCCTCACCCTCACTAACAACTCGCTCCTTCTTCACAACAACACGGCGCTTGGTACGCCGTGATTTTCCAAATAACTTTTTATACTCAGCAGTTGACATGCTGCTCATAATTTACTACTCAAAATCAGCTCATATGCGCCAGCCTGCACCCATCCTTCCCAACCTCCAAAGTTGATTAAAATGAAATCACCTCTCACCCCTAAAACTTCACGTAAAGGCGCATCAGGCAAAGTATCAACTCGCACAAGGTCACCTATTTTGAATTTGTTATTCATTCCCATCTCGCTTAATCAAAGTAAAGCACCCAAAGTTTCCAATAAACTTTTGTCCACTATTGTCCACTGCTACAACTACAAGATTTTTAATATATGTCACAGTGAGCGTACTCGCTGGCTGTTGCCATGCTTCAACGTCATGCATCACGCTATCACCAATACGAAATGGGTTATTCACGCTCACCTCGCAGGGCTTTTTCCAACTCATCAGCACATTTGTTTAATGCATCCTCATAAGCTCGGTGCTCAGGTGCAATACCTTTGATTTTTAAGCCATGCCATTGCGTTGCAAGATTTGATGCTGCATCA
>NZ_PYIX02000193.1 GCF_003024515.2 Acinetobacter sichuanensis
GATCGCCTGTGCTTTGTGCCGTGGTATTGAGCTGATTACCTGTCACAGCCTCAGTTGAACCTGCTGCAACCGTACCATCCGTTAAGCCACTGATTTTGCCTGTTGCGCCATCTGTGACCACATTACCGACAGTCACTTTATCGAAGTTGACGTCTTTCGCCGTTGCCACTTCATAGTTCACTGAACCATCAGCATTGGTACCTGACGTCACAACAATGTTGTTACCTTGAGTGACCGTCGTTTTCGCTTTAGTTGCTGCTGTATTGACGTTTTTAATCGCATCATCAATCGTACTTTCACCAGTACCACCAATATTTGTATTGGTTAACTCACCTGTACTTGGATTATACGTTGTTGAACCACCAATGATGTTTTTAACACCTTCACCTTGTGCATTTAATTGACTACCATTGATGGCATCAGTTGAACTTGCAGAGACATTACCTGCAGTTAAGCCACTAATTTTGCCTGTTGCGCCATTAGTGACTACATTACCCACAGTCACTTTATCGAACTTGACATCTTTCGCCGTTGCGACTTGATAATTTGCAGAACCATCAGCGTTAGTACCTGAAGTTACAACAATGTTTTCACCTTGCGTTACTGTCGTTTTCGATTTCTTCGCTTGGTCTGCAATTGCTTCAGCAATGGTGTTATAGCTACTGCCATTGGTGGTAAATGGACCACTCAAGTTTCCTGCGTTATTGGTTACACCACCACCAATAATACTACTTGT
>NZ_PYIX02000194.1 GCF_003024515.2 Acinetobacter sichuanensis
CCAGGGTGAATGTGGGTCACAGAAATATACATCTATGCCTAAATCTTCTTCGAGTATTTTATGTTCTGACATCTCACGTCCACGGTCATAGGTCAACGTTTTACGCAGTTCTGCAGGTAAATATTTCAGAGCTTCAGTTAAAGCCTTGCGCACTGATTCTGCCTTTGCATCAGGTAATGTTGCCAAGATACAGAGCCGTGTATTTCGTTCAATAAGTGTTGCTATCGAACTTTTATTGTCTTTACCTTTAATTAAATCAGCTTCCCAATGACCCGGTATTTTTCTTTCTTGAACTTCGGCTGGGCGCTCATGAATAGTTTTAATATCCTGTAATATAGAATCTTTTTTAGGTTCACCGTTAGCTTTTCGCTTTTTATTTTCATGACGTAGACAGGATAATAAGTCTTTTTTCAACTCACCCTTGGGTAATGCTCGTATCGTTGAATAAATCGTTGTATGGCTTACATTCATTGTTTGATCCAAATCAGGAAATGTCTTTAAACGCTTTGCTATTTGCTGAGGAGACCATAAACAACGGATCGCTTCAACAATAAATTTCCAGAGGATTGAATCGATTTTGAGTTTTCTGTGACCACGTCTACGTCTAGCAAAAGTGTTATCAGAAGCATATTGAGCTTGATAAACGTCATTGATGCTATTTCTTTTAAGCTCACGATAGATCGTACTAGGATGTCTTTTAATAAGTTCAGCAAATTTTCTGGCTGA
>NZ_PYIX02000195.1 GCF_003024515.2 Acinetobacter sichuanensis
TGATGACAAATAAACAATTCTTTGATGAAGCACGAAAAATCGCAGGTGGTAAACTTACACAATCACAAGTGGATAAGCTTAATGTGGTAGTTGATGACTTATCGCCAAAAACAACACAGACTACAAGTCCGGCAGGCATCGACCTCATTTGCAGTTTTGAAGGTCTTGAATTAAAGGCTTACAACGACGGTGTAGGCGTATGGACCATTGGATATGGCACAACTGTCATCAATGGCGTGAAAGTAAAAAAAGGCGACACTTGTACAGTTGAACAAGCCAAAAAATACATGGCATCTGATCTTAAAAAATTTGAAGCTGCTGTAAATAAAGTTCAGGTACCACTGAATCAAAATCAATTTGATGCGTTGGTATCATTGACTTACAACATTGGAATAGGTGCTTTTGCAGATTCTACATTGCTTAAAAAATTAAATGTAGGTGACTATAAAGGTGCTGCTGCTCAATTCGATGTCTGGGTGAAAGCAGGTGGTAAGCGAATGCAAGGCTTGGTGAATCGGCGAGCTGTAGAAAGAAAGTTGTTTGAAAAGGCAGTCTAACTACCTTCTTTTTTTATCTGAGCACTCTACATGCTATTTGCAAAATATTACTTTGGTCAAACTTAATATCAAGCGTGGCCAAACTTTATAAAATTTATAATTCATTGTATTTATTAATGTTCATATTTTTACTTTGGTGGCAAAATATTACAAAGAT
>NZ_PYIX02000196.1 GCF_003024515.2 Acinetobacter sichuanensis
CAATTTCAATAAGAAGATTGAGCTTCACAATATAGAAATCGAATCGCCAATTTTTAGTAGGTTCAAATTGAAATTTTCTTCGATAACCAATGTTATTTTCTTCTAGTTCTTGAAATAAGGTTTCTTCAGCTTCTAAATATTTTTGTGTTGCTTTGGGTAGTGGGCGAGTTTTAGATTTTGGTTTTAATGGTTTCTTCTTGATGAATGTGATGTATTCGGAAGTTTCCATAAATTTAGCCCATAAAAAAACCCGCAATTTGGGGAAATTGTGGGTATAAAATTACGTAAATAATTGGGGAATCACTTACGTAATATCATATTACTCGTATTTAATTTTATATCAAGTGTTTCTATATAAGTTTTATTAAAAAAAGCTCTTCATTACTGAAGAGCTTTCCCCTGAACTTTTGCGCTGATTCAGGTTGTTGTTTTGAAAGTTAATATTAACATTAATGGAAAAATATACATTCACATTTTATATCAATTAATTCAGCTTTAAATCTATATCAGGAATAATCGACTGTGGCTTGAATGCAACTTTATAGTGATAAGCACTCACACCCTTACTGGATAGCTGCTCTGAAAAGTAAGTTACATTGTCTGAAATACCCAACGAATGTTTTTTGAATTCTGACGCACCTGTCTTACAAGTCACATCAACCTTACGATCACTAACAGCATCGAATGAACATTTACCTTCAAT
>NZ_PYIX02000197.1 GCF_003024515.2 Acinetobacter sichuanensis
GATTATCAAATTTAAAGAATAACTTTTTAAAATATATATTGCGGCATGTTGAGCATCAAATCAGCGTTAGAGGTTTACTACCATTCTGCATGCTCAGCAAAAGAGTAAAGTAATTGATTAAGACCCACATTATACATGTGGGTTTTTTTATGGGTAAAATATGGAACAGATCAGACCATTTCCACCAACAGAACTGCTTGATCAAGCTGAGGAAGAAGAAACAATCCGTTTGGCACCTGCACCAGATCTAAAAGATTGGGTTGTTAAAAACTTTCTTACCATTGGCGGCGCGTTACATAATCCTGATCATGACCACATTGCTGAGCTACTTCATGACAATGACGAGTTCTTAGCATTTGCTTGGGCATCATCTGCGGTTCAATCTAAAAAACGTATGGTGTTGGGTCAATGTGAAAAGGTGATGTTTAATGTTGGTGGATGGAAGAAAGCACGACAAGAGCAACAGATGCGGGATTGGTATGGTTTCATACCCACTTATTTAATTACGATTGATGCGAGTTACTGTGAAAAGAGCAATGACCGTAACTTTTGCGCATTACTCGATCATGAGCTTTATCACATTGGTGTAGAACGCGATGAAGATGGTGAAATGCTTTATAGCGATATGACAGGTTTACCTAAACATTATTTGGCAGGTCACGACGTTGAAGAGTTCTTTGGTGTGGTCAGACGTTGGGGCGCA
>NZ_PYIX02000198.1 GCF_003024515.2 Acinetobacter sichuanensis
ATTAGGTTGAAATTCATCTACAAAAGACCATGACTTTAAGCGAATATAACCATCCGCTGTAAAATATACATCTGTACTTTCGAGTTGCTGTCGATTTGGCGCATCCAACACTTGTCCTGTGATTGAATCGGAAATTGCTACAGCCATTGGTGTATCAGTGAATGTGCGTCCATTTTGATAAATTGGTGTGCCGATAATGTCTGTGTATGGATCGTAAACTGATATAGAAGTACCAGGTATATCACTCACTTCAGTTTCCGCGTCTTTCATGTTGTGGATCTGATAATAACCACGACCTATACATAATAATGAGCGCTCTACTTCCACACCTTTTTCATTATAAAACGTATAAGTCACAGAAATTAAGTCAGGATATGAAAGTAAAGTGCCGTAAATATCAGGTATACGCCCATTTAAGCGGATTTGGTTTTGTCGTGAAGCAAGGTCATTGTTGGGTGATTGTGGCGACTGGTTTTGCGGCTTCGGCATCGTCATGTATGTGTAGATGCTGAATGCTGCGGTGATAGCCATCACCACAAGCATAATAATATCATCCACCGCCATTACACCAGAGCGAATCACAACATAGAACTCGCCATCTAATGCCTGTAGATTTCTAAATCCTCGCTCATCGATCGGTGTTACATCATTCTGCCGTGCAACTGAACCGTGATAAATCCGAGTGAACTCA
>NZ_PYIX02000002.1 GCF_003024515.2 Acinetobacter sichuanensis
CAGACGCAACCCCTTTTTTTAAAGTTTTTTAATTTTATTTATCAAGTGATCTTTTTTTAGTCATTTTAAGTAAGTTTTTTACATTTTTTATCCAAATTTGATTTAATACATGTCAAGGAGCAACTGTTAGAATAAAATAAATGATGAAACTAGTTGTTGCCCCATAAACAATTTTGCTTTTATTGATTTCGTTAAGGACTTATATGCATCGTTTAAAATTTTTATGGCTAAGCATGCTAACCATAGGTTTGACCTCTCATGTATTTGCTGAACAAGATGTAGAGACTACGTCTACTAATGCTCTTGATCAAAATACTGAAGTCAGTCAAGTAGCTGCAATAAATGCTGAAGTTGAAGCTACAGGTGCTGAAAGTAAACACCCTCGTCTTGATGCTTTAAAAGAATTAAAAAATATTAAAGTTGAAAATTTGAAGGTAAATGCTAATGCTGCTCAAGCAGATGATGTAAAAGATCCTCTACAACCTTTGAATCGTGAAATTTTTGCATTTAATGATATGTTAGATCGTAACGTTGCTCGTCCTTTAGCTGTACAGTATGTAGCAAAAGTACCTGAAGATGTTCGAGGTTCTTATAGTTCATTTCGTAAAAATTTAAGTGAACCTTGGAATGCCGTAAATCAACTTGCACAAGGTCGTTTTAGTCGTGCAGCTAAAACTTTAGGGCGCTTTACCATTAATACAGTAACTTCTTTAGGTTTAGCAGATCCAGCAAAACGTTTAGGTCTACCTAATGAAGATGAAAGCTTAGGAACAACTTTGGGTTATTATGGTGTTCCAAGTGGTCCTTATTTAATGTTGCCACTTTTAGGACCTAGCACTTTACGTAATTCTTTAGATTATGTTGCTGAAAGTTATGCTAATCCTTTGACGTATCCAATGGATGATAATGATCAAACAAGTTTAATTTGGGGCAATCGTATGATGGGTGGTATTAATGCCCGTTCACGCTTGTTAGAGTTTGAAGGTGCTTTACAAGGTGATAGATATGCTGCGATTCGTGATATTTATTTACAACGTCAAGGTTATAACATCGCTCAGAAAAAAGGTTTAGGTGCTGAAGCAATTTCATTTGTAGATGATGAAAGTACTGAAGACCCTGATTCAACGCAATAATCGCAATATAATTGAAAATATTTTGTAAAACTTATTTTGTGTTGGCATTACTTTGTGGATGCCTACACTACTTGGCTATCTATTTTACATCGTCTAACATAGATTTAGCTTTATCATTTTAGTTTCAGGATCATTAATTAACTTTATGTATTTCATTCAGCCCACTCGCACAATACCGAATTTAGACCAAGTACTAAATAATCTTCCGAGTCTGCAAATGATCAACATTGAAGATATTAACCTGTATGATCCAACAATTATTGCAATTGCTGATGTACAAGACTATTTACAACATCAGTGGAATTTGCCTACTGTTGTGATAGCGTTTGAAAATGAAGGCACAGCATTATCACAAGCATGGGAATTAGGTGCTTTAGCGGGCTGGATCTGGACACGTCTACCTGCACATCCTGAACATTCATTATTAAAAATAGATGCACAATATAAACGTAATCAGGACAGTCGTGACTTACCTTCTGCTGCCGAATTACAAAAAAAATTACTTCCTAATCCTATTGAACTACAAAATTATAAAGTTGAAACATTATTTAAACCTTCAGCTTATTTATCTGGCGATTGGTATGATTATTGGAAAATAAGCGATAAAGAAATTATTTTTTATTTAGCTGATGTTTCAGGACATGGTGTGACAAGCTCTTTACTCACTTCATGGATGGCAGCATTTCATGGTCGCTCAAAAACCCCAAGAGAATTAATTAAAAAATTGAATGGGATGTTGGTTCAGGAAAATATTGAAAAACACATCACCATGATTGCAGGCGTTCTAAATTTAGAAACACATGTGCTGAAGTGGTCAAGTGCTGGGCATTATCCTCCTCCTATTATTTTTGAGCCGAACCAAGCACCTCGCGTTTTAAACACCAGTAGTTTTCCTTTAGGTTTAACAGAAGACCTCGAAGTTGAAGAGTTTCAATTTGTTCTCAATCGACATGCTCGGTTTATTATTTGTTCTGATGGTGCACTTGAACCTTATGATGGCGGATTAAACGAACAGTTCTCACAATTGGTCTATCATTTGCAAAATCAATCATTCCAAGCACCTAATCATGTTGCTGATGATATTGCCATTCTCAGTTTAAGAAGAATGAATTAATCTAATATTCATATACTTAGTTAAATATAGACTATTCTCTAACTCAAGAATACTTGAGTATAAAGTTGCGCTATGTGATAATTTTCCTATCCTTCTCTGCAAATGGCATTTATATGTCAACAGGTCATGTTGAATATGCAAGCTTGAATGGAACGCATATTTTCAAACTTATTGGTGAAGTACGCGCCCAGTCTTGCATAAGCTTAGACAAACTTTTGGCAAGGATCGAACAGCAAGAAAACGTCGTTGGCGCTATTGTTGATTTGACCCAAACCAGCTTTATAGACAGCACAGTTTTAGGTGTATTGGCGAAGTTGGGCTTAAAGCTCAAGCAAGTCCATCACATCCAAGCGGTCATGTTATCTACAAATCCTGATATCACCACTCTAGCCAATAGCATGGGCTTAGGGCAGGTTTTTGTCATCTTAAATTATTGTGGCGACCCAAATGTGTGCACACAAGCTTTGTTAGATGACAATATCAATCACAATACAATGCTACATACTGTTTTAGATGCACATAAAACATTAATGAAACTCAATGAAAATAATCAAAATATGTTTGAGCCATTAGTGAAGCAACTTGAGAAACAAAAAGACGATATGCAATGTGTGCTAAATTCTGAGCCTCAACATAACATCTAAGTTTTAAAATAAGTCTAATTAAGGAAAAACAATGACTTTACTTTCTGTTGTTCAAATGAATTCTCAAAATGACATTGAAGCAAATTTCAGTGTGATTGAGTCATTGATCCAACAAAGTAAAGCCAATGGTGCTTCTTTAATTGTATTTCCTGAAAACTTTGTTTGTTTTGCTGCGGGTAAACAGCGTGAAACAGCCGAACGCTTTGAAGAATTTCAACAGCGTTTAGAGCATCTTGCTGCTCAGTATCAAATCTGGATTGTTGCAGGCACATTGCCTTGCCCTTTCCGCCCTGACGGTTCGACGATTTCAGATGGTCGGGTTCGTACAGTAAGCCTGTGTATCAGCCCTGAACGGACTGAAGCACGTTATGACAAAATTCATTTGTTTGATGTGCAAGTCGGTGATTCGGTGGGGGGCTATCAAGAGTCAAAATTCTTTGAACCTGGTACAGATGTAGTTGTGGCGAAAACCCCTTTTGGCAATATCGGCTTGATGGTCTGTTATGACTTGCGTTTTCCTGAACTTGCTTTAAGCCTGAGATCTCAAGGTGCCAATATTTTGACTGCGCCTGCGGCTTTTACTTATACCACTGGCGAAATGCATTGGCAGTTATTGCTTCAAGCACGAGCAATGGACAGTCAATGTCAGGTTTTAGGTGCAGCGCAACAAGGTTGGCATGGTGAAAAACGTCAGACTTGGGGACATGCAGGTGCAAGCAATAGTCGTGGTCAAATTTTAGAAATCACCAATCAAGAAGGTGCACAGCTTTTGACTGTGCCTTTTGATTTAGCAGAACAGGAAGCCATTCGTGCGTCTATGCCTTTGATGCAACATCGTATTTTAGTGCAATACTAAACATCATTTTTGTATTGCATCTCACTTTTCAATCTCTGATAAATTTACAAAAATACTGCTTATTCTATCCTCACTTTCAGACAGGATAATGGTTCAAATAAAATACACAGGGATTTACCATGTCTTTAGAAAAAGTTGTTTATACCGCACATGCAAAAGCCACAGGCGGTCGTGATGGTCGTGCCACTTCCTCAGATAATATTTTAGATGTAAAACTTGCAGTACCTACAGAAATGGGCGGTGCAGGTGGTGGAACCAATCCTGAACAGCTTTTTGCTGCGGGTTATTCTGCATGTTTTTTAGGGGCAATGAAGTTTGTTGCCAACCGTGATCATTTAAAAATCACGCCTGATGCTTATATTGAGGGTGATGTTGGTATCGGTCCAATTCCAACAGGTTTTGGTATTCAGGTGACTTTAAATATTCATTTGAAAGGTTTGGAACAAGCAGAAGCGCAAAAACTGGTGGATGCTGCGCATATTGTTTGTCCTTATTCAAATGCAACACGTGGCAATATTGATGTGACGTTGAATGTGATTGTTTGATGGTTTGATGCCTATCTAGACATTTAATTTTAGATAGGTTTTATTTTAAATACTTATTTTTTATAGCATAATATCTTCAATAAAACTTTGAAAAATGTGCTTAGAATGAATCTTGAATCCAAAATCAACAATGAACTCATTGAAAGTGAATGTCTAGAAAATGATGAAACACTAGAATTACAAGAAAAAGATATAAGACAAATTATCTGGCAGCCCAAAGATTTCTCATTAAGAGAGTTTCTTTCAATGCAACAAGATAATGATTTAGATTTACAGCCAGAATATCAAAGAAAATTTGTTGCTTCGTTGAAAATTGCAAGTAGATTAATCGAATCTATATTAATGGATGTTCCTATTCCTGTTATTTATTTAGCAGAAGAAAAAGATGGAACATTTAGCGTCATTGATGGACAACAACGTCTGACATCTTTTTTAAGTTTTATTACAGGAAAATTTCCAAATGGTGATGTTTTCAAATTGACAGGATTAACTGTTTTTAAAGAACTCAATCGAAAAACTTTTGAGGATTTAGACAAAGCATTACAAACCAAAATTAAAACCACAACTATTCACACTATATTGATTAAAAAGGAATCAAATGAAGATGTGAAGTTTGAAATTTTTGAACGACTTAATACAGGATCAACCGCCTTAAATGAAGATGAAATTAGAAATAGTGTTTATCGTGGTGATTATATAAAACTACTAAGCGAACTTGAAAATAATAAAACTTTTGATCAACTCGTTAAAAAGGATAATTTTAAAAATCGTATGATCTATAGAGGTATGATTTTACGTTTTTTTGCGTTGACTGAAAAATCTTACTTAAACTATAAACCAAGTATGAAACAATTTTGCAATAAAGAACTTCGAGATAATCGCTTTATCACGCAAGAAAAACAAAAAGAGTATAAAGAGCGATTTAATCATTGTGTTGATTTAGTTAAAGTTGTGTTTGGTGAAACTGCTTTTAGAAGATACTTGGGAGCAGCTAATGAAACTCAACAAGGAACTTGGGCAACAACACGCATTAATATGGCATTATTTGATATCCAAATGTATGGCTTCAAAGACTATTCAAAAAATGATGTTTTAAGAAATGCTGACTATATTCGAGAAGCCATGATTGATTTGATGAATAACAACCATGAGTTCATTGATTCCATTTTAATACAAACCTCAAACAAGGAAATCCTTAGAAAAAGATTTAAAATTTGGACTGAAAAACTTGAAGAAATTATTTCAGATAAAAATTATGAATTAAGAATCTTTCCTTATGCCATCAAAAAACAATTGTTTGATCAAAATCCAGTGTGTTCAATATCAAAACAACGCATTTTAGCAATTGAAGACTCAGAAGTTGATCACATTATTCCATACTCAAAAGGTGGAAAAACTGATATTGAGAATGCACAATTAGTTTTACGATATTTTAATCGAGCAAAAAGCAATAAATAATAAATACCCCCATTTTTGACTGGTGAAGCAAACATTTTTCATGCTTGCTTTGCTACTCCTCTATCCATATCCTTTATACCACCACTAAAATATTAAATATATTCTTATACTTCAATACAATAAGAAAAAATACTTTCATCACTCTGCTGCTTCATTGGTGACACGTAAAACCTCTTCCATCGTGGTTTTACCTGCCAACACCTTACGCAAACCATCATCACGGATCGAACCTGCATCACGGCGCGCATATTCCTCAAGTTCATACTCAGCCGCATTGCCATGAATCAAACGACGCATTTGCTCATCGATAGGCACAATTTCATAAATTGCGGTACGACCTGTAAATCCTGTATGTGAACAATGATCACAGCCCTTTGGCACAGGCAGTTTTAAATCAATTGCATTAGAAACAGGCTTAAAAATGGCTTTCTCAAAATCATCTGCTTCACGCCATGTATGACATTGCGAACAGATTGTTCTCACTAAACGCTGCGCAATCACCCCAATCAAGGAACTCGATAATAAGAAAGGTTCAATCCCCATATCTTTTAAACGTGTCACTGCACCAATTGCGGTATTGGTATGCAGCGTAGATAAAACCAAGTGACCTGTTAATGAGGCTTGCACAGCAATTTCTGCGGTTTCAAGGTCACGAATCTCACCCACCATCACCACATCGGGGTCTTGACGAAGCATGGCTTTTAAAGCACGTGCAAACGTCATATCCACTTTGGTATTGACCTGCGTCTGTCCAATCCCTTCAAGCTGATACTCAATCGGATCTTCGGCAGTCAAAATATTTTTAGAACCATCATTTAAGTCAGAAAGCGCAGCATACAGCGTGGTGGTTTTACCCGAACCTGTTGGACCCGTGACCAAAATAATGCCATGTGGGCGATGTACCAAAGTCGTTAAACGCTCATAATCACTTGGCATTAAACCCAAATGCGTCATGTTTAAACGCCCTGCTTGCTTATCTAGCAAACGCATCACCACACGTTCACCATGTGAAGATGGTAAAGTTGAAACACGGACATCCACTTCACGTCCTGCAAGACGCAAAGAAATACGGCCATCCTGAGGAATACGCTTTTCGGCAATATCCAGTTTTGCCATGACTTTAATACGAGAAACCAAAAGTGGCGCAAGTTCACGCCGTGGTTGGACAATTTCACGTAACTGACCATCCACACGTAAACGCACAGAAAGTTTCTTTTCAAAGGCTTCAATATGAATATCAGATGCACCCACACGAATGGCTTCGGAGAGTAAGGCATTAATTAAACGAACAATCGGTGCATCATCTTCCTGATCCATTAAATCTTCTGTTTCAGGAACTTGATCTGCTAAACTAAGTAAATCAGGGTGATCTTCCAAACCTGCTGCAACTTGTTGTGACTCACCTGTTTCACCTGCATAACTTGAACTGAGTAAATGATTAAATTCTGTTTCATTACACAGTTGATGATGTGCAGAACGACCAAGGTAACGGCGTGCCTCTTGAATGGCAATCTGTGTAGTATTTTCACGACGGACAATAAAAACTTGATCGCCTTCGTAACGTAATAGCACTCCATGCCGTTTCGCAAAACTATAAGGTATTTGTAATTGTTTAAGGACTTGCATTACAACTTATATTAATGATTAAAATTGTTTTGAGTGTACTCTAAGCGCATGACAGCGTGAAGACTGTTTTTTAAAGAAATGATCAGAGGAATGAAGCCTTTTGTCCATAAAAAATGAACATCTAGAACCCGAACTTCCTGATCTGAAATGGTGGGGAGAGCAAAATTTTGAGCTAAATCAATCCAAAGCATGGCAATTTGGCTCAACAATGATGCGTTTAACACGCGGTCTACAAGAATGGCGTTTGGAATATTATCGTCCTCAATTTCAATATGACTATGAGCAACAATGGAGTTGTATCCACGATGTTCATTTTGCTTTTCCACAGCCTGTGCATGTTGAACGCTATATGTTTAGAGAAACGCATAATCACTTTCAACTGATGCCACGTTTAGCAGATCGTTCAGTGGTGATTCGCCCTGTAGATCCAATTTATATTCCTGCGGGACAACGTGGAACATTGTATATTAGTACACCGCTTTGGGTGGCAGGTTTTGTACAAGCACAAAAAGAACCGTTGTTTGATATTCCTGTAATTTTACCTAAAGACACATGGTTTGGTCCTGATCATCGCAATGGTGAAATGTGTTATGCAACGGCTGTAGATGGACGAACAGAGCTTAACCTTTTACGACCTCGTGCTTTTCGTGCCGTAACCCCGATTGTTTTTCATAATATTAGCAGTCATCAATTACGTTTTGATCGTATGAATGTACCTGTTCCTGCACTACCTTTATTTTATAGTGAAAGTACAGGACGACTTTGGACATCACAAATTAAAGTTATTTATGAAGGTGATGACCGCCCTGCTCGTGTCAAAATTGAAAGTCGTACGCCACCTTTAGCAGGTGAAGTGAGTTATGTTCATCCACCACGTTCGCCAGGTGGTGCGCTATTTAATATGTTTGATTCATTCTTCTAAGAGGTCAGCATGGCAGAAACCAATATCCCTAAAGACATTGCTGATAATCTAAAAGGTATTTTCACCAATATTAATACTGACCGACTCAGTGAAATTGTGGTTGCAATTGTGCTGTGTTTTGTGGGTTTTTTATTGGCACGAATCATTTCAAATACCTTTATTCGAACCATTGGTACCAAGTTTAATGCGCATCAACGCTTGGTATGGCGACGAGGGATTTTTTATTTTATTTTCATGATTTTTGTGATGGCGAGTTTAAAAGAAGCAGGCTTTAAACTCAGTGTCTTTTTAGGCGCAGCAGGGATTTTGACCGTTGCTTTGGGTTTTGCCTCACAAACTTCAGCCTCAAATTTAATTAGTGGTTTGTTCTTGATTGGTGAGGGTTCTTTTGAAATTGGCGATACCATTCAGATCACATTAATTCGTGGGCATACCATTGAAGGTGAAGTGATTTCCATTGATTTGCTTTCTGTCAAACTGCTGACTTGGGATAATGTTTATGTACGCTTACCCAATGAACAACTCATTCGTGCGCCTGTACATAATTTATCAAAGTTTCCGATACGACGAATTCTCATTACTTTAGCCATTAATTTTCATGAAGACATCAACAAAGTACGTGAAGTATTACTTGATCTTGCTGATGATTATCCTTTGATTTTAGCTGACCCTAAACCGCGTTTAAGCGTCACCTCTTTTGGTGAATCTTCAATTGAGTTGCATTATGCATTATGGTGTAAACAAAATAATTATATGCAAGTTAAAGATGAAATCCATGAACAAATTCGCAATCGTTTTGTTGAAAATCAGATTGAAATTCCTGTGCCTAAAATTGGTTTTGTAGATCGCCCATTTACCCAACATAGCGCATTAGCCAATGAAGATGTTGATGCCTATACAAATGCACAAGAATTAAAAATGCAAAAAAATCAAGATAAGTATTTATAAACACGCACAATTTTACTTAAAAAATGTAATCGGAAAAACCCTCTAAAATTTAGAGGGTTTTTATTTTTAATGATTTAATGCTTTTGTTTCAGGAATCGGTGCAATATAAGCAATGATAAGCATGACAAAACCTGCACCCAAGAAAGAAATAACACGTGTTAATGTACCAATATGTGAGAGGTCAAGTAAGACTAATTTTAAGGTCACAAGCATTAAAATACTTCCGCCTAAAATCCATAAAGAGCGCATATCTTTCTTTGTTGCATAGCTCATGGTAATAAAAGCCAAACTCACCCAAAGCAAAGTAAAACTCAATTGAATTGTCGAGTTTTGCCAAATCTCAAGCGTATTATATGGTGTAGACAAATAGACATGTAATGCTCGCAAAATCACATAACTACTCAACCAAAGTAAACTTAAAACCGATAACACAGCCACAATTCCACGATCCATCCCCTGTTTAAGTTGTAAGCTCAACATCCAAATAAAACCAAATAAAATCGCAATACTAATCAAGTCAAAAGGATTTAACACAGGAAGTAGATAAAACTGAAAAGGTTGTTGTGAAAATAATTGTGAACATACAATCCAGATGAGGATCAAAGCTAAACTACTTCGTGTTTGCCAAAACATCGTCCAATTCAAATTTTCTTTTTGGCTAAAACACCATGCACAGAATGCTAAAGGTAGGATCACCACACTGATATAAGGCAGAGCAGGCAAAATACTCAAACTCATCAAGCTTAAGCTCAACAAAGTTCCCAAACTCACCCATTCTTTTTCAAGTTTTAAACCAACAGAAGGACGCAGCCATAACCATGTCAACAATGCGCCACTAAAGAAAATGCCTGCTTGTTCAATCGTATTTAACCAAAGGATACTGCCGTTTTCACTACGATGAATGACGAAGAATAATGCAAAAATATAAAGTGGGATCACCCCAATCCATTTTGGAATCAGCCATGACCATGATGCTTTACGCCATAACATCACGCTATTTAAAATGACATATAAGCCACTCATCAATATTAAGGTGAAAATATACTGAGATGATCCTTCAAGATAATCCACCCATAAAAATAATTGCATAGCGGTTGCTGACAGCAACAACATACTCAAAAAAGTAATACTGCTATAGGTTAATTGTTGTTGAAACTTTTCATGTGCATTGGCAAGTAAAACTACAGCAAAATAGCTGATACTAAGCACCCAATACATCAAACTTGGAAAATGTGCAGATTCAAATAAATAATATAAGCTCGACAAGCCTGCAACCAGTAATAACGCACTTGCCAGATAACGACTCACTGTAGATTTTTGATATAAAGCAAATACAAAAATCAGTACACCTTCCACCGCCCACCCCATCACACTCCATTCATCTTGTAAAAGAAGTGGCGGAATTAATGTGATAAAAATCAACATTAAACTAAAATAACTTTGCGAAATAATTTTGACGGTTTGATTGCGCTTCGCCAATAGATACAGCACTGCAAATAACACCGCAAATGCTAGACTCAGACTGGCTTGCCATACTGTTTTTTCAAAATAAATCAAATATAAAAAAGTATAAGCAACCAATGGCGCACCAAAAATGAGGGCGATGTCTAAAGCAGGTTTTAACTGAAATTGTTGTACATCTTTTTGTGCGATCAGCTGACTAAAACGGAAACCTAACCAAATAAAAATGGCAGTATGTGCAAGCACCAAAAATGCCAAAGCATCATGTTGCTGCGTTTGCCCATGAATAAAGGCATAGCTTCCTGCAACAATGACAGTCATTAAAAATGCGATTTGATTGAGAATTTTCCACGGACGTAAAGTTGTTAAAATGGCAACACAGAAATTAATGACCCAATAATACGCAACAAATTCTACTGCTGTTGCCGCTCGTACAGGCAAAGTAAAAGGTGCTACAGCGGCAATGACCATTGCCATTAAAGCCAATTCAATACTCTGCTGTTTTAAACTTAAAGTCAGCGTGAGTGCCATGACCACAGCAAAACAGATACTCGCAACATAAATATTCGGAATGACATGATTGTAATAAGCAAAAAATAGCGTTAAAAATAGTCCTGCTAATCCAAGTCCTTCAAGTGCTAAAGCAAAACTTCTATTTTTATTCTGTAGAAAAACACCAATCCTTGTAAGCACGAAGCTTAGTATTGCAACAATTGCCAGTTTTAAAGATAAACTGACCTGCCAATGTTCCGTTGCAAAACGCAGTAATAAAATAATCCCAATGACCAATACAACAGTTGCGGCTTTTAAGACAGGATTGCCTTGAAAAATCCATTGTTTAATTTGCTGTATTAAACTCATTTCAGGATGAGTTTCAGATAACGGTTGGGTCGAATTTGAAATAACCGCAGTACTGTTTTCTGGTGTGATAGGTTGTTGCTGCACATGGTGCAGCTTTTCTTGTAATTGCTGTACAGAGCGCTCTAAACGTCTTAGCCACCTTAGAAAAAAGAAAATCCAACAGGTTAAACCCAAGCCTATCAGCCAACCCCATTGCAGGCTCATACCCACAACCGCAAGCAATGACGAAATATAAAGCGGTACTTTTGAGGTAAACTGTAAAGTCAGATGTTGTTGCGCTGAAATATCAATCAAAGGCTTTTGCAAAGCATCGACATAATGCATCACGCTCATCACAAATGCCAAACCGCAGACATAGGTCAATACTTCAATCTTTAAAAACCATGCTGAAACCGCAACAATCGTTAAGACCATTAACCAAATAATACGAATCTCACTCTGCCCTTTGAGCATATTTCTCTGTCTCTATCCTGAGTATTTGGATGATACAACAGTCAAACGCTGAGTTCTGATGAATTCATCAGATATTCGGTAACTATCGTTCTACATCATGATGCTATGCTCCTTTCCAAAATCACGTACAATACTGCTATTAATTGAATTAGGAATTTTGCAATGCCACCATTTGTTTTGGTCGATGGGTCATACTTTTTATTTCGTGCCTTTCATGCACTACCACCATTAACCACCTCAACAGGTTTACAAACCAATGCAATTCGTGGTGCTATTTCTGCAATTCAAAAGTTAATGCGCCGTGTTCAACCTACGCATATGGCAGTGATTTTCGATACACCTGAACCTACTTTTCGTCATCAACTTTCACCGATTTATAAAGGTGATCGTCCAAGTATGCCTGACGAACTTGCTCAACAAATTCCTTATTTACATGCTTTAATTCGTGCGCTAGGTATTCCACTTCACATGCTACCTGGTGCAGAAGCGGATGATATTATTGGTACTTTAGCCAAACGTGCTGAAGCTGCGGGTCATCAAGTCCTGATCTCAACAGGTGATAAAGACATGGCACAGTTGGTCACTGAAAAAGTGACGCTTGAAGACAGTTTTAAAGATAAACCTATGAATATTGAAGGGGTCATTGAAAAATTTGGTGTACGTCCAGATCAGATCATTGACTATTTAACCTTGATGGGCGATGCCTCAGACGGAATTAAAGGTGTCCCTGGTGTAGGTGCAAAAACAGCAGCCAAGCTTTTAAATGAATATGGCAATTTACAAAATATTATTGCCAATGCTGACAATATTAAAGGTAAAGTTGGTTTAAATATTAAAGAAAACCAAGACGGTATTAAGCTTGATCACCAACTTGCAAGTATTATTATCGACCTTGATATGGGCTTGACCTATGATGACTTGAAACTGACCGACCCAAATGTTGAAGAATTACGCAACCTTTATACTGAGTTAGAATTCCGTAATCAATTACAATCTTTAGATCATCCCAACAATCCAAACAGTACTGCGTATAAACAGACCTCAAAACAAATCGAAAAAACTGCACAAAATACTGAAAAAAATAATGATCAAGCCATTTCAAGTAGTGTTGATGATCAACTTGGACAAGCAACTTACCACACTATTTTAACTCAAGCGGATTGGGAGCAGTTTTTCAAGCGCTTAAGCACAGAAAAACGTTTTGCCATTGATACTGAAACCACCAGTTTAGATTATCGTGTTGCAGAAATAGTTGGTTTTTCAGTCGCTTTTGATGCGAAAGATGCCTATTACATTCCACTTGCACATGATTATGAAGGTGCGCCTGAACAACTAAATCGTGATGTAATTCTGCAACACATTAAACCTATTTTAGAAGATGTAACTGTTGAAAAAATTGGACATCATTTAAAATATGATGCGCATATTTTTGAAAATCATGGTATCCATTTGCAAGGTTGGTATTTTGATACCATGTTGGCATCTTATGTCCTAAACTCAGTGGCGACTCGTCACGGTATGGATGATGTTGCACGTGTTTATTTAAGCCACTTGACCACAAGCTTCGAACAAATTGCAGGCAAAGGCGTAAAGCAAAAAACCTTTAATCAAATTGAGCTTGAAACTGCGGCGCATTATGCTGCCGAAGATGCACATGTGACCTATCGTTTATACGAAGTACTCAATCGTAAGCTAAAAGAAATCCCTGAACTATCAGGTATTTTGCACAATATTGAAATGCCTGTTGCTCGCGTTCTCACGATAATGGAAGAAAATGGCATTGCATTAAATCTGGCATTTTTAGACCAACTCAGTGTAGATTTTGCTGAAACCATTCAAAACCTTGAAAACCAAATTATTGAAATCGCAGGCGAATCTTTTAATGTCGGCTCACCAAAGCAAGTGGGTGAAGTCTTATTTGAAAAATTAGGCTTAAAAGGTGGTAAGAAAACAGCTACAGGTCAATACAGTACGTCTGAAGCAATTTTAGAAAAAATTGATCATCCTATTACCTCATTAATTATTGAATATCGTGGTTTAACCAAACTCAAAAGTACTTATACCGAAGGTTTATCTAAACAAGCCAATAATGAAACGCATCGTGTACACACCAGTTATCATCAAGCATTAACGGCTACAGGTCGCTTATCTTCGACCGATCCAAACTTACAAAATATTCCTGTTCGTGAAGAGATTGGACGTCAAATTCGTAAAGCATTTATTGCGCCTCAAGGTCGCGTATTACTTGCAGCCGATTATTCACAAATTGAACTGCGTTTAATGGCACATTTTTCCCAAGATGAAGCTTTGGTTCATGCTTTTAATCATGGGCAAGATGTACACCGTCGTACGGCATCAGAAGTTTTGGGTGTTGCACTTGAAGATGTCACCAATGATCAACGTCGCCAAGCCAAAGCGGTTAACTTTGGTCTGCTTTATGGTATGTCTGAATTTGGTTTGATTCGTCAACTTGGCTTTACCCGTGAAGAATCACAAAACTATATCAAACAATATTTCCATCGCTATCCAGGCATTTATGAGTATATGCAACGTACTCGTCAAGTGGCTTCAGAACAAGGTTTTGTCGAAACCATTATGGGGCGTCGTCTTTACACACCTGATATTGATGCACGAAATATGATGGTGCGTAAAGCGGCTGAACGTGCAGCAATCAATGCGCCACTACAAGGTTCTGCCGCTGAAATCATTAAAATGGCAATGATTGAAGTTGATAAAATCTTACCGAAAGATCAAGCCAAACTTCTACTCCAAGTCCACGATGAATTGGTCTTTGAAGTCGATGAAGTGATTGCTGATGAATTAGCAAAACAGATTCAGGACGTCATGCAAAAAGTGTGTACCTTATCTGTGCCTTTGTTGGTTGAAGTCGGCAAAGGCAACAATTGGGATGAAGCGCATTAAACTTGAAATAAGTTCCCTCTCCTCTCAGGAGAGGGTTAGGGAGAGGTGAGCTGTAAAAATAAGAAGCTATGCCTAGTGAAGCCTCTTTTCCACTAGCCCCCAATGAAGTTCAATAGAACACCACATTTGAATACTTGAATAGTCATCATCCTCAATTCACTTCATAAATCTTCAGTAATAAAAAAGGACTCAATCGAGTCCTTTTTTATTTTCAATCAATAAATTACAAACCTGTTAATAAAACCTTTGCAACTTCATTCATTAAAATTTCAGCAATATACAACGCAAGAAATGCCAAAATCGGAGAAAGATCAATCATTCCCATATTTGGCATGATTTTACGAAATGGTGCTAATAATGGCTCAGCGAGTTCTTGGATCACTTCAATATAAGGTGAACGAGATTGGGTAAACATCACCACCCAACTTAAAATAATCGTTGCAAAAATTAAATAACGACAGAAGCGAATCAAATCCTGAATCATGGTGACAAAAGTCAAAATCAATAAATGTACTGGGCTATTTGGCATAGCACCTTGTAAATACATGATTCCAAAAATTTTCAATAAATACAGAACAATCAACAACGCTAAAGCTGCAGTATTGACTCGTCCTTTGGCAATTGTCGGGAAAATACGACTAAAAATATCAACAATTTTAGTCGCTTTTACTGTAGAAAGAACCACAGGATTATATGGACTCACCATTGCCAATTGCATTAAAAAACGAAAGAATACCAGCAAAATTGCGACGTTAATAATAATGCCAAAAATCTGCGCAGAATTTGCACCCATATTGGAATATTCCTAAATAAAATCAATAATTAAATCAATTATTTCGTACTATCACTTAATTCTTGTGCTAATTCTTGACTACGTTTTTGAGCAGCAGCAAGCGCAGTTTGAATATTTTGTGAAATTTGTGCACGATCAAAAACTTCTAATGCAGCCTGAGTTGTTCCATTCGGAGAAGTCACATTTTTGCGTAACTCCGAAGGACTATTTGCACTGGTAATTGCCATTTGTGCAGCACCCAAAGCTGTTTGTAATGTCAAAGCTGTTGCGACTTTTTCATCCAAGCCCATATTTTTTCCTGCACGAATCATACTTTCCATCATATAGAAAAAGTATGCAGGACCAGAGCCAGAAACAGCAGTAACAGCATCAATTTGTACTTCAGTATTGACCCAAATGGTTAAACCTGTCGCTGCTAAAACTTGACTGGCTAATTCACGATCTGCACGAGCAACATTGTCATTCGCAAACAAACCATGTGCGCCTGTTTGTACCAATGCAGGTGTATTTGGCATCACACGAACAATACGATCTGTTCCTGTTAAAAGCGCAATCGTCTCAATTTCAGCACCAGCGACAATTGAAACCACCAACTTATTGTCAAATAAACCATGCAATGGCTTTAATAAAGCACCTAAAACTTGAGGTTTTACAGCAAGAACAACGACATCTGCTGTTTCAATTGCTGCAACATTATCATCAGTTACATGTACATCTTTCTCTTGTAATAACTCACGGATTTTTTCTACGGGGTCAGAAACTGTAATCCGTGTTGCAGGCAGTCCACGGGTAATCAAGCCACCAATTAGGGCTTGAGCCATATTTCCACCACCAATGAAAGTAATATTACAATTTAAAGCTGCACTCATGAATTTCGCTCGACGTTTAACGCTTTCTCGCTAAGAAACTAAATTCGGTTGCCAACCATTGACTTCAACATAGTCAGATTGAGCCAACCAAAACCCATTCGGTGTAAAAACACCAAGCATAACATTATCTATGCTTAATATTTGAATTGTATGACGCATCCATGGAAAAATATGTGCATCTTGAATTGCTTTTTTTAATGCCCAAGTACCCACTCTGCCATAAAGATGGATTTTTTCTCCACCTCTACGATGATTCAGTTCTAATTTTTTTCTGAGTAAAGAATAGGATAACCCGACTTTTTGTACTTGAATCTGAAAATCTCCAGAAGCTACAGAAATTTTTTGCTCTAAATCACATTCTAAATTTTGTGCAACAAAAGGTTGTTCTTTTTTACTCTCTAAATATATTTCAGCATCTAAACGATATAAAAACTGTCGAAAGCGTACATAATAATATTCATTCCAATGTAAAGCAGCTTGAGCATCTGATTTAGATAAAATGACTTCTTGTTGTAAACGTTGCACCATTTCAAAGCTAGGACGATATGTATCTTGACCTTTCATCCACGCCGATAAAAGCTGCCTTTGTCGCGCAGAGGTTAATCCATTTAATTTTGCTAAATCGAGTCGATTTTCATGCGTACATACAGCCAAATCTTGCTGCAAAATATCGGTTAAAATTTCTTGTGCATCCTGCATCAAATAACTTGTACGTGCCAATGCTTGTTGCATTTTAGGATAGCGACTTTGCAAAATATTCCAAAGTTCATGTCTACACCATGCACGATCATAATGTGTATCCATATTCGTTGGGTCATCAACATAAGGTAAAGAGCTTTGCTCTGCCCATTGGCAAATTTGCTCACGAGAAATATCTAATAACGGGCGCCAAAGTGTTAAATTTTCTCGCTCATCAATCACTTTCATTGCACTTAAACCAGACACGCCAGCGCCTGACAACAAACGCAACATGACTGTTTCTGCCTGATCTTGCTGATGATGAGCAAGTACTAAAATATCATTTGGATGAAGATGTTTTTGATAAGCTTGATAACGTGCAGCACGAGCTTGATTTTCTAAGTTACCCTCAGCAACTTGTACATGTTCTACAATATAAGGAATATTTAACTGCTGACATTGTTCAGCAACAAAAATAGCCCAATCATCATTTGCAGCTTGTAATTGATGATTAATATAAATTGCTCGAATTTGCTGAGGACACAACACTGCCATTAAATAAAGCAACAGCATGGAATCCATGCCGCCGCTACACCCAATAAGAAATTGAGTATTTTTTGGAAATTGAAGGAGTTGTGTTAAGAAACGAGTCCTAAATTGTCGCTGCCAAACTTCATTAAACGCTGGTAACGTGCTTCGCATCGCTCTTCTGCACTCATTGCTTGTAATTCATCAAGCGATTGTTTTAACACATCTTTAAGCTTTTCCATAACATCTAATGGTTGTAAATGTGCCCCTTCGCCTTCGTCAACAACATATTCGACTATACCCATTTTTTGTAGCTTATCAGCAGTTAAGGCTAAAGCATCACTCGCCTGTTCTGCCTTTTCTGCTGTTTTCCATAAAATAGAAGCACAACCTTCTGGAGAAATAACCGAATAAATACTGTGAGAAAGCATAATCACACGATCAGCTACACCGATACCAAGTGCACCACCTGAACCACCTTCACCTAAAACAGTAGCAATAACAGGAACTTTCAAGCTGGAAAGCTGGGCTAAACTACTTGCAATCGCTTCTGCTTGACCACGTTCTTCTGCACCAACCCCAGGATATGCACCCATCGTATCGATAAAAGTAAAAACAGGTAAATTAAAACGTTCAGCCATATCAAGTAAACGTTGTGATTTACGGTAGCCCTCAGGATTACTCATCCCAAAATTGTGCTGTAACTTTTCACGGGTACTACGACCACGATGTTGACCTACGATCATGACAGCTTGACCGTTAAAACGCGCTAAGCCACCGACCATTGCACCATCATCACCATATAGACGATCACCATGCAAAGCATCAAATTCTGTAAAGATTTCGCCTACATAATCCAAAAATTGCGGACGCTCTGGATGACGTGCAATTTGAACCGTTTTCCAAGCTTTAGATTGAGCAGCTTTATTTTTCATAAGTCGAGTATTATCCCTAATTCGCCGATGACTCACACCGAGAAATTTGTGTTAATCGATAAACTGTTCCGACTGAATATTCAATTCAATGTCCCAATGCTTAAATTGCACTTGCTCATCATGCAAATCGGCAACGAGCAATGGCCATTGTTTGGCATCACCAGAAACGCAGAGTTGCCATTGTTGCTCATCTAGGACTGTTAATTCAATGGCAGGAAGCATCTCATCACTACGACTGTGATTCAGTAAAACTGCAAGACGAAGCAACAAACATAAGTAAATAAGTTTGTATCCACCTACTCTCATCACATCAATTTTACTGTCTGTACGCAATTTTCGACGATGATGAGCGACCAAATGTGACAAATGATTTTGATCGATTTGTGAAAAACCAGGAATATCTGAATGCTGTAACAAATACGCACTATGCTTATGATAACCGCTATGGCTAATTGCTAAACCAATTTCATGTAAATAAGCAGCTCGACGCAATAAATCACTATCATCATTATTTAAATTCAGTTTTGCAGCAACACTATCAAATAAATGCTGTGCAGTATCCACGACGCGTTGTGCTTGTTTTAAATCTGCATTATAACGACCAATCATCGCTTGTACGCTACGATCACGAATGTCTTCATGCTGAAAACGTCCGAGTAGGTCATACATTACACCTTCTCGTAATGCACCATCTGAATAGACTAATTTATCAATATTTAATATTTCAAAAATCGCATACAAAATAGCCAAACCTGCTGGCAATACTGCTCGGCGATCTTCTTTTAAGCCTTCAAACTCCATATCTGAAACATGTTTATATTTCAGCATTTTGTCTTTTAATTTTTCTAAACCTTCGCGTGTCAGATTTTCCTGATCATCACTCCAGCCCATATTTACTGTAATTTGGCGACACGCTTTAATCGTTCCACTTGAACCAACAACCGTATCCCAACCTTCTGCTTTATAAGTATTTGCAATAGAAGTCAGTTCTTTACGTGCAGCCACGACAGCTTTATCAAAATCTTTTGCACTAATTTCACCTTCTGGGAAATAAGCTTTGGTAAATGCAACACAACCCATTTGTAAAGACTCTGTATGGATTGGCTCAAACTCTTCACCAATAATAAGCTCTGTAGAACCACCACCAATATCAATGACTAGACGGCGTCCGCTATTTGCCATTGTGTGTGAAACACCTAGGTAAATTAAACGAGCCTCTTCACGACCTGCAATAATTTCAATCGGCTTAGGTAAAATTTCTGCCGCTTTTTGAATAAATTCTTGACCATTTTTTGCTTGACGCAAAGCATTGGTTGCGACAATACGCAAACGATTCGCCTGTACAGAGCTTAAACGCCCAACAAACCTTGCCAAACATGCCAAACCTCGTTGCTGTGCTGCCTCTGTTAAATTTTTATTTTCATCCAACCCTGCAGCAAGCTGAACTTTTTCTGACATTGATGCTACTTTTTTTACTTCACCATGATCAACACGGGCGATTGCCAAGTGAAAACTGTTCGACCCCATATCAATGGCAGCAAGTAATTCTTCATCAATTAAAAAATCAGACATTATTTATACAAACTCATTCAGAAGTGTGCCTAGATTAATTCACATACAAGCAATTTAAAAGCCATTTATGATGACAATTCACTGAGGCATTATTTTTTCTACATATGTGACAATTGTATGACAATTTAAAAACTCCGATTAGGCTTATCGTGAGCATCAATTAGACAAACTCACAATTAAGATCGAAAATTTAACCATTCCCCTACTTTGTTAAAGATGACTATGTAATACTTATAAATATAGGTTACATCTTTAAAATATTTCGGAGCATTATCCATGTCAGGCAATATCGTAAATACCACTGATGCCAACTTTGAGGCTGACGTTTTAAAATCTGAAACTCCTGTTCTTGTTGACTTCTGGGCAGGCTGGTGTGCGCCATGTAAAGCGATTGCACCTGTTTTAGAAGTACTTTCTGATGAATATGAAGGTAAAGTAAAAATCGTTAAAGTTGACGTAACTGCATGTGAAGCAACTGCGGTAAATTATAATATCCGTAATATTCCAGCATTATTGATGTTTAAAGATGGTGAAGTCGTAGCACAACAAATCGGTGCTGTGCCTAAATCTAAACTCACTGCCTTCATTGATGAAAATATCTAAACAGTATAGTTAATCGACAAAATACGCTATAAAAATATAGCGTATTTTTTCTCTTCTATTTGACAATTTTCACGTTCTCACTTATATTTCTACGACAAGAAACATTGGGGTTTTATTCCTGTTTCTTAAAACACAACACATAAGATCGCCGCTCGGCAAAAGAAATTGTTTTACACATTTCTCCTCGAAAGAACCAATTAGATTCTGAGTTTTGTTATTGTGCAAATACAATTACACTCACCTATTGTACCGCGGTCGACTTTTGCTTTCTTTCTTTTATCTCTGTGTACCACACATCCTTACATCAATCTGACCATCTATGAACTTAACTGAACTCAAGAAAAAACCGATTGGCGAACTCATTAAGATTGCTGAGTTTATGGGCCTTGAAGGAATGGCTCGTAACCGCAAACAAGACATTATTTTTGCCATCTTAAAACGCCATGCTATGAATGGCGAAGAAATTTTTGGTGATGGTGTTCTAGAAATTTTGTCTGATGGGTTTGGCTTCCTACGCTCGGCTGCTGGCTCTTATCTTGCAGGTCCTGACGATATTTATGTTAGCCCTTCTCAGATTCGTCGTTTTAACTTACGTACTGGTGATACCATCACAGGTACAATTCGCCCACCTAAAGAAGGTGAACGCTATTTTGCATTATTAAAAGTTAATCAAATTAACTACGACACACCTGAAAACTCACGTAACAAAATTCTTTTTGAAAACTTAACACCATTGTTCCCAACTGAACAACTTATAATGGAGTTAGGTAATGGTTCAACTGAAGATTTAACTGCTCGTGTTGTTGACCTTATTGCTCCAATTGGTAAAGGTCAACGTTCAATTATTGTGGCGCCACCTAAAGCAGGTAAAACCATGTTATTGCAAAACATCGCTCAGTCGATTGTTCGCAATAATCCTGAATGTTTCTTGATTGTACTTCTCATTGACGAACGTCCTGAGGAAGTAACCGAGATGGAACGAACTGTACGTGGTGAAGTCATTGCTTCTACTTTTGATGAATCACCAGCACGTCACGTACAAGTTGCTGAAATGGTCATTGAAAAAGCAAAACGTTTGGTTGAACACAAAAAAGATGTTGTTATCTTACTTGACTCAATTACACGTTTAGCACGTGCCTATAACACCGTAATTCCTTCATCAGGTAAAGTGTTAACAGGTGGTGTAGATGCACATGCTTTAGAACGCCCAAAACGTTTCTTTGGTGCTGCACGTAACATTGAAGAAGGTGGCTCACTCACGATTATTTCAACTGCACTAATCGAAACAGGCAGTAAAATGGATGAAGTGATCTACGAAGAATTCAAAGGTACAGGTAACCAAGAAATTACACTTGATCGCCGTATTGCTGAAAAACGCGTCTTCCCTGCAATGAATATCAAGAAATCAGGTACTCGTCGTGAAGAGCGCCTCATGAGTGAAGAAAATCTACGTAAAGTTTGGATTTTACGTAAATTGTTACATACTCAAGATGAGTTAGCTGCGATGGAATTCTTGCTAGATCGCATGAAAGAAACCAAAACCAATGATGACTTCTTTGACCAAATGAAACGTAAAGTAACGAATTAATTTTTAATTTTTCCTAAAAAGGCTATCTATAACGATAGCCTTTTTATTTGGTTGACTTTGCTTACATAAATTTACAGATGTGCTTATGCAATGTTAAATTAGATTGCAAATCATTGAATATTAATATTTTTAACAAAAAATCCTTATGTTTTTTAGACAGTTACCTAGCAACAAACCAATATAAAACTCAATATTAATTGTAAATATCTGTTAAAAAAGTGTCATTTTTTAACCTTTTTTCGCTTTTTTTTAATTTAGAGCAGTAGCAATTCTAAATGCGCAGTGATAGCATATTCGCATACCAGTTAGACTGCTTTCTGCATTGTTTACCTACACAATGGTTAGGCACAATAAAAGCATACAACAGGCTAATCTGGGTTTTTTTGTCTCAATTATTTTTATGAGAGTGATGCCATGTTATTCAAAAAAATCGCTATTGCTGCTGCAGTTGCTACTACTTTAGCTTTTGTTGGTTGTGCTAAAAAAACTGAAGAAGCTGCTGCTGATGCAAACGCTGCTGCATCTCAAGCTGTAGAAGCTGCTTCTGAAGCTACTGCTGCTGCTGACGCTGCTGCTGCTTCTGCTGCAACTGACGCTGCTTCTGCTGCAACTGACGCTGCTGCTACTGCTACTGCTGCTGCTTCTGAAGCTACTGCTGCTGCTTCAACTGCTGCTGCTCAATAATAATCAACTTAGATTATTATCAGAAAAAAGAGAACCTTGGGTTCTCTTTTTTTACATCTTAAATTTATGTAAAAATAAAAAAATCCCTAAAAATATAGATTTAGAAAAATATACTATTTAATTTATACAGACTGACTCGACTGACAACATGTCTTCACTATTAAGGAAAAATATAATTAAAACAAAGTGTATCCCAAATAATGAAGCCAGTTTAGAAAACCAACATTCAAAACTGTGCACTTAGCCGAAAAAACTTTCTGCACTACGTTGGTTCATTCCTATTTTTGATTCTACAGCTCAGTTGCTTTTGAAAAACAACATGAAGAATTTTGAAGCATTAAAAAATAACTTTGCTTATAGCATTCTGCCTACAGTACACCCATTCATCATTTCATCTAACAACTATAAATTTATGCAATAAAAAGCCCCGTAAAAATACAGGGCTTTTGCCGAAAATAGAGAAAATTAATCCTCTTGTTCTGTGCCTACACGTTGTCTAAATTTTTGTCCTGCACGGAATGTTACAACACGACGTGCTGAAATTGGAATCTCTTCCCCAGTTTTAGGATTACGTCCAGGACGTTGACGTTTGTCACGTAATTCAAAATTACCAAATCCTGAAAGTTTGACTTGTTCGCCAGCAATTAATGCTTGGCTAATTTCATCAAAGAATAACTCAACCATTTGTTTTGCTTCACGACGATTTAAACTCGTAAGCTCACTTAAATGATCAGCCATTTCTGCTTTTGTTAATGCTGTCATGAGGCCCTCAATGTCGCTTCATAAGTGTCTTGCAACACTTGTATAATATTGTCCATACCAGATTTAATTTCAGCATCTTCTAGTGTACGTGTTGGATGTTGCCATAATAATGCAAAAGCTAAAGAACGTTTGCCATCTTCAACACCTTGACCAGTATACACATCGAATAACCAAGATGAGTCTAAAAGCTCTCCACCTGTTTTTTCGATAAGTTGCTGAATTTCACTAACATTAATCTTATCATTAATTAAAAGCGCAATATCACGTCTAACCGATGGAAATCGTGATAATTCTGTAAAATTAGATACATAAGTTTGCAAAACAGCCAATTGATCGAGTTCTGCAACCCAAGTTGTGCTTAAATCCAACTCATTTTCCAATGAAGGATGTAAACGACCGAAATAACCGATTGATTTTCCATCGACTAAAATTTCAGCAGACTGACCAGGATGCAACCATTCACGCTCAGAACGTACATATTCAACCTGTACACGACCCGCAGCCAACAACTCTTCCACTTCACCTTTAAAGTCAAAGAAATCCATTGCCTGTGGTTTGGCATGCCATGATTCAACTTGTTTCGCACCTGTCGCAATCATCGCCAAGGTAGGAATCTGTTTAAGATCATCAATGCCTTGTGCATTTTGATAATCAAAACGTAAACCCAACTCAAAGAAGCGTACACGACTTTGTTGACGATTGACATTGTATTGTACACATGGAATCAAACTCGACAACAAAGTTGAACGCATCACCGCAAGATCGCTTGAAATTGGGTTCGCCAATGCCAATGGATTCACGTGTGAATTGAGTTGTTTTTCCAGTTTTAAATCTGCGAAACTAAAGCTGATCGCTTCCTGATAACCCAAAGTCACCAAGGTTTGACGTAATTGCGGTAATTCAAATTGGTCTTGATGTTTCGCTAATTTCACATCAATCACAGGTAGACTGATTTGGATATTGTCATATCCGTGGATACGCGCAACTTCTTCAATTAAGTCTTGGTAAATCGCCATATCATAACGATGTGATGGTGGCACAACAGTCCACTGTCCCTGAGCAACGACTGTCACTTCACAGCCTAAACGTTGTAAAGCATCGGTAATAAAGTCTGATTCAACTGCATAACCGAGCAATTGATCGACTTGCGCCTGATTCAACTCAATCGCATCACGTTTTGGCAATAATTCAGCTTGTTCAGCCACCGTAATTGGACCAAATTCACCGCCTGCAAGTTCTTGAATCAACTGTGATGCACGGTGCATGGCAATCATTGGCAATTCAAAGTCTACACCACGTTCATAACGTTGTGATGCATCGGTATGTAAACCGAAACTACGGGCACGACCTGCAATTGCAAGTGGTGCAAAGAATGCTGATTCTAAGAAAATTTCAGTAGTTTCATCCGTCACAGATGAAGATAAACCACCCATGATCCCTGCAATTGCCAATGCTTTGGCATCATCTGCAATGATCATTACATTTTCAGAAAGTTCAACTTCTTGTTCATTAAGTAAAATCAATTTTTCCTGAGCAGTTGCCTGACGTACATGCACAGAACCTTGTACTTTACCACCATCAAAAGCATGTAAAGGCTGACCAAGTTCCATCAAGACATAGTTGGTAATATCCACCAAAATACTGTGCTGACGAATACCTGAACGAGCCAGTGCTTGTTCCATCCATTCAGGTGTAAGCGCTTTGGTATTGACGTTTTTGATCACACGACCTAAATAACGTGGGCAACCTTCGGTTGTCACTACAACTTGTTTTTGATCTGCAATCGTTGCTGCAACTTCTTTAATTTCAGGTGCAGTCACAGGCAATTGATTGATTACACCAACTTCACGTGCGATCCCGCGGATACTGAAACAGTCACCACGGTTTGGCGTAATGCTGATATCAATGACATTGTCATCTAAATTTAAATATTCACGGATATTCACACCAACTGGTGCATCGTCTGGAAGCTCTAAAAGACCATCAATTTTATCTTCCAGATCAATTTCCGAAGCACCACACAACATCCCTTGTGACTCAATACCACGCAGTTTGCCTTTCTTAATTTTAAAATCGCCTGGAAGTACTGCGCCAATCGTTGCAACTGGTGCTTTCATGCCCGCACGTACATTGGGTGCGCCACATACGATTTGTAAAGGCTCACCTGAACCAATATTGACCGTAGTTACACGTAAACGGTCGGCATCAGGATGCTGCTCTACCGTTAAGACTTCGCCCACAACCACACCTGTAAATGCTTTTGCAGCAGGTGTTAAATCATCAATTTCAAGACCCAACATGGTGAGTTGGTCAGATAAAGCTTCGCTATCAATAGCAGGGTTTACCCACGTGCGTAGCCAATTTTCGCTAATTTTCATACATTCATTTCCTTAATCTCCCCTAGCCCCTCTTTACAAAGAGGGGAAATCACAAATCCACTTGCAGTGGAAAGTCCCCCTTTCTCAAAGGGGGATTTAGGGGGATTTCAATAATTTATAAATAACCGATTAAACCATTAAGCAAATTGGCGTAAGAAACGCACATCATTTTGGTAGAACATACGTAAGTCATTGATGCCATAACGTAACATCGCAAAACGCTCTACACCTAAACCAAAGGCAAATCCTTTATATTTTTCAGGGTCAATGCCAGCAGCTTGCAGTACATTTGGATGCACCATACCGCAACCCAATACTTCCAGCCATTTACCACGTTCATCCATAATATCCACTTCCGCACTTGGCTCTGTGAATGGGAAATAAGACGGACGGAAACGTACTTTCAAATCTTTTTCAAAGAATTCATTTAAAAGATTAATCAATAAACCTTTCAATTCAGCGAAACTGGTATTTTCAGCAACGTATAAACCTTCGATCTGATGGAACATAGGCGAATGCGTCTGGTCTGAGTCACAACGATAAACACGACCTGGACATACGATACGAATCGGCGGTTGGCTAGTTTCCATGGTACGAATTTGCACACCTGAAGTATGCGTACGCAGCAAATGATTAGCATCAAAATAGAAAGTATCGTGCATCGCACGTGCAGGATGGTGCCCTGGAATATTCAATGCTTCAAAGTTATGATAGTCATCTTCAACTTCTGGACCCGTTGCAACTGTAAAACCTGCTTTGGTAAAGAACTGGCAAATACGTTCTTGAACTTGGGTAACAGGGTGAATACTTCCTACTGTTTGTCCACAACCTGGCAAGGTAATATCAATCGTTTCACTTGCAAGCTTTTGTTCTAATGCAGCTTTTTGTAATTCCGCTTGACGTTCAGTCAAGGCAGCTGTAATGGCTTCACGTACAGCATGAATTTGCGCACCAAAGCTTTTACGCTCTTCGGGATCCATTTTACCAAGTGCCTTAGATTGTTCCGCGAGCTGGCTTTTTTTCCCTGTAAATTGCACCCGAACTTGATCGAGTGTAGCAAGGTCTTGAGCTGCTGCAATCGCAGCGAGCGCTTCAGTGGTCAGGGCTTCCAGTGACATAGTAACTCTCAAAGCAACAATTTAGAAAAATAATATAACTGGTTATTCTAACAGTTTTTATGCAGTTGAATGAAGTTCCTGCTAGACGAAAATTACGATTAGCATATGTTTCTCAACATTATTGTAATGCTTGATCATCGTAAATTTCAGTCAAAGGCTAGAACTCTGATTTATAATAAGTATAAAATGATCTTAATGTCACCGAGATTTATAAAAATGGCACTCGATCCAATCTGGAAACAACAACTCACTCTGGTTACTTATGGTAATGAATTTCTAAACCAAGAGCTCAGCTTTAATCGTTGGATCAGTCATGTCGTATTTAGTCAGCATACTTTTGCATTTCGAGATTTACTCAACCAACATTTACTCGCGCAACATTTTCAAATTTGGTTAGAAGGCTTAAAAAAACAAGGGGTTTATCGACTCAGCTTGCACAGTTCAAACCTACTCAATGATGAACAAAATCCCAATGCCAATGTAGAACTTCTGTCTATTCCTCATTTTATTGTCAGTCATGATAAGCAAAAGAAAACAGCATGGATTTTTGGGAAAGAATTGGCAGAATGGTATAGTGCAGATAATGACTATGAAGCTCCAACTTCACAACAAAGCCCTTTTCGCCATGAAACATTTTGGCTCTTTGAACTCAACTCAAAATATAACAAACGTCTTGAACAAGATCTTGCTCAGCCCAATTGGGATGATATTCAAATCTATACGGACAACGAGTTATTTGCGACCAAGTATGCTCAAGGCTTTCAAGAACCAAGCCATAAAGATCAGCCTTATTATGGTGGTATTCTCAGCAAAGACCCAAATCAATCAGGCTTACAACTTTCACTCATACCGACAGACTATCAAGCAGACTATGCGCATGAAACATTGCATCGTTTAGATGCTCTAGAAAAATTTATTGCTGCAAAAATTCAGCATCCTTATGATGAAAATCAACAAATTTTAAGTCCCGAAGAGCAAATGAATTTACGTCATTTCTCACAAAAGCTTGACGATTTGACTGCAAAATTTATCACCAAAGTTGCAAATCATTATCAATCTTCGCGCCTGACCCCAAAAGTGGTAGAGTCTCCTTTTGACCACAGCAAAACCGATGCTCAACATGTCTTACATAAAAAATCAAATGCTGAACAAAAATCTACTAAAACCAGTGTTTTCGCCTTGATCATCATTACCATTTTTATTTGTATTGCCGCTTATTATTTTGGTTTATAAATTTTGATGTACAAATCCAACTGATTTAAAGAAAGTAACCTTAGAATTGCTTTCTAACTTCCATCAAAGCGAAACCTAAAAGATTTAAACCTTTCCATTGCAATGGCTTTTCTGCTTTTTCATCCTCCGCAGACAAGCCAATTCCCCAGATTTTGTCTACAGGTGAAGCTTCAACCAATACACGCTCTCCTGTATTGAGTAAAAATTGTTTTAAATCTTCATTTTGAGAAAATTTAGCTAAATTTCCTTGTACGACAATATTAAAACGATGTTCTAGCCATACACTTTCTTGATAGCCTTTCACTAAGCGTCCTAAAACCTTAATCTCTTTAGGGTCAGCGGTTCGTAGTATCTTATTTAAAATTTCATCATCACCAAAGAGTTTAGCTTTTTGAGCCATCATATACTGTTCAGTATTTTTATATTGCACACCATCAACTTCAAATTTACTTGGAAACCACTGACTAAAACAACTCTTATCTATGACAGTTTTTTGCTTAGGTATATGCTCCCAAAAACATAAATATTTATGGCGTTGTCCTTTACGGACTTGCTCTTGCAATGCTGTTAAATATTGAAAATCACTCATCATTTCATCCTAGTTTCTTAACTTTTATCTCTTGATCAAAGTTGTTCTAAAAACTGTTTGATCTGTTTTTTCGACGTTAAATGAATAAATTGGAGATGTGCATAATCTGGATTTTGCATTCAATCTTGATATTTTTTTCGATTTTTTTGATGAGTTTTGATCATCCACAAAATAATTGAATCTTGACTGAGCATGCGTGAAAAGCTTTCCGTATTATTCGAATTTTTCCAAAAAGGCTGCTTTGAAATCGCACGACTCAAAGCACATTTTACAGACTGAAATAAATTCACAGCAAATGGTAGATCTAGCCAAATCACTGTATCAATTTTCTTCCAAGTCATCTGTGTCGTTCGACTATAATTACCATCAATCACATAACCTTGTTTATCTGGATTCTGTTCAGCTTGTGCAATCGCGTTTTCAATTTTTCGAAAAAACTCAGGATCAGGCGTTTCTTGCCAGTCATCCATCCACAATAAATCATCTAATTCAATGTATTCTAAACTTAATTTTTTCGCCAATTTTCTGGCAAATGTTGACTTTCCCGAAGCGGAAGTCCCTACTACATTAATTCTATTCATCATTATTTACAGATCTTATTTTCATAAAAAAAGTAGCAAAAAAGCTACTTTTAATGTTCTATTTTCAAAAATTAGTTAATTGGCTTCAATGCTATTGTAACTTTGTGCTCATCTGCATGTTGATTAATATAATGATTAATTGAAGCAACTTCGCCTTCAACTTCTGCATCTGCCCCATAAACTATTTTTAAATACTCACCTTCTCGTGGTAAGACATCTAATTTTACTTCTATTGCACCTTGATCTAAACCTTGAATTGTAACAAGCATGGGAAGCTCCTGATTTTATTATCTTTCTAATGTATGTAACTTGATGATAAACAACTAGGATATTCATGTTGATATTCTGTATATTTTCAGCAATTCAAATCGCTTTCGTCCTCATACTCAAGCTTATCTTCATCAATATTAACAAAGTCTGGTGAAGGCATTTCTTCAAACTGCACCGCTTGGATCGTTTTTTGATTCAATAATTGAGCTTTTGCCACTCGATGCATACCATCCATCACACATCCATCAGCACACAAAATAATGGGATAACTTAAATCTGCCTCTTGAATCAGTTGAATATGTTCAATAATTTGTTGTGTTGTTGGGTGTGTGTTTGGAAACCAATACGCTTCGTTGAGTTCTTGAATACGATTTAATTCAATATGTTGAACAGGAAAATTCTGACTCAGTCGAACCAAATGATGAACATCCCAAATCAGAGTATCTTCACCAACTTGACGAAAATGGTATTGTTTTCTCATTTTTTTTACGCATGCTATTTAATAAAGATGAAAAACAGATCATAACAGGAAAAGAAGAATGTATTTAGAAAGAGCTTATCGCCAAGTTGCTTTCGTCAGTTATGGAAATAAATACCTCAGTGGTTCAGTTGATTCAGAAATTTTAGATCGCCATCCCTTAATTTTCACGCACTTTCCAATATTACGTGATCTTGAATATGGCACATTATTAGCAGGTTCCGCCTCACATGTGCTTAATCACCTTAAAATACAAGGACTTGATAAAATAAGTTTGCATTTTTCTTGTGAGCTATTGCCACCACTGCTTGATTCTAAAATCTTTTATTTTAATGTAAGTGAATATAGTTTTTGTATCGTTTGCCATTTCCCAAATCAAATTTTTAAAGTGTTAATTCATGTTGACGAGAAACCACTTTGGCAAGAATATGATGAAAATAATTTTCCACTGCAATCAGACTATAACAATTATCATGAAAGTGTTGAAAATTATGTATTAATGGATATATCTCCTGAATTTACTGATAAAATTTTAGCTGATTTACACCCTATTTCATGGAAATCTTTTTATGATGATTATCAAAATAAAGTCTATAATTTTGAAATTTCCAAACGTTACGGAACCTTTCCTGTCCCACTAACAGAAAATAATTGTTATGAAGGTAATTTATACAAGAAAGAAGAACAGTTTCCATTATTACCATTTAGTTTAAAACGTAATTATGCCAGCAATTTAATCATCAATGCTGCCGCACTTACCCACGCTTTTAATGTTGAATCTCATAGTAAAAATGAATATGCAGCTTATTGGCATATGTCTGAAAATGAAAAAAAAGAGTTCTCAAAAGCAAATCAAACTCTAGATGAGTTATTTCCTATTTTGTTAAAGCATAGTGCTAACCATTATCAAGATTCTGCACTTCATACACAAAGACAACTACATACATCCTTTGCTACTCCATCAAAAATCATAGAAAATTCACTAGATGACTCAATTAATCATTCAAATATAAATGACACTGAGAATATACAATCTGATGAAAAAACGTCTGGTTTTAACTGGTTTGGACTGATCAAATTTTTATGGTTTATGCTGTGGTGTTACTGCGCTTTATGGGCATTGGCATATTTCACAGTACATTGGGGAAATATTTTTGTATTTGCAATCGCTTTTCTATATGCACTATATAAAATACTACCCAAATCAGATAAATCTATTTAATTTTCAATAAATCACAGAATGCGCTATTGGCTTAATTATAGAGTATTCTATTTTAAAACCACTCATTTAACTCTTACTTTCTGCTGCACACGTCCAAGTACCATTCGTTTTTTGCGTACATTGACAATCATTTTTTGCTTGTTTGCCTCTAATTTCTAAAATTTTTTTTGCGCTACTACACGCTTCTCCACGTGTATTTGCATCCCATGTCATGGTCTTTTTTGCAATAGCATCGTTTGATAAAAAAATCGTACAAAAGAGTAGCCCCCATACTTTCATTTTATTACTTCCTCTATAAATTTTTAGAATACATAAATGATTATAAAAATATTGATTTTGAATTTCTATTCCCTATTTAGGGATAACTTTTTCTTCAAAATCTATTTTAATCTTTTGATTTCATTATTTAAACATGAATGACCATTAATCTGAATCAAGTTTATAAATCATCATTTCTCTTTATTATAACAAAAAGCTAAAAATACTTTAATAAATCATAACAACAGAGAAACTTATGAAAGCAAGCTTCCCCCTTCCCTATCGTAAACCATTTTTCAATAAATACACTATTTTTGTGGTTTTCCTCTTATTTATCATTATTATCTTTGTTTTTCCATTTTCCTTATGGTTTGAAAAGCATGCTCAGCCATTCAATTTCTCTATTTTGGTTGAATATTTTAAATACAATCTAAATCATTTTCCAATTTCAGATAAACAACTGGATAGCTTCTTCTTCTTTTCTTTGTATATTGGGGTTTATATACTTATTGATCTGATTCATCAAGCCACTCGACTCATAATCAGCCCTGAGAAAATTTACTATTCATTTTTTAACATTCCTTTCAGAACAGCCATTGAACGTAAAAATATTGATTATTGTCAGTTTGGTCTTTTAAAAGTCACTCAAAATAAATTTACCTCTTTTCTACAACGTTCAATATTTAATACAAAAAAATTTCAGCCTGAAGAAAAATTGTATTTCTTTCCGCTTAAAACACTCCAACTTGATTTAGACATTTCTTCTTTACAAGAAGATAAAAAAATTGAGTTTATTCAATTACTCAAACAATATTATAACTTTCAAGAAGGGGTTCAAGAAATTAGCTTATCCGCAAAAGAAGCGAATGCCATCATACGTGAACAAATCAATATTAATATAAGTCCACGGATTGCCTATTTACTGATCGCGAGTGTTCCTATTGGTGGACTTGGCATATTTTTAGCAGCTCAAGCCCCTTTTTTATTTTTCACTGATTATCCTACTTTTCCTGTTTTTTGTAGTATTTTTCTACTGATCTTTATTCCAAGTTTTTTATGGATCCGTAAAGAGATTGAACAGCTTGCCTTTCTAGGTGCAATGATTTCAAGTTTCTTTATAACGATTGCCTTATATGCATTTTTATTGCCTATTGTGCATAGTTATTACACCACAAATTTTGGAACAGAAATAAACTATTCAGCAAAACTAATTGAAGTTTCAAGCAAGCAACAAGTGTGGCAAACGAGCAATGGTGATGATAAATTCTATATCAGTAAAAATTATCCTAAGTACAACCCTAATCTACAAGTTCAGCAAACTTATATGTTTCCAGCACGCTATCATTGGCATAATTACACACTGTCTGAAAATGTTTTTCTTGAAGCTCAAGCACAAAAAAAGACCGCAAAATAGCGGTCTTCTTTTAATCATCAATGATGATTATGCAGCTAATGCATCTTTAGCTTTTTCAGCTAAAGCAGCAAATGCAACTGAGTCATGCATAGCGATGTCAGCAAGTACGCGACGGTCGATGATCACTTGAGCTTTTTTCAAGCCATCGATCATACGGCTGTACGACAAACCATTTTGACGAGCACCAGCATTGATACGCGCAATCCATAAAGCACGGAATTGACGTTTCTTTTGACGACGGTCACGGTAAGCATATTGACCAGCTTTAATTACCGCTTGGAACGCTACACGATAAACACGTGAACGCGCACCATAGTAACCTTTAGCACGAGCAAGAATTTTTTTATGACGGCGATGAGCCTGTACACCACGTTTTACACGAGCCATTTATAATCTCCTTAGATGTATGGGCACATACGACGAACTGAATTCATGTCACTTACGTGAACCATGACACAACCGCGCAATTGACGAATACGTTTAGCAGATTTTTTGGTCAAAATGTGGCGTTTGAACGCTTGTTTACGCTTGAAACCGTTAGCAGTCGCTTTGAAACGCTTAGCTGCACCACGGCGAGTTTTTAACTTAGCCATAACAACCTCTTTAAACACCTGTTCGGTACGTTCGCACCATTGCGAGCACGACCTGCAGGTAAGGGAGGCAGTATTCTAAATCATCTGCGTACAAAACAAAAGCAATAACCTTTAAATTTTACATGAAAATATTTCTTTACTCATTTTCTTATTGAAAGTAATTTTTTAACTTATTGCTGTGGGTTGGATTAAAACCAAAGACTTATTTAAGGTAGATATTACTAAAGGACATAACGATTTAAATTAAATAATGTGTTTTTCAAATGAGTAAACCATCGAATATTTTACTCATTTGAATGTATATTTTTGATATATATTTTAAAAAAAGCCAATATAAAATAAGTAAATAAAAATATATCGTCCTGTTTTTGCTAAAGTAACGATAAATAAAAAGCGCCAAAACTGTTCTTTTAATAATCCCGCAATTAAAGTAATCGGGTCACCAATAATCGGCATCCAACTTAAAAATAATGACCAAAATCCATATTTTTGATAGATTTTTTCCGCTTTAATCATATTTGATTCAGATACAGGAAACCATTTTTTATGTTTAAACTGCTCTATTTTTAATCCCAAATACCAATTTATACATGAACCCAATATATTCCCTATAGATGCAATTATAATCAGTCCAAAAACTGAATATTTTTCTTGAGCTAATAGTCCAATCAAGACTGCTTCAGACTGTAAAGGAAGTAAAGTTGCTGCACCAAAAGCTGATAAAAATAGTAAAAAATATACCATATAACTAATTTAACAGGGTTTTAGTATGAATTTTTGCGTAAAAGAATGAAATAATAAAAGGAACTAAATAAGCTAGCCAAAAAGAATATGCTGAGTTTATTATTTTTTGCAAGAATGTAAACTTTAATTGCCATCCTAGAAATATATAATCATTTATTTGTACATGATAAAAATAATTTAATAACACCAAATAAATAGCAAGTATGCTCGTTAAAATAACAGTATTCTTTATATTCTGTTTTAATTTTTTCTGTAAAAATGCAAAAGTAATTGAAAATACCAAACCAACAATAGACATTAACGCAAAAACTAATATACCTACACGATCAACCGAATATTTATTTTGCAAATAAGCACAAATGATTGCAGTCAAAAACATACATAAACAACTTGTAAAAAAATGTTGTGCAATGGTGGCTTTCATACGATCTGCCTTAATCATGAGGGCTCTATTTTCGTTATAATTTAAGCTGTTTCTTAGTTTTAAAATATTGTAAGTTTGCCCAAATGACAGCCAAAATGATAACCGCCATACGTCCCCAATGATAACGCTGTGCAAGTGGATCAATGATTGCACGTACTACTGCTCGGTCTTGTGACTGAATACTTGAAAAAACAGTTTGAATATGAATAATTTCAGCAATATATAAAGCTAAACATAGCGCAACACCTATAATCACGCTCCAATAAATTTTTGGATTTTTTTCCAAAGCTAGAGTGAAATTTAAAAAAAATGCTTTCATTGTTGATATCCACAAATCCAAAACCACCGAAATCGGTGGTTTTGGATTTTAACATAACAATTTAGATTTTGATGGATAAAGCTTTTTGCACAGCAGGTCGAGCTGTCATGCGCTCCACATACTCTTTAACATATGGATAATCTTCAAGTTGAATTTGCTGCCATTCGTGACGTAATACCCAAGGCAAAATCGCCATATCAGCTATCGAATACTCTCCTGCAACAAATTTTTGCCCAATCAGTTGTTTGTTTAAAACTGAATATAAGCGTTTAGTTTCCGCCACAAAACGATCTGTGGCATAAGGGACTTTTTCTTTTGCAAACTGACTAAAATGATGGTTTTGCCCAAGCATAGGACCAAAGCCACCCATTTGCCACATTAACCATTGCTCTACATCTACACGATCTTGCTCATTGCTTGGATAATACAGACCCGTTTTTCGACCCAAATATTGTAAAATTGCGCCAGACTCAAATACTGAAATTGACTCACCATTTGGACCATTCTGGTCAACAATTGCAGGAATTTTATTGTTGGGAGAAATCCTTAAAAAATCAGGCTGAAACTGATCATTTTCTAAAATATTGATCGGAAATATTTGATATTCCAACCCCATTTCTTCAAGAGCAATGGTAATTTTATGTCCATTGGGTGTGCCCCAATAATACAAATCAATCATTTTCAATCCTTTCTATTTTCAGTTTTTTCAATGTTATAACAATCTTATTTAACTTTTATAGCACGTTTTTAAACATAAATGCACGTATGACCACTCAGCATCCTATGTAAATATTGATAAAAAGGATCACTATATTGCTACTGATAATGCATTGAGCAAAATTTTTTCAATAAAAAAGCACTGCATGAGCAGTGCTTTTTAGGATCAGGAGAATATTACTTTTTCTTTTTCGGTCCAAGTAACATACCCATTTGACGACCTTCCATTTTTGGTGCTTGTTCAACAACACCAAACTCAGCTACATCTGCTTCAATTTTTTGTAATTGAGCAAGACCAAGTTGTTGGTGAGCCATTTCACGACCACGGAAACGTAGAGTAATTTTGACTTTGTTGCCTTCTTCAAGAAACTTCAGAATAGCACGCAACTTAACGTTGTAATCACCAACATCTGTACCTGGGCGCAACTTGATTTCTTTGACTTGAACTTGATGCTGTTTCTTTTTAGCATCTTTTTGCTTTTGCTTCAGATCAAATAAATGTTTGTTGAAATCCATGATTTTACAAACAGGCGGTTCTGCATTTGCCACAATCTCAACAAGGTCAAGATCTGCGTCTTCAGCAGCACGTAACGCTTCTGCAAGCGTCACGATGCCTTTTTGTTCTCCATCTGCAGCGACGAGACGGACTTCTTTTGCCTTAATCTCATCGTTTAATGCAGGACGATTGCTTTTAGCACCTTGTTGTTGGTTACGGTCAGGCTGTTTAATCTTTCTTACTCCACAATATACCGGCCACGTTCGGCTACGGCTACTTTCACTAGGTCAACAAATGCATCGATTGACATAGTACCTAAATTTTTTCCTGAACGAGTACGGACATTGACTGTACCTTCCTCAACTTCTCGGTCCCCAAGTACCAATAGGTAAGGAATTCGTTCTAGAGTACGCTCACGAATCTTAAAGCCGATTTTCTCATTTCTCAAGTCTGAAATCGCGCGAATGCCATTTTCTTTGAGTTTTGCAACTACATTTTCACATGCTGCTGCTTGAGAATCGGTAATATTCATGACACATGCTTGGACGGGTGCCAACCATGGTGGCATAAAGCCTGCGTAATGTTCAATAAGTATACCAATAAAACGCTCAAAACTGCCAAGAATTGCACGGTGAAGCATCACAGGATGGTCACGATCGTTGTCTTCTGTGACATAAGAAGCGTCTAAACGTAATGGTAAGTTAAAGTCACACTGAATTGTACCGCACTGCCAGATACGACCTAAGCAGTCTTTCAATGAAAATTCAATCTTCGGACCATAGAATGCGCCTTCACCTGGTTGCTCTTCCCAGTCTAGACCCGCTTCATCTAAAGCATCTGCCAAAGATTTTTCTGCAACATCCCAAAGCTCATCTGCACCCACACGTTTTTCAGGGCGTGTAGACAGTTTCATTTGCACGTCTTCAAAGCCAAAGTCTTTATAAACATCCAAAGTCAGTTTAATAAAGTCTGCAACTTCTTTACCGATTTGTTCAGTAGTACAGAAAATGTGTGCATCATCTTGAGTAAAGCCACGTACACGCATGATTCCGTGCAGCGAACCCGATGGTTCGTTACGGTGACATGAACCAAACTCTGCCAAACGAATTGGCAAATCACGGTAAGATTTTAAACCTTGGTTAAAGACTTGCACGTGACATGGGCAGTTCATTGGTTTTACAGCATAGTTACGACTTTCTGAATGAGTCGTAAACATATTGTCTGCATAGTTCGCCGCATGACCTGATTTTTCCCACAATGTAAAATCTACAATTTGTGGTGTACGAATTTCTTCGTAGCCATTGTCCTGCTGAATTTTACGCATGTACTGTTCAAGTACTTGGTAAATCGTCCAGCCATTTGGATGCCAGAACACCATGCCTGGTGCTTCTTCTTGCATATGGAACAAGTCTAAAGCTTTACCAATTTTACGATGGTCACGCTTTTCTGCTTCTTCAATACGCTTGATGTATGCAGCAAGTTCTTTTTTATCAGCCCAAGCTGTACCGTAAATACGTTGTAGCTGTTCATTCTTCGCATCACCACGCCAGTAAGCACCAGAGATTTTAGTGAGTTTGAATGATTTTAAGAATTTAGTATTTGGTACGTGTGGACCACGGCACATATCTAAATAATCTTGATGATAGTACAAGCCCATTTGAGTTTCTTCAGGCATGTCTGCAATCAAGCGTAATTTATATTCTTCACCACGCGCAGTAAATTCAGCGATCACTTCGTCACGAGGCGTCATTTTTTTGATGACATCGTAGTCCTGATTGATGAGCTGTTTCATACGCTCTTCAATCGCAGCCATATCATCTAAAGTAAATGGGCGTGGCATCCAGATGTCATAGTAGAAACCTTCTTCAATGACAGGACCAATCACCATTTTTGCTTCTGGGAATAATTGTTTTACTGCATGACCCACCAAGTGCGCACATGAGTGACGAATGATTTCTACACCTTCTTGATTTTTAGGTGTAATAATTTCAAGCGTAGCATCTTCAGTAATTAAATCACTTGCATCAACTAAGCGACCATTCACTTTCCCTGCAACCGTATTTTTTGCAAGTCCAGGTCCAATACTCTGTGCAACTTCCATGACAGAAACAGCTTGGTCAAAACTTTTTTGATCGCCATTTGGCAATGTGATAATAGGCATATTTAAAAATCCTTAAGGAGTGATGCCCCGTACAATAGAGCATATCACCGCGAGATTATGATCGAGGAAGACCCTCAAGATAAAATCGGTGCAACATATTTAAAGTGTGAAAAATTTTACACCTTTCATGGTGATTAATAAACCTTTGTGAAGCATTTCATTCTGTTTTGACTCAATGAATTCAACATTTAAATTTTTTATCTATGATAAAAGTTACATAATATTTAAATTAAACTCAAACTGGCGCTATTTACCTTATTTTCAGTTGGATATAAAACAGCTTGAATATCTTAAAAATAGACTTCAGCGTTCACTTTACACCGATCTTCGTCATATTTTGTTATTGAAATAGAGATTAAAATTTGCTTATTCAACTTTCATTTTAATAAAAATCAGATATTTATAAAATATTTTTCAAAAATAAAAAAATTAAACTTTTCTCTACAATTCAAATTAGAATAAATACTCGACTAAAGCATAAATGCATTCAAGGCTTGATATGCATATCTTTTAAACATGGAAATTAAAACAAATACAGATGGAGCTAAACATGGTCAGTGCTTATGATGAATTACCGCGTACACCTGCCAACTTTGTAGCATTGTCACCGTTGCGTTATTTAGAGCGTGCTGCTTATATTTATCCACATCAGGATGCGATTGTACATGGTGCTCGTCATATCTCATGGCGTGAGACTTACACCCGTTGTCGTCAGTTTGCACATCAATTACAAAATCTAGGCATCAAAAAGAACGATACCGTTTCTGTATTGCTTCCAAATATTCCTGCGATGGTTGAAGCACATTTTGCAGTGCCTATGTCAGGTGCTGTACTCAACACCTTAAATACTCGTTTAGATGCAAAAACCATTGCTTTCATGCTTGAGCATGCCGAAACCAAAGTACTTTTGGTCGATCCTGAATTTGCTGCATTGGCGCAAGAAGCTATCGCGCTGATTGATCAGGAAATCTATATCATTGATGTGGCAGATGTAGAGTACGAAAATAACGAATCTACTCCACGCATTGGTCAGATCGAATATGAAGACTGGCTCAAAGGCGGAGATGAAAACTTTGAATGGCATTTACCGCAAGATGAATGGGATGCAATCAGTCTAAATTATACTTCAGGTACGACAGGTAACCCGAAAGGTGTGGTCTATCATCATCGTGGTGCCTATATCAATGCAGCAAGTAATATCATTGCCTGTGGCATGACCCCACGTTGTAAATATTTATGGACATTACCATTGTTTCACTGCAATGGTTGGTGTTTTGCGTGGACTGTGGCGGCAAATGGCGGTACCAATATTTGTTTACGTAAAATTGATCCTGAACTAATTTTTAAATTGATTGATCAATACAAAGTCGATTATTTCTGTGGTGCACCAATTGTCTTATCTATGCTGATCAATACACCAAAAGAGCAACAAATCAAATTTGACCATCATGTTGAAGTCATGGTGGCTGGTGCTGCACCACCTGCGGCAATTATTGAAGGCATGCATCATATTGGTGTACAGGTCAATCATGTTTATGGTTTAACTGAAACCTATGGTCCATCTGCACTGTGTGCCTCACAAGCAGGTTGGAGTGAACTTTCCATCAGCGAACAAGCACAGTTACATTCCCGTCAAGGCGTACCTTATCCATTACAAGATGGTATGCGTGTGCTTGATCCTGAAACTATGGAACCTGTGCCAAATGATGGAACCACCATGGGCGAAATCATGTTCCGTGGCAACATTGTCATGAAAGGTTATCTGAAAAATACTCAAGCGACCGAAGAAGCCTTTAAAGGTGGGTGGTTCCATACAGGTGACCTTGCGGTTTGCCAACCTGATGGTTATGCCAAAATTATGGATCGCTCGAAAGACATTATCATTTCTGGGGGAGAAAATATCTCTTCTCTTGAAGTTGAGGAAGTACTGTATACCCATCCAGCCATCATGACGGCGGCTGTGGTGGCAAAACCTGATCCACGTTGGCAGGAAGTACCTTGTGCCTTTATTGAGTTAAAACAAGGTGCGACAACCACACCTGAAGAGGTGATCGAGTTCTGCAAACAACACTTAGCGCGTTTTAAAGTCCCTAAAGATGTGGTTATTGGTGAAATTCCAAAAACCTCAACAGGTAAATTACAGAAGTTTATCTTAAGAGATTGGGCGAAAGAACGCTCCGTCGGTGAGTTCAGTTAATTCTTAAAACATTCCCTCTCCTTTTTTTAGGAGAGGACTTGGAAGAAGTGAAATAAACTCACAGACATGACAGATCAATTTATACAAAGATTTGCCTTATATATGGCATATTATTTGGTAAAAGTTATTAAACTCAAATTCTCGCTCATTTTAAGCAATAAATTTATATGATCATAAAAATGCATAAAATCACCCACACAATAAAAAACGACCCACAAAAGGTCGTTTTTACAATCAAATTCAAGTGAATAAAAATTACTTGGCTTTACCTTGCTCAGACAATAAAGCAACTTGCTGAACATAGTTTAAAAACTTCTGTTTAGACTCAGCCAACTCTTCTTCTGTCGCTTGCAATGAAATATCACGATGAATACGTAATACATGCTGACGCAAAGAATGACTTTCTGCTGCATTATAAGACTTACAAAACTCTTTAATCGCAGGATCTCGTTGTTCAATCATACGATCAACCCAACGATCTAATTGCGCTAGTTTTTTTATACCTTGCTTAGGTGTCAGATAAGACAAAATCACTGCCTCATCTTCATTGCGCAGTAATTTACCAATACGTTGAAACTGACGACGACGAGCCTCAAACGATGTAATCAACTGCACATCAAGCAATGCTTCAATCAAGCGCTCCTCAACAGGTAAAGCCTCAATTTGCTTTTTGGATAAGTCAGCAAGCTGCTCACCTAAAGCAGCCATACGTTGTACAGCTCTTTTCTGTTCTGATTTACTTGCACGTCCTTCTAAAGAATCAAAATCATCTTCAGTAAAACGTTGCGGACGACGTGCCACGATTATTCTGCCTCGTAAAATTTAGCTGCAAATAGTGCTTGAACTTCAGATAAAGCCTTTTCTTCATCTGCTCCGTCAATCACTAGGCGCAAAGTGGTTCCTTTACCTGCTCCAAGCATAAGTAAAGAAAGGATGTTCTTGGCATCGACTAATTTATCACCCTTACCAATTTGAATCGAAGAACGAAACTTGGTGGTGACTTCAATGAGTTTTCCAGATGCCCGCGCATGTAACCCTAATTTATTAATTACGTCAACAGTTGTGTCAATCATGACCAGTGCTTCATTTCTCTATGTAATACTTGAATCGTCCATTTCGACTGTAGTGCTGCTTTCAATCGATCTACGATATAAACTGAGCGATGTTGCCCACCCGTACAGCCAATCGACACGGTAATATAATGTCGATGACCTTCAGAAAATGCTGGCAACCATTTGTTTAAAAAATGATAAATATCATTGTACATATCATTGGCTTGTGGACTGTCTTCTAAGAATTTTTTTACAGGTGCATCTAAACCCGAAAATTTACGTAACTCTAAATCCCAATGTGGATTGGGTAGATGACGCACATCAAAGACAAAATCGGCATCTAAAGGAATACCATATTTATAGCCAAATGATTGTAAAATCAAGATGAGTTTATCTGACTGTCCGAGTTTGGACAATAAGATATCTTTTAAATCGTGTACACTTTTATCAGAAGTGTCGATATGTACTGTTGCACGTAATTGAATAGGTAGTAATAAGCTTTTTTCTGCCTGTATACACTCATTTAAACTTTTAAAACGCGCTGATAATGGATGTGGTCGGCGAGAAGCACTAAAACGAGAAATGAGCTCTTGGTCACGAGTTGTCAAATAAATAACATCAACTTCACCTTGCTTTTGCAAGAGCTGAAAGACGTGATCAAAACCTTGTAAATCTGCCTGTGTACTTCGTACATCTACGCCGAGTGCAAGTTGTTCTAAATTATTTTCTTTATCTAATTTTTCAACAATTTCGGGTAGCAATACCAAGGGTAAGTTATCAATACAGTAATAGCCCAAATCTTCTAAAACCTGCAAAGCAGATGATTTTCCTGACCCAGATTGTCCTGTCACGATAAGTATACGCTTCATGGCATGGCGACCCTAATTTTTATTTTTAAGTAGAATGTTTGACCTGTAAATTATCAATCAAACGTGTTTTTCCAAGTTTGGCTGCGATGAACAATACAACATCTTGATCAAATTGACTAATCTTTTGCAAAGAAGGACTACGCGCCTCAACATAATCCACAACAAAACCAGCATCAGTCAGTTGACTACGAATGTCAGCCAAGACTGAATTCAAGTCCTGTCCATTTTGCAATTGTTTTTCAGCTGCCTGTAAAGTTGCGTAAATCGTTGGTGCAGTTTGACGTTCTTGTTCAGACAAATAACCATTACGTGAACTTAATGCTAAACCATCTGTTGCACGTGCAATCGGCACACCAATCACTTCAATCGCCATATTCAGATCACGGACTAGCTGTTTAATGACTGCCAATTGTTGATAATCTTTTTGACCAAAAAAAGCAAAATTGGGTTGTACAATATTAAATAATTTCGTGACAACAACCGCAACGCCATCAAAATGCCCAGCACGTTGTAAGCCACATAAATCGTTGGTAATTTCACCTACACTAATATTGGTCAAGCGTGGTTGATTGCCATACATTTGCTCAACAGAGGGTGCAAAAACAATATCACATCCAACTTCTGCCAATAAATGACTGTCATGCTCCAATGTACGAGGATAATTATCAAAATCCTCATTTGGTCCAAACTGAATTGGATTTACAAAAATACTGACCACAACGACATCACACAATTTACGTGCTGCACGAACAAGGTTTAAATGCCCTTCATGAAGATTTCCCATCGTCGGGACAAAACCAATGATTTTTCGTGCCGATCGAGCAGGATTTAATGATGCCGATAATCCTTGAATAGTGGTTTCAGTTTTCATGTTTATAGCTCGACTTGAAAAGTATGTTCAATTGCAGGAAATGATTGATCTTGCACTGCGACATGATACGCCTTAAATGCATCCACAATAGCATTATCACCTGCCTGTTCTTTCATAAAGTTACGCACAAAGCGTGCCACTTTACCAAAAGTAAGTCCTAACATATCTTGTACGACCAGAACTTGACCATCCGTTTCTTTCCCTGCGCCAATACCAATAACAGGTACATCTGGGAATAATTCTGTAATTTCTTGACCTAATTGTGCTGGCACACATTCAAGTAATAAAACTGCTGCACCTGCTGCGACAACAGCTTTACAGTCATGAATAAGCTGATCTGCTGCTTCACGAGTTTTTGCTTGTAATTTATAACCGCCAAAGACATGCACAGATTGTGGTGTTAAACCTAAATGCACACAAACAGGAATACCATTACGAGTCAATGTTTGCACAGTTTCAGCTAGCCATTCTCCACCTTCGAGTTTGACCATTTGCGCACCTGCTTGCATGACTGTTTTAGCGTTTACTAAAGCGTCATTTAAGGTGGCATAACTCATAAATGGTAAATCACACAAAATAAATGAGTGCTGATTGCCACGGCGTACTGCGGTAGTATGATATGCCATATCAGCCACTGTGACAGGTAATGTTGAATCATGCCCTTGAATGGTCATTCCTAAGGAATCACCGATTAAGATACTATCAATTTCAGCAACTTGCATTGCTTTTGCCATACTTGCATCGTAACAAGTTAAGCATGAGAATTTACGTCCTTGCGTTTTAAACTTTCGTAAATCACTTAGACTAATCATGACGATTTTCCTCTATCATTGAGAGTTTCTTAGCCTTCAACAGGCTCAATATCTGCCCAGTGTGTATCAGCTAAAACTGTTAAAGTTGAATGTTGTACAAGTTCTAAGTTTTGTAAAGATTGACCATTAACTTCGAGTTTTGAGTCTAAGTCCAACAATGGAATCACTACAAAATCACGCTCTAAAATACCAATATGTGGCACATTGAGTCGCTCATTTATAATGTTTTTTTCAGCATAAAGCAAAAGATCTAAATCTAAAGTTCGCTCACCCCAACGACGCAAACGTACTCGACCTGACTCATTTTCAATACGTTGTAATTCATCTAATAAAGCCAATGGCGCTAAGTCTGTGACCAACTGCGCAACAGCATTATGATAATGAGGCTGATCTTGTGGTCCCATTGGAGGGCTATGATATAACTTTGAAACTTTTACAGCGCCTAATTGTCTAAGTTGATGCACAGCTTCTCGTAAAATCTGCTGTGAATCCCCTAAATTACTGCCTAAGCCGATATAAGTGATGACACTCATTGCGTTGGTCCAAAAACAACTTTGGCTAAGTCACGCTGCACACGTCTACGTTTTAAAATCGGATGATCAGGACTGATCTCTCCTGCTGTATGAGCAACGGTTTGTGGCACCGTTTTTTTCACTTCAGACTGTGTTTTACGTGAACGACGACTACGTGTTTCTGACTCTTTCACTAAAGGTTCAATTTGTGTAGAAACTTTAGCCTCTACACTTTCTTCAGTGGTTGTTTTACGACGGCTCTTCGCACGTTGACGATTATAGGTACTAATAGCACGCTCTTTTTCGTCTGTGGACATGTTTTGATAAGCATCCCACCATGCACCCATACCATTTGTTGAAGCATCACCAGACTTTTCTCTTAATAATAAAAAGTCAAAGCCTGCTCTAAAACGTGCATGCCCAGAAAGTGCTTCTATTTGCTGTGGTTTTGGGTTTAATAAACGATTTTGCATTTCCCAAACTTCACGAATAAACGTTTCTGCAAAACGTGGAATAATGGTTCGAGTCGCTTGACGTTTTAATACATCTAAACCTGCTTGTGCGCGTGCTTCAGCCGCAACCGTTCCTTTTGCATGGTAAAAACTACAACGTTGTAAATAATTTTCCCATAACAATACTGCGTAGAAAAATGCAGGATTGATGGTTTTACCGATTTGAATACGTTGATCTGTATTTGATGCAGCACGTTCAATAAATGGCGTGATTTCTGTTTTTAGATCAGCAAATAATTGTTGCCAAATTCCAAACTTAATCAACATTGGCATCACACGATGCAAATGCCCCATCGTAAATAACTTTTGTGATTCATCATATAAACGATGTGGTGAAACATCACGTAAAAGCTTCGTCATTTCAGGTGTAAAGATGTCTAAAATCGCAGCATCAATATTAAAATTCAGTTTTGCAGCAAAACGTAAAGTCCGTAACATACGTACAGGATCTTCTTCAAAACGTAATGCAGGATCACCTAATAAACGTAAAGTTTTTGTTTTGATATCATCAACTGCGTTACAAAAATCGAGCACAATACCTTTACGTGGTTGATAATACAAAGCATTAATAGAAAAGTCACGACGAGCAAAATCTTGCTCGATTGTTCCCCAATTATTATCACGTAAAATCATACCTGCAGATGAGGTAATGGCTTTTTTAGGAGGTGCTCGAAAAGTTGCAACCTCAATCAGTTCACGCCCCGAATAAACATGTGCTAATTCGAAACGACGACCAATAATTCGGCAACGACGACCAAAAACCTCTTTGATTTGAGAGGGTGTCGCATTGGTAACAGCATCGTAATCTTTAGGACTTTGTCCCAACATTAGGTCACGAACACCGCCACCCACGATATAAGCCTCATAGCCTGCTTTTGTTAAAGAATCAATAACATCTAAAATGGAAGAAGGTAATTGAGCGGTGGTTAACCCACACTTTGACGCGTGCAAAGTTTGCAAAAGACGCTGTCTCCTACGTCAGGACGTGAAAATTGTAATTATGCTAATGATATCTCTAACACAATCAAAGGGCAATTTGATTCTCTCGATCTTGTTTTAAATATTCAATCATCATGTACGGAATTTATCATTTTAACGATCTCAAAATCACCTAAAAACTCATCATTGCACGGTTTTTTTCCACCATTTTAGGACCAATTCCTTTCACATTTTGCAAATCATCTAAACTTTTAAACTTTCCATTTTGTTGACGATAATCTAAAATAGCTTGTGCTTTTTTCGCACCTATGCCATTCAACTGCTGCAATTGTTCCAAAGTTGCTGTATTAATATTGATTTTTGAACCCACCGACGTTGTGAGATTTTGGCTATTTCTGCTATTTGTCACATTTGGCTTTGCCAGATAATAATTTGCATCATTACCTTTCAAGCGTGTATCTTGCGCTTGTTGTTTTTCTTTCCATTTCACATAATTATCATCAAATTTTTCAGCATGACTCAGCATAGTTGAGAGCATACTGAAAAATAAAATCATCGAAAAACGTACTATTTTTTTTGAAAAATTAATCGATTGGTTTAGGTTGTTGTTCATATAAAGCCTGTTGTTTTAAATATTGTTTGGCTTGCTCCCATAGTTGATCTAATTCTTCTAAATTCATCTGTTCTAATTTTTTATCTTGTTGTAATACTTGATCTTCTATAAAAGCAAAGCGCTTTTTAAATTTGTGAATCGTACTGAGTAGTGCCATTTCACTTGAAATGCCTAGTTTACGCCCAACATTGATCAATGAGAATAAACAATCACCAAATTCATCTACCATTTCATCGGATTTCCCAGCATTTACAGCAATTTCAAACTCAGCTAACTCTTCTTTTACTTTGCTATAGGCTTGTTCTGCATCTGGAAAATCAAAACCAATTTTTGCAACATTTTTTTGAATATTTTCAGCTTGAACTAGTGCTGGTGCATGTTTCACTTCATCTAAGCGCGATTGAGCCTTGCCTTGCTTTTCTTGCTGCTTAATTTTTTGCCAAAGTTGTGAAACATCATCAGGTGTTAATTGATCAAATTTATCTTTTTCAAAAACATGAGGATGACGACGAATCAGTTTTTGACAAATCGCTTCAACCACATCATTAAAATCAAAAGCACCTTGCTCGCTATACATTTGTGACTGAAAAACAACCTGCAACAGTAAGTCTCCTAATTCATCACGAATATCAGTCACATTACCCATTCGTACGGCTGCCTCAACCTCATACGCTTCTTCAATCGCATAACGTGTTAAAGATTCTGGCGTTTGTTCACGATCCCAAGGACATTCCTGACGTAATTGCTGCATGATCGCTAATAACTTTTCCATAAAAATGTCCTGTATTTACAAAATATCGAAGAATGGTGCTAAAAACTTGTCACCGAAAAGTATTTTATGTTCAACTGGGACATGATTCATATATTTAAAATAAAAAGGATGTTGTGATGCGTCGAAGTATTTTTATTAGTGGAGCAGCACAAGGTATTGGTGCTGCAATCGCTCGAACTTTTTATCAGCAAGGCTATAAGGTAGGCATTTATGATATCAATGAAGCTTCAGCACAGCATCTTGCAGCACAACTCGGTAATCATGCCAAAGCAGGAAAGCTTGATGTCAGTGATTATGCACAATGGCAAAATGCCCTAGAAGAATTTAGTGCTTGGGCAGGTCAGCTCAATGTTTTGGTCAATAATGCAGGAATTTTATACTCTGGTGCTTTTGAAAAAACGGATATTCAAGCACATCAACGCACAATTAATGTCAACGTCAATGGCGTTTTAAATGGCTGTCATGCTGCACTGCCTTTTTTAAAACAGGCATCTTTTGCACGCGTCATTAATGTTTCTTCTGCTTCTGCGATTTATGGGCAACCCGATCTTATCTCATATTCTGCCAGTAAATTTGCAGTACGTGGTATCACAGAAGGCTTAGATGTAGAATGGCAAAAATATGGAATTCGTGTTTTAGATGTGATGCCGCTCTTTGTACAAACAGCAATGGTGACTAACATGGATGCAGCTTCAATTCAGAATATTGGTGTCGATTTAAAACCACAAGATATTGCTGAACAAGTCTTAAAACTCGTACAAAGTAAAGGAACGCTTTTTACCCAAACCCACCATCCTATCGGCTTAAAAACCAAAATCATGTATCAACTTTCAAGTATCAGCCCACAAATCATTAACCGTTTAGGCAATATATTTTTAAGTCGAAAATAAAAATTGATGCAATATCAGCAAATAAAAAAACCTGCATTACGCAGGTTTTTTTTATCAGCAATGGATTAATTGCCTTGTACTAATCGTCTTGCACTAATAATGCCTGGTTGTTGTTCTAAACGTGCCAACAAACGAGAAAGTTGCGCCAAGCCCTTCACTTCAATCAATAATTTCATATTGGCAATACCATCTGATTCAGAAATGGTATTGACCTGACGAATATTGATCTGATCTGAAAAAATCACTTGAGTTAAGTCTTTCAGTAAACCACGTCGATCATAAGCCTCAACAACGATTTGCACACTTTGCCCACGTGTAGGCTGCATTTCCCAATCTGCCTCTACAGCACGATCAGGTTCATTCTTGATCATACGAAGGTAATCTAAGCATGCAACCTTATGAATACTTACACCACGGTTTAACGTGATATATCCAGCAATCGACTCACCATGTACAGGCTGACAGCATTGTGCGACATGGAGTTCAACATTATCCAAGCCATCAATTAAAATACCATGTGCCGATAAAGTATGACTTGCGCGTGGATTAAGTGTTGGTTTAAGAACAAGTTCTGGTTCATCTTGATCTAAATGCATATGACGATTAACTTGGTTAATCAATGCATGTAAGCTAATATCACCACTCACCAATGAAACTAAAATGTCATCGCCAGATTTGACATTAAAGTGGTTACAATAATCACTTAAATCAATACTTTTTGGATGAATCGCTAAACGTGAAAGCTCCTTATTGAGAATTTCACGTCCAACTTCTAAATTCTTACTACGGTCTTGTTGTCTAAACCAGTGACGCAGCTTGTCACGCGCACGTGCTGTCTTGATATAACCTAAAGAATTTACTAACCAATCTCGGTTAGGCTCACGATCTTTTTTGGTTAAAATCTCAACTTGTTCACCTGTTTTCAAGGTATAAGTGAGTGGCACATAACGCTGATTCACACGTGCTGCATAACACTTATTACCCACTTCTGTATGCACATGATAAGCAAAGTCTAATACGGTTGAACCACGTGGTAACTCTTTGATATCACCATCACGACTGAAGACATAAATCTTTTCAAAACCTTCAAAGTCTTGAATATGTTCAAAATCTTCACTCTCATCTTCATTTGGATGCACATTGGTTTCATTACGTTCTTGATAATGCTCTAGCACAGAGCGCAATGAATGCAAACGATGATTAAATGAATAATCTGTGGTTTTAGAGCCTTCTTTATAATTAAAATGAGAACAAACACCTAACTCAGCTTCTTCATGCATTTCTACAGTACGAATCTGAATTTCAAGCGATTTATTTTCAGCAATCACCGCTGTATGCAATGAGCGATAACCGTTTGCTTTAGGGTTGGTAATATAATCATCAAATTGATGTGGAATATGACGCCAAATCTGATGAACGATTCCCAAAGCGTGATAACACTCAGGAACCGATTTGACCAATACACGTACTGCACGAATATCATAAAGCTGATCGAAGCTCAGATTTTTACTCTTCATCTTGCGATAAATTGAATAAATATGCTTCACTCGACCTGAAATTTCAGCATAAATTTCATGCGCTGCCAATTCACCTTTGAGTTTGTCCACTACAAATTGAATATAGTGTTCACGCTCAAGACGCTTTTCATTGAGTAATGATGCAATTTCTTTATAGCGTTCAGGTGCCAAATAACGAAAGGCTAAATCCTCTAGCTCCCATTTTAATTGAGCAATGCCTAAACGATGCGCTAAAGGTGAATAAATTGTTAAAATTTCTCGTGCAACACGTTCTTGACGCTCTCTTGGTGATTTTGCCAATTCACGCAATGCATAAGTACGTTCCGCCAATTTAATTAAAACAACACGCACATCCTCAGTCACAGAAATCAGCATTTTATAAATGCCTGACAAATGTTCACGTTGATTATTATTAAAGTGGTCTTCTAAACGTTTATTTTTTTCAATCAGTTCAGAGAGTTTTCCCATTGCCAAAGTGCCTTTGACAAGGTTAAAAACATGCTCTCCAAACTTTGTTTGAATTTCTTCAAGCGTGGTAATACCTTCACGTACACTACGATATAAAACAGCAGCAGATAAGGTATCTTCATCAACATGTAAATGCGCCAAAATATCTGCCATACCAATTCCTGTTGCAAAGGTATTGGTACGGTTATTCACCATGGTCGCTAATTCTTTTTGTAAAACTAATTGAGCTACTTCTTGAAGCTGATGCAGCTCTGCACCGTCTAAAATTCCACGTACACGATCTAGCCAAGTCGCTAAAGCCTGTTGCGCTTCTACGGCATGTTCTACAGTCGCTTCCTCAGACAACTCATTTAGCTGTTCTGGAAGTTGTTCACGTACTGTGACCATACCTTTCTCCTGTGAATCTACAGTTCATTATAAATCGTTTATCTCAACATTTTTTTCAAATAAGGCAATGGATTCAACATGACCTGTATGTGTAAACATATCCATCACACCTGCCTTTTTCAGCTGATACCCATGTTGCACTAAAATTCCTGCATCCCTTGCGAGTGTTGCAGGGTCACAGGATACATAAACGATTTTTTTTGCACCAAACTTAGGTACATAATGCATAATTTGCTCCGCCCCTGCACGAGGTGGGTCTATTAATAATGCATCAAATCCTTGATTTGCCCAAGAATTTTGAGAAAAATCTTTTGTTAAATCTTGTGAGTAAAACGTAACATTAGTTATGCAATTTTTCAGTGCGTTTTCTGTACCGCGTTTAACCATTTCTGCACTGCCTTCAACGGCAATAACACAGCCTGTTTGCCCTACTTTTTTAGCGAGTGGTAAAGAAAAATTACCCAGACCGCAAAAAAGATCAAGCACACGCTCACCTTGTTGTAAATCAAGCAAATCACATGCCAATTTTACCATTTGTGGATTTACAGTAGGATTAACCTGTGTAAAGTCAGTCGGTTTAAATGCAAAATTAATTGCAAAATCATTCAAACTATAATGTAAATGCATCGCAGCTTGAGGATCATCTACACGATGTAAACTCTCATTTCCCGCAGGTTGAAAATACAGTTGCCACTGTTTCTCTAACGCAAATTGTTTTAATAGGTTGACATCTTTTGTCGATAAATCTGCTGTATGGCGAATTAACAACGCAATTTCTTGATCGCCTTTTGCTAATTCTATATGACCAATGTCTGCTTTGCCTGTTAGACTTTCGAGTAATACACGCAGTTCAGGTAAAGCCTTATCTAATTGTTGATCTAAAATTTTACACGTTTGGATATTAATCAATTGATTACTTTGCGACTCACGAAAGCCCATCAGCAGTTTTTTCGTTTTTGCAATATAGCGCACACCAATGCGTGCTTTATGACGATAATCAACTTTTAATGAACGAATAGGCGTTAACCACGTTAAAGGTGTTAAACCTGCAAAATGATTCAAATGTGATTTTAATACATCTTGTTTAAAACGAATTTGTTCATCAGGATGTAAATGCTGCAAGTTACAACCACCACATCGACCAAAATGCGGACAGATTGGAGCAATACGTTGCGGATGTGGCTCACCCAATAACTCAATACAATCCGCTTCTTCAAGTTTAGAAACTTGACGTGTGATTTGCACTTTAACGGTTTCATTGGGTAATGCAAAACGGATAAAAACACTTTTACCCTGTTTCTCTAGTGGATGGTTTGGATCATTTCCATAACGCGCTATCCCTCGCCCCTCATGTGAAAGCCTCTCAACATTAAAAATATACTGTGGTTGTTGAGATGGTCGAGGTTTAGCTCTATGTTTCAAAGGAATAACCTAATCTGTAGTGGAAGGAAAATCTGATGCGCTAAATGCAGTTTTTTGTGAAGTTTCACGCCAAATCTGCACAAACTCATTTTGTTGCGGTTGACCTTGTAAATAATGAATGGTTGCCTGAATCCATAACTGATGATCTGATAAAGAAATTTGTCCTTTTAACAGATTCCAACGCAAGAAAATCAACCATGTATTTAATACATCACCCTCACAATAACTGGTCAACTTGAGCCATTGTTTGGTTTTGACATATTCAGGAATAAAATAACCTTTAATACCACGCTTACCAGGAAAACCAAGTAAATGTGCAATATCATCTAATTTTTGAAAATGCCGACCATTAAACATTGCCATCACATCCATCAAGTCGACATGACGATGATGATAACGATTTTGGTAGTTATTATAACGTTTTTGCGTATCAATCTCACCTTGATCAAATAAACTCGGTGCCGATAAACCATGATACATTGCACGGAATAAAATCACAGGTAAATCAAACTGTGAACCATTCCAACTCACTAAAGTTGGATGACGTTTATCAAAAATAGATAAAAATTTCTTTAAAATTTCAGCTTCAGAAAAATGTTCTTGGCTAAATGAAAAGAGTTTCATTGTACCATTTTCATCAAGCCAAAAACCTGAGATACACACAATTTCATGTAAGGGTAAACGTTGAAAATCCATACCTGATTCTTGGCGACGGATTTTCATCAAAGCCTGTTCAAGATCTTCTTCAGGCAAATCCAACCCGTACAAATGTGCACCTGAACGATGGTCAGTCAACGTTTCTATATCAAAAACTAGTACGGGTAAACGCATAACTAAAGCATTCTCATCATGACTTAAATTATTTTACACATTAACCCGAGTTTCAACAAAGAAACAATGCACCGCGATAAAATAACAGGTCAACTTGAGTCAAATATTGGTTTTAGTCTTCAACTGAAAATAAACCTGTAGACAAATAACGATCACCACGATCACACACAATACAGACAATCACAGCATTTGGATTTTCTTCAGCAATTTTCACTGATGCCCACACGGCTCCACCTGATGAAGTGCCTGCACTAATCCCTTCTTTACGTGCTAAAGCGCGTGCTGTTTTTTCAGCTTCGATTTGTGGAATATCCATAATGCGATCGACACGCTTTGGATCAAAAATAGTCGGCAAATATTCCTGAGGCCAACGACGAATACCCGCAATATTTGAACCTTCAGATGGCTGTAAACCCACAATTTGAATCTCTGGATTTTGCTCTTTCAAATATTTTGAAATCCCCATAATCGTGCCTGTTGTCCCCATAGAACTCACGAAATGGGTAATTTTACCTTCAGTTTGTTGCCAAATTTCTGGACCAGTCGTTAAGTAATGTGCTTCAACATTATCTGGATTACCAAACTGATTTAAAACCAGACCTTGTCCTTCTTGTTCCATTTGCAAAGCCAGATCACGCGCTTCTTCCATGCTTGCAGCTTCAATTAACTCTGCACCATAAGCACGCATTGCATCTTTACGCTCTTGACTTGAGGCAGCTGGCATAATCAAACGCATTTTGTAGCCACGCATTGCAGCAACCATTGCTAAAGCAATACCTGTATTTCCACTCGTCGCCTCAATCAAGGTATCACCTGGCTGAATTTGCCCACGTTTTTCAGCTTGCATAATCATGTTATATGCTGGACGGTCTTTCACTGAACCTGCTGGATTATTTCCTTCAAGTTTCGCCAACACCGTTGCTTGAGTATGATTTGCGAGACGTTGTAAACGCACCAATGGCGTCTTACCGACATAATGGTCTAATAAAAAATCGTCTGCTAAGAAATCAACTTGTGTATTACTCATGGTATGTACCTAGATCGAGGTGCGCGTATTGTATGAAAAAATAAAACACCCTGCACTGCTTTCCATTAAATTCTGATGAGAATGATCAAACTCAGCACATAAAACTTGGGTGTACTTCAATGACTTAAAAGTATTTTTTCAAATAAAATGAATAATATAAAATAATTTCAAAGCAACTTAGAATTAGAAATGATAAGTTTATCTTTAAAACAGCATAAACAATATTTAAGCAAGATGTTTTTTCATGATCTTTATCATAATTTCATGTAGGACGATTAAAGCATGTTAATATTCTCATTACGGGGAAGGTCTTGGCTTGATGCATGTCGAATTTCAATAAAAAATTATTTAAACGTCTCAAACTTAATCACGCATATGGACAGTTAATTGCGTTGATTTTTGTACCTATTATGGTCTTAGCCTGCGTCGGCGCACTTTTGGTCATGAAAGAAACGTCTAATGCTGCTAAAACCAATCAACGTTATGCCGCTATTGCAATTTTAAGTCGCTATCAAGCAACCGCAGAACAACTCGTTCGTCTAATACAAGCAAATCCCAAATATAGACCACAAGCTGAAAATATTCTCCAACATATTTTTAATGAAAAATATCTTATTCGTGCAGCGATTGTTTTACCTAATCAACAAACTTTACTCAATGTCGGTTATCAAAATAGAAAAGCATGGCCCAAACTTCCGCAACAAGGAAGCTTTGTAGGACCATTATCCAACCAACACAATAATATTTATGCGATTCGCCTTCAAACTGAAGACGCTCATGCACCCATTTGGTTAAGCATTGAACTGGATAATCAACCTTTAGAAATAGCGCATTATCGTGTGATGATCGTGCTCATTACCACAGCATTATTTACATTACTTTTATTATTACTCTGTCTAAATTTCTATTCTCGTCGTTGGATCGCACCAATGTACGAAATTCGCATGCAATTACAACGTTTAAATGCCGATACGCTTGACCAACATATGGTGATTAACAGTACAGGTGAGTTACGTTTATTACAGCGAGATATTGCTAACGTTGTGAAACGCTTACATTTTAGTTTTCTAGAGCTAAAAGAACATACTGAGCAAACCGAAGATGATTTAAGACGTACTTTAGACACCTTAGAAGTACAGAACATTACTTACAAACAAGCACGTGACCAAGCGATTTCATCAAACCAAGCCAAGTCAGTATTTTTAGCCAATATCAGCCATGAACTACGTACACCTCTGAACAGTATTGATGGTTTTATTCATCTGTTATTAAGACAAGATAATCTTAGTAATGATCAAAACTTGTACTTACAAACGATTCGAAAATCTTCTGCTCATTTATTGGCGCTGATTAACGATGTACTCGACTTTTCTAAAATTGATGCTGGAAAATTAGAACTCGAAACTGCACCTTTTGACCTTGAAGAAGCAATTTTCGATGTTATGGATATGTTGTCGCCGTTGGCTGCACAAAAACAAATAGAAATGGCATTTTACTATGATGATACCGTTCCTAAGCATGTCAATGGTGATGTTTTACGCTTTAAGCAAATTTTGACCAATCTTATTTCCAATGCCATTAAATTTACCCCTGATGGTGAAATCATTGTTCGTGTTCGTATGGAACATGATGATATTGGACAGTGTTTATTGCATTTTAGTGTGCAAGATAGCGGTATTGGTCTCAGTGGCACAGATCGTAAGAAATTATTTGAATCATTCTCTCAAGGCGATGCATCTGTAACCCGTCAATTTGGCGGAACAGGTTTAGGTTTAGCAATTTCAAAACAATTGGTTCACTTAATGCAAGGTCAAATTGGCTTTGAAGATAACCAAGAACGTGCACCTACAGAAAAAGGCTCAACATTCTGGTTTACCGCAATGTTCCAAGTGGATGAAAATGAAGAAATTATTCATCCAGTGTTTAAAGATATGCATGTATTGTCATTCTTAGCACATCCTGCAACAGCAAATGTTTTACGTCATTATTTAGAAGACTATCAAGTCGTTCATACTGAAGCACAGTCAATTTTAGATTTATTTAGCCGTTTAAATGGCTTATCTAAACTGCCTGAAAACACTTGGCTGATTGTAGATCATAGCGGCGATACTGAAGCTTTATTACGCGAAATTCGTGGGCGTTATCAAGGTAATTTAGCTGTTTATGGCTATCAAATGACCTTAGAGCCAAATATGTTACATGAATATCGTGCACGTCCACTTTATCAACCTTTAAGTCGTTCAGGAGTGATTCAACTTTTAAGCAATCAACCTATATTTAGTCCTGAAGAGCACAAAGATTTTAAAGAGCGTAATTTACATATTTTAGCAGTGGATGATCATTTACCGAATTTGATTGTACTTGAAGCATTACTCGCTGAACTCAATGTTAAAACAACCAAAGTACAAAGTGGACAAGAAGCTCTAAGCACCATTCAGCAACGTATTGAACAAGGTTTAAAACCATATGACTTGGTTTTCATGGACATTCAAATGCCTGTTATGTCTGGAATTGATACAACACGTGCGATTCGCTCATTAGAATCTACGCTCGATGGTATGCGTATGCCAATCATTGCACTTACAGCACATGCTTTAGCCGATGAAAAGCAAAAACTTCTAAAAGTCGGCATGGACGACTATGTAACCAAACCAATTCAAGTCGAACAATTAATTCAAATTTTAACTGAATGGACATCTGATCAATTTGCTCAACCACAGCAAACCAACGAAAATAACGTTTACGTTGAAGCGCTTGATCCTGACATTTTAGATTGGAAAAAAAGCTTAGCCTTAGCCGCAAATAAAGAAGATTTGGCACAAGATTTACTTAAAATGCTAGTCGATAGCTTTCCAACGGAACTCGATGAAATCTCTCAGTTGATTGAATTAGAGGATTTTCCACAGCTTGAGCATGTGCTTCATCGTTTATATGGTGCAACTCGTTATGTCGGCACACCAAAATTACAACGTATTACAGGCGAGTTTGAACAGTTTATTTCAACACTCAGAAAAGAACGTCGTAAAGCAGATGAAATATTCATTCAAGATACCTTACAACGATTAGATCATTTGCAATTGGTCATACACGAAGTAGAAGCTGCCGCACAGCAAATTTTGAATCATTCAAATTAATTTTTTCTGTGACTGCACTGTCACGATGTAAAAGCTCACTCCATGCTATGCTGCGTTACAAGGCAATAAGAGTAAAAACGATGTCATTATTACGAATTGAAAAAAAAGATGGAATCGCAACGGTTTACCTAAACCGTCCAGATAAACGTAACGCAATGAGCTTTGCTTTACTGCGCGAGTTAGTGAGCACTGCTCAAAAAATCAAAAAAGATCGCAGCATTCGTTGTGTCATTTTAACTGGTGAAGCGCAAGTCTTTAGTGCAGGCATTGACCTTGCCGATTTAAACAATCCTAAAAATACAGCTTATGCTGCTTGGGAACTTATCAAACCTGGACAAAGTTTATTTCAAAAAGCTTTTTTGATTTGGCAAGAATTACCTGTTCCTGTTATTGCTGCACTTGAAGGTTTTTGCTTTGGTGCAGGTATGCAATTGGCATTAGCTGCAGATATTCGTATCAGCCATCCTGATACTAAAATGTCTATCATGGAAAGTCGTTGGGGCTTAGTACCAGATATGGGTTTATCGCGTTCAATTAAAGGGGTTATTGGTATAGATTTAGCCAAAGAACTGACCTTAACTGCGCGTATTTTTGATGGTCATTATGCTAAAGAAATTGGCTTAGTCACACATGTTGACGCTGCACCATTAGAAAAAGCACAACAAATTGCAAAAGAGATGCTACAACATTCACCTGATGCTTTAATGGCAGCTAAACGCGTATTAGATGCGATGGAACATGCACCTAAAAAAGCATTACGTTTAGAAAAAATTTGGCAATTAAAGCTACTTTTAGGTAAAAATAGTCAATTGGCACGTAAAAAGGATAAAAATCCAGAAGTACAATTTTTACCACGCCAATTTAAATAATTTACAAGGAACCGTTTTGAGATTGGTACTATGAGTTTTGATCAACAGCACAAAATTGCTTTTTTAGGTATGGGCTTAATGGGTAGTCGTATGGCAACTCGTCTAGTTCAAGCAGGCTTTCATGTTGCAGTATGGAATCGTACTGCAAGTGCATGTGAACCCTTGATTGACATTGGCGCACATGCTCTACAGCTTGAGAATATTGCACAATACCCAATCATTCTTAGCTGTCTTGCTGATGATCAAGCTGTAGAAGCCGTCTTTAATCAAATTAAGCCTCATCTCCAAGCCAAACAAGTGATTGTCGATTTTTCTAGTCTATCTGTAGATCAAACGATTCATCTTGCAAATCAAGCAAATCAGCATCATGTTATTTGGATTGACTCCCCTGTTTCGGGTGGGACGGCTGGTGCTGAAAATGGTACTTTAGTTATTTTTGCAGGCGGTAATGCACAAACTATTCAAAGCCTTACACTTATTTATAATGTACTTTCACAACGTGTCACTCGTATGGGAGAAACAGGTACGGGACAAGCCACTAAAATTTGTAATCAATTGATCGTTGCCGCGAATAGCACCCTAATTGCTGAGGCAGTCGCACTTGCAGAACAGGCAGGTGTTGATACAACTTTATTAGCACCTGCTCTTGCAGGTGGTTTTGCTGACTCTAAACCTTTTCAAATTTTAACACCACGTATGGCAACACATCATTTCGAGCCTGTGCAGTGGAAAGTGCAAACTTTATCTAAAGACTTAAATAATGCTGTGAGTTTAGCTAAAAAGTTTAATTTAGAAATTCCTATTGCTAAAAAAGCCTTGTCGCAATTGCAAGCACACCAAAAGAATGGTTATGCTGATGCAGATTTAGCAACTGTGATTAAGCATGTTGAAATTCAAAAATAAAATTGACGTTATCGTTCAGCCTATACGTAATTTGCATGGAGCAAAATGATGAGCAAACTCGCAGTAAATCTTTCTATGATTTTTACTGAAGTTCCCCTAATAGAACGTTTTGCCTTAGCACATCAACATGGTTTTAAACATGTCGAAATTCAGTTTCCTTATGAACTCAGTATTCAAGATATTCAGACACAATTAGAGCATCATCAACTTACGCTTTGCCTCATTAATGTACCTGCAGGTGATTTAATGCAAGGTGGCAATGGTCTAGCGGGCATACCTGGAAAAGAACTTGAGTTTCATCACGCATTATTAAAAGCGATTGAATATGCAACGTCATTGCAAGTCAGTAGTATCAATATCCTAGCAGGAAAACAACCTCTAGATGCAGACCTGCTCCCATGCTTAAACACACTCTCTAGCAATTTAAAACTGGCTTGTCATCTTTGCACTGAGCATAATATTCAACCTGTATTTGAAATGATTAACGGCACAGATATGCCGCGATTTTTAGTGCAAAATATTGCTCAAGCTCAAGAGATGCTTGAAGCTGTCCAACATCCTGCATTAAAAATGCAATATGATTGTTATCATATGGCAATGATGGGCGAAAATATTTTAGCTGCACTACAAGAAAATCTGGAGTGGATTGGACATATTCAATTTGCAGACTGTCCTGGGCGACATGAGCCAGATACAGCACAAATTAACTATGCAGAAATTTTCCAATGGTTAGCACAAAGTCCATATACAGGTTATATCGCAGCTGAATACAAACCACAAGTTGACTCTAATCAATCATTTGCATGGAAAAACAAATACTTTACTGATCACTCACAAATATAAACGCTTAAAAAATATCCACAATATTTATAGGTATAAATTTGAATTTTTTTAGTAAAGGCGGTATATTAGACGATGAGTTATTGTCTGGAAAATATACCTTATATGAATTTAGAACCATCACCCAGCGCTTCTAATTCTCTCGAACTTGCAATGAATTCTCACAAACAAGATGTGCAAACTTGTTTAAAAGTTGTACACGAAGCTCTACTCGATGTAAAAGCCAAAGATATTCTTGAACTTGATGTTAGCAAAATCAGTAATGTCGCAGATGCGATTGTGATTGCAAGCGGTACATCAACACGTCATGTTAAAGCACTTGCTGACAACGTTGCAGAAGAAGCACGTAAAGCAGGTTTTCGCCCGATTGGTGTTGAAGGCGAACGTGATGCTGAATGGATCCTAATCGATTTAGATTTGATCGTTGTTCATGTCATGCTACCTACTGCACGTAAATTTTACGATCTTGAAAGTTTATGGCGTACAACACCTGAACATGTTGCCTAAACATAAAAAACGGAAAAGCGACCCTCATGGTCGCTTTTTTATTCTTATTTTTTTATTCGGTATTCATTAAATTTGGATGCAAAGCAATTCGCTTAAAAATAACGTACATCAAACCAAAACCTAAGAAAAAAGTAAATAAAATCCCAAACATCTGATATTTCCAACTCACTTCTACAATAGAGTTGTCAAATTGATTCATGATCACAGCTAAGGTTCCCCATACACCACACAAGCCATGAATCACGACCACATCAGCAACACTTCTAATTCGAATCCAACGCTTGAGTAATTTAGGCAATAAACACGTCATTAAAGCTGCAACAAAGCCAATAATAAAAGCAATACTCATACTCACTAAGCCACAACTTGCGGTAATCGCCACTAAACCACCAAAAAGCGCTTTAATCAGAGTGGCACGTTTAAACTTTTGAGGTTTTAAAATTAAATAGCCCAAGGTAGCAACACATACTCCAAAAACAACAGAAATAATATTAATTAATACAGTAATAATATCTATGGTCATTCCTGTAATAAATGCAACGTTTAAACACGACCAAGCCAACCACAAAACAAAACCTGCCAGTGAAAAAATCAACATTTTTTGATCTTGAAATATATAATGTGTTTCCTTTGGATAATCTTGATGATATTGATTAAAAACCACATAACCCGCTAAAACGATCCATGCAGCAAATGAGTGAATGACTGTTGCTCCTGCATAATCAATAAAACCCAAATCTTTTAACCAATGCCAATTAAAAAGAATATCCCCCCAAGCTGAAACACTTAATATTGGAAAAATGACACCTGAAACAAGTAAGCCCACAATCCAATATACTTTAGACGACATATTGATTGGAATAATTCGACCTACGATTGTGGTGATGGTGGATGACATTAAAATATAGAAAATAAAAATTTGCCATTGCCACCAGTACATTTGAATATGATTGCTTTGATTTTCTGTTTGCCATATGCCAAAAAACACCAATAGAAAACAAAAAATAATATATAAAGTATTACCTAAAATAGCAGATAAATAACTGATCCCTAGATTATAAATTGCTCTTGAATTTTTTACATAGCCTCCTTCGATCACAGCAAAACCTGCTTGCATTAATAATACAAACAATGTTCCTAAAACAATCAGTGTAATATCAGAAAATGTATTGATTGCATTAAATTGTGCAGGTGAGACCGTTGTTAAGCTATATGTTTGTGATGAGCTAAATAATAGTACCAAATAGAGATATAATTGCTTCATCTGTTATTTTAACCCTATCCATACTCTCTAAATTACCATTCTAATTTTAGAATGCCCCTTAAGCCTTAATTTAAACTCGCTTGGTTAAAACAATTATTCCCCATATTTTTTAAATTACATTTTCATTTTTTATTTAAGTGGAATTTTTCATATTTTACCAAATGGTCATTCTCATATAAATAGTTTACATAAAATTTATCTTTTTAAGATCTTGATCACACTTCTTTTATATCAAAAAAATTATTGTCGTGATATCTAGTTTTCTTTGATTAAGACTAAAAATAATATCAATAAAAAAACCACCCGAAGGTGGTTTTAGATCTTCCCAAATCCCATTTTAGAAAAGAGGGATTTTGAAGTATAAATTAGTGACCGCCGCCATTAATCGCTTTCGTCATATCTTCAACAACTTTCTTCGCATCACCAAAGATCATCATGGTTTTTTCGTTATAGAACAAGTCATTATCTAGACCAGCATAACCAGTCGCCATAGAACGCTTGATCACCATGATTGTACGTGCTTTATGTGCTTCAAGAATCGGCATACCATAAATCGGTGATGTTGGGTCATCTTTTGCAGCAGGGTTAACAACGTCATTCGCACCAATCACAAGTACAACATCTGTTGCAGGGAAGTCTGAGTTAATCTCATCCATTTCCAAGATGTCTTCATAAGCTACGTCTGCTTCAGCAAGAAGGACGTTCATGTGACCAGGCATACGACCAGCAACAGGGTGAATTGCAAAACGAACAGTTACACCTTGTTCTTTAAGTAATTCACATAATTCTTTTACTGCATTTTGAGCACGACCTTGTGCCATACCATAACCAGGCACGATCACAACGCTGTCTGCATTTGACATCAAGAAGCCAGCATCGTCCGCAGAACCTGAACGGTAGTTACGTTGAACTTGTTCACCTTTATCAGCAGAAGCAACCGCAGCACCACCCATCGCACCACCAAACAATACGTTGATGATTGAACGGTTCATCGCTTTACACATGATGTAAGACAGAATTGCGCCTGAAGAACCAACTAGCGAACCCGCAACGATCAGCATGTTGTTTTCAAGTGTAAAACCAATACCTGCAGCAGCCCAACCTGAGAATGAGTTAAGAAGTGAAACCACCACTGGCATATCACCGCCACCTACTGGTGCAATCCAAACCCAACCAAATACCAGTGCAAGTGCAGTCATTGCCCAGAATGCTTGCATATTGCCTGTCGTGAAGAAGTAAACACCGCACGCCAACATTGCAAGGAATATAACCGCTTGAACAGGTTTAACCCATCCACCAGAAATCGTTTTTGCCCATTTCTTCGCAGCCAATTTACCATAAGCAAATACTGAAGCTGTGAATGTAATCGCACCAACGAAACAGCCAACAAATAATTCAAATAAATGAACTTTGCTCATATGCGCATGTTGAACACCCGCAGCAGTTAAAGCAGATTCATTTTCAGCAAATAACACTGTAAGTTGGTTGTTATGTAGGATCGCAGCAATTGCGATCAATACCGCAGCCAAACCGACCAATGAGTGCATTAAAGCCACAGTTTCAGGCATTTGTGTCATTGGCACTGTACGTGCACGAGCAATACCAACAACCGCACCAAGCACCATTGCCCCACCAATCATCCAAATCACAGGATGGTCAGCAACAAAGAAAGTTGTGATGACAGCGATTGCCATTGCAACCATACCGTAACGGTTACCTTGAATCGCAGTTTTAGGACCTGAAAGACCACGTAAAGTTAAGATAAAAAGGACAGCACCAATCAGGTAAAACCAATCTGCATATTCTTTAATGAATTCCATGGATTAGCCCTCTTTTTTCTTTTGTTTTGGCTTAAACATTTCAAGCATACGCGCAGTCACTGCGAAACCACCAAAAATATTAATACTTGCCAAGAACACAGCAACTGCACCAAGCACACTTACAACATTGATATCTTGAAATTGTACGTTGGCATCAACAACGCCAGGAATACCTACGGTTTGAATCATTGCACCCACAATAATAATAGATGACAATGCATTGGTTACCGCCATTAACGGTGTATGCAATGCAGGTGTTACACCCCAAACCACGTAGTAACCAACAAAAATGGCTAAGACGAAAATAGTAATAGTTTCAACCATGATGACTCTCCTTAACCACGTTTGAGCAGTACTTGACCGCCATGTGTTACTAGAAGTGCTTTTTGAATTTCGTCTTCTTGATTCAATTTAAAGTTTTTATCTTGATCAAATAAAGTTTCTACGAAATTAAACACGTTACGTGCATACAACGCCGAAGCTTCTGTCGAAACAGTTGCAGGAATATTTGGGATACCCAAAATAGTCACGCCATTATCTGTTACAACATTTTCACCACATTTCGAGCCTTCAACGTTACCACCTGTTTCAACCGCCATATCAAGGATGATTGAACCTGGTTTCATTTTGGCAACAGTTTCGGCTTTAATTAAACGTGGTGCATCGCGACCTGGTAATAAAGCAGTTGTAATCACGATATCAGCATTTGAAACAGCTTTATCTACGATGATGGCTTGGTCTTTGATGTATTGCTCACCTGGCATCCATCCATAACCATTTTTAGCAGCATCAGCAGCTTTTTGCTTTTCTTCATCTGACATTGGCACGTCTAACCACTTACCACCAAGTGATTCGACTTGATCACGAGCTGTTGGGCGTAAGTCAGTTGCTTCTACCACAGCACCCAAACGTTTCGCCGTTGCAATCGCTTGTAAACCTGCGACACCAACACCCATAATAACAATACGTGCAGGCTTTACTGTACCCGCCGCAGTCATTAGCATTGGGAACATACGTTGATATTCCGCAGCAGCTAAAAGTACCGACTTATAACCCGCTAAGTTTGCTTGAGATGACAGTACATCCATATTTTGCGCACGAGATAATGTTCGTGGTAAAAGCTCTAACGCAAATGCAGATACTTGTTGTGAAGCAAACTGGTCAAGGTCAGGGTTACGATACGGATCAAACATTGCAATAATGGTTGTATTAGGTGCAAGTTTTTGAATTTCATTGCCTTGTGGAGCACGAACCTTCAAAACAAGCTGACTACCTGTATAGGCATCATCCGTAATTTTTGCACCGACCTGTTCGTAAGCACTATCAATATAAGCAGCTTTTTTACCTGCTCCACGTTCAATGACTACGTTATGACCAGCACTGATCAACTTTTTTACTGTTTCTGGTGTAGCAGCTACACGACTTTCACCGAGAACAGTTTCGGTTGGGATTCCGATCTGCATGAGCGTCCCTCAAGCTAATTTTTCTTCAAGTAAACATCGTGGTTACGATGTTTCCCCCTAGATGCATTTTGTTCTGAATTTTTGGATTCTAATTGAACTTTTTTAAAATACTACCCAATATTTATTTAATAAATACCCATATTTTGAACTCATGATTCACTTTTATCATTTTATGACATACCCAACATTTATTTAAGTTAATACCATTTTGGATTTTTTGCTTATTTTTTTATCAAAAGTGAAATTTTTAAATGAAATTTCCCATTTTTATTTTGAGCATTTTTCCTGTTGCAACAAAATCATCAAACTTCAATTGGCTCTAACTACATTTAGCGTTATAAAATTGAACTTAATAAGTTTTAGATATTTATTTAGAAAACAAGCTTTTTATAAACCATTTTTTATAAATTAGCTTTTTTGACAATTTTACCGTGATTGATGGGTGATTTTATTGACTTATTTTTACTCAAAAACTGTCAATTATGTAAACAACTTATCATTACTTTTTTTAATTTAATTAATAAATAAAAGTACTTGTGTGAAATCATTATATTTTTAGATTGGAGCAATAATTTAAACAACAAAAAAAAATTATTTTTTTTATTTGCCATTTTGCCAGATGATGACTAATCGGCGTTCCTGAAACACTTTGGCATAACATGCACATTTTTAGTGCATTATTATTTACATCCAAATCTGTGCTTTTTTAAATCGTTATTTATAGTTTGCAGCATCTTGAAAAAAATATTGTGTACATACATCAATTTCCTATTCCTTATTTTGATGGGATTAATTCTTTTTTTGCATTTCATCTCTAAATTGAGACTCTTTATACTAAAGTGATGGCATCTTTGATGCATTCTTTTGGATCATAATCATCATATGAAAATCTCATTATCGAGTGTGCAATTAGGATCTTTATTTGCTTTAGGTGCTGCATTTTTATTTAGTACCAAAGCAATTTTCATTAAACAAGCTTATGCCCTCTCTCCTCTAGTGGATGGAACGGTATTAATGGCTTTACGCATGGCAAGTGCATTACCTTTTTTCTTACTGATTTGCTGGCTAAATCGGCATCATAGTCGTGATTTATCTGCCAAAGACTGGGGCTTATTAGTTTTCGCGGGTTTACTGGGTTATTATTTTTCAAGCTGGTTAGATTTTTCAGGATTAATGTATATTAGTGCGTCATTAGAACGTATTATTTTATTTTTATATCCAACATTAACAGTGCTTGCTTCTTGTGCGATTTATAAGAAAAAGTTAAATTTTAAAAGTATTTTTGCCATTACACTAAGTTATGGCGGTACTGTGATTGTAATGCTTCAAGAACAAAGCACGGTTGCACATGAAGGTAATTTTTGGCTCGGTGTAAGTTTAGTTTTTGCGAGTGCTGTAAGCTTTGCAGCCTATTTATTATTAACACCACGCTTAATTTTACGTTTTGGTTCTTGGAATTATACAGGGCTAGCTTTAAGTGTTGCGTGTATTGGGACTTTGACTCATTTTCTTGTTGTCACACCACAACCTTTTGTATTATTAGCTCAACTGCCTAGTCAAATTGTTTGGTATGGCATCGCGCTTGGGCTTTTGGTCACCGTTTTACCGACTATTTTAATCGCACAGAGTATTTCTCGTTTAGGTGCAGCACAGTCTGCAATGATTGGTTCAATTGGTCCTATTTTAACTATTATTCTTGCTGTTGCATTATTAGGCGAACATATGAATGGGATTCAATGGTTAGGTTGCATCTTGAATATCATTGGTGTCATGATGATTACCCTGTCTAAGAAGAAACTCGCACAATAATCTGGGTAAATTATGCATTTTCAAATTGTTGCGCCAAGTGCGTGTGTAGAAGCTGATAAAATTGAGCTTGCACAAAATCAATTAGAGCGTTTAGGGCATCAAGTGAGTTTAGCTGAGCATGTTTTTGCACAGCATCGTTATCTTGCTGGCACTGTGGAACAACGTATTCAAGATTTAAAAACAGCATGTACAGATCCAAACATTGATGCGATTTGGTGCGCACGTGGTGGAACAGGCGCAGCGATGCTTTTGCCATATTTAGGAAGTTGGATCATGAATAAACCGATTATTGGTTATTCAGATAGTACTGTTTTATTAAATTATATTGCTATGCATGACGGAGCAGCAATTCATGCACCTGTATTTCAGGAAATTGCCTGTAAAAATTTGCACAATACACTTTTATCTACAGATGCACTAAAAACCATTGCCTTATTACATCACGATACGGTTAATCATTATCCTTTAATTGCACTCAATTCATTTGCTCAGCATTTTGAAATAGAAAACTTAAAAGTTTTAGGTGGAAATCTCACTGTACTCAGTACTTTACAAGGCACACCTGACAGCTTAAAGCTCAACCAAGCCTCTATTTTGATGCTTGAAGATGTTGGTGAGCCTTATTATCGAATTGAACGCTCTTTTGTACAACTTTTACAAAGTATAGATATTTCATTATTAAAAGCAGTTGTTTTAGGTGACTTTTATCATTGCCCACAAAAAAATGTCCCGCATAGCCTCATAGAAATTTTTAATGAGCATTTAGAAGCACTACAAATCCCGCTCTATCAGTGTGATTGGTTTGGGCATGGTGAGCATAATCGCCCGTTTTGGCTGGGTAAAAAAGGCATGATTCACCATTCACAATTGATTATCTGAGAGCTCATGTTCAGAACTTTCTTTTTCCAATAAAGTCATTAATACATGTGCAAAGTGTGCCCCAGCTGATTGTTTTGCGAGTTGATCATCAGGATTACGGAGGGGACACTGTTGTAAAGATAAACAACCGCAACCAATGCATTTATCTAATTGATTGCGTAATTGTAAAAGTGAGATAATTTTTTCATCAAGCTGCTGCTGCCAAGTGCTCGACATTTTTGCCCAATCTTTTTTGCTAGCAATTTGTTGTTTAGGTAAAACTGAAAATGCCTCATGCACTTGCTGTAAGCTGATACCCACTTGTTGCGCGACCTTAATAATAGCAATACGGCGTAACATAGCTCTTAGATAACGCCGCTGATTACCTTGTGTGCGTGTACTCCAAATCAGTTGTTTTTCTTCATAAAATCTTATTGTTGCAACACTAACACCACTTCTTTCTGCCAACTCACCAATACTTAACCATGTATTTAAATCTTGTTTTTCCATTTTTTGCTTGACCTCAAGTTAACTTGAGCTTTGATACTAGCAAAACTTTAAAATGAACCAAAGACTTATAATCATGCACTCAAAATCCTCACTTTCTCGTATTCAAGCCTTTACTTTAATTAATCCAAATACACTTTATAACCCACGCGCATTTGCGTATAGTCACATCGCTGAAGTGAAGCATTTTTTGCGTATTCTTCATATTTCAGGACAAGGTGGTGAAAACCAACAAGGACAATTGTCTCGAGACTTTGCTGAACAAACCCATCAAGCATTTCTCAACTTACAACATGCTTTAGAACACGTTGATGCTCATATTTTGGATATCGCGATGTTACGTATTTTAGTGGTTGATCATAGCCCTAAAAAGCATCAGTTTTTAATTCAGGAAATGCAGCTTTTGTGGAAAGATCATCCTTTTCCAGCTTGCACATTAATTCCTGTTCCGTGTCTTGCACTACCTAGCATGCTGATAGAAATTGAAGCAACTGCTTATTGTCTATGAACCCGTTATGTGGAGTTCTTTATGAATCCTGAACTCGATATTAGCCAAAATAAATCTTTATTATGGCTAATGGCGATGGCCTGCGGTTTATGCGCAGGGGCAAATTATTATTGCCAACCTCTTGTACATTCAATTCAACAATATTTTGATGTACCTCAGTCTCAAGTCGCACTGACTGTGACCTTTGCACAAGTATCTTATGCTTTAGGACTTTTATTGATTGTTCCTGTGGGCGATATTGTCAATAAAACAAAATTTATTCCCTTACTAATGTTCTTTGCTGCCATTGGCTTAATGCTCTGTGCCTTTGCTGTCAATCTACCGATGTTATGGATCGGTACAATTATTACTGGGTTATTTTCTGTTGCAGCACAGGTTTTAATTCCATTAGCAACCATGGCAGTTAAACCTGAAAAAACAGGTGAAATCGTTGGTTTTTTAATGAGTGGCTTATTGGTTGGTTTATTACTATCAACAAGTTTAGCAGGCTTATTATCCAATCTATTTAACTGGAAAGTGATCTATGCTGTCAGCTCAATCTTAATGCTGATATTAGCATTTTTACTGAAAAGCCGTTTACCCACAGTACCCACCTTTAAAATGAGTTATGGCAAAATTTTCCAGTCTATGGCAAAACTTTTGCTTGAAGAGAAACGTTTAGTCTATCGTGCTTTAATTGGTGGTTGTGCTTTTGCAGCAATGAGTATTTTATTTTCAACGATTGCAATGCTCTTAACCTCTCAGCCTTTTGAATTACCTGATGTGATGGTTGGTGTTGCAACTTTAATTGGTGTTTTCGGTGCTTTAGGTACAGCCAAAATAGGAAAAATCGCAGATCGTGGTTATACCAATGCGCTCACTTTAATTGGCGTCATTATTTTAGCCATCAGTTGGGGATTTTTATATCTAGGTGGCACGTCTCTCATCAGTTATATTTTAGGTTATGGGATTGTCAGTTTAGGTCTAGCTATTGTGCATACAAGTAACCAAAACATCATTTTCCGCTTACGCCCCGATGCAAAATCTCGTATTAACTCCATTTATATGACTGCTTATTTTACTGGAGGCGCGTGTGGTTCAGCTTTAGGTGTATATGCATGGCACCATGGTGGTTGGATGCTGACATGTATGGTCGGTTTTGGTTTGGTTTTAGCTGCTGCCTTTTTTGCTCTCTTAGATCGTTTATATTTAAATAAACAACAAGTGAGTATTTAATTGTCATGAAAAAAAGAATCTCTTTAAACAGAGATTCTTTTTAAGATACTTGCACCACTGGATAAAAAGGTTTTCCTAAATCTAAAATCTTTTCATTTTCCAATAAAACATGCATAAATATAGGCAATAATGCTGTCAAAATATTTGAAGAATCTTGTAATTGGCTACGGTTTATTGAACTTTTATAAGTAGAACCACCATGCATAATTTGGTTTCTTAAAGTATATAAACGATTAAAAATAATATAGAGCACTTCAACACTATCTTTTTGTTGCAAAGCACGGTGAACTTTAATTTTGTCTTGTTCAAAACTCATTTTCCAATCTTGTTGGCTTATTTTTTGATTTTGAAAATCCCAAAATGGCTGAAAAGTATAATGATTATCTAACAAAATCCGAATTGCATGACTGTACTTCGTCCAAATCAAATGATAAATTTTATGTTCAGTATCTGCTTGACATATATCAGATAAAAACTTTCTAAACTGTTGTCGGTCTTTCAATTCATGTAGATCTTTCGCATAAATTGCATTAAATGAAATCCACAAGCTGATAAATTTTAAATCTAAAGCATCATCCAATAATACAGCTTGCTTAAGCCAACTCAAACCACGATGTATTCTTAAATTAAATGAGTCAGAAAACTGAGCTTTCTTACTTTTATAGGTCTCTTCTAATACCAACATTTCTCAGCCCTCATCATTGTATTTATATAAAATTACCATACTCAACTTTAAAAGATGGCTCAAGCATAAAGACTAAAAATCCATTAAAAATGACTTTATTTTCAATATTTTCCTGTTCGATCAACTTAAAAATCCTCTTTTCATTTGCTTTGATTTTTATTTCAATCTCGCGGCTTAGTATCAAATGTATCGCTTTTGAGTTTTATGTTAATATTGCACAGGGTTAGTTATTGCTTGGTTTAACGCGATGACGATACCTTCTTATTTCTGCCTTTGCTTTTATCTTCCTCAAGTTTCTTTAAGCATCAGATTGCAACCTATAGATGTAAATAGGCTCCACAAACACTGATTAAGAGTATGATTTTTAATGACTATTCACAAAACCATTGAAACCAGCAATTCACCACGAATCAGTGTTGCGCCGATGATGGATTGGACAACAAAAGATTATCGTTTCTTTGCTCGCTTGTTTAATCCAAATGTCATTCTTTATACAGAAATGGTCACGACTGGTGCAATTATCTATGGTGGCGCAAACCGTCATTTAGACTATAACAACGAAGAGCATCCTATTGTTTTGCAACTTGGTGGTTCTAACCCTAAAGAACTTGCAACTTGTACCAAAATGGCACAAGACTGGGGTTATGATGAAGTTAATTTAAATGTAGGCTGCCCAAGTGATCGGGTTCAAAACAATAAAATTGGTGCTTGCTTAATGGCTGAACCAAACCTTGTTGCTGAATGTATTACAGAAATGCGTAATGCGGTTGATATTCCTGTCACAGTTAAACATCGTATTGGGATTGATGACATGCAATCTTATGAAGAGATGTTGCATTTTGTTGATACAGTTGCCAAAACAGGCTGTAATAATTTTATTGTACATGCTCGAATTGCTTTGCTAAAAGGATTATCGCCAAAAGAAAATCGTGATGTTCCACCATTACGTTATGAAGATGTTTATCGTTTAAAACAAGAACGCCCTCATCTTCTGATTGAAATTAATGGTGGCATCAAAAGCTTTGCAGAAACACAAGAACATTTAAAACATGTTGATGGTGTGATGATCGGTCGAGAAGCTTATCATAATCCCTATTTATTGGCTGAATTGGGTCAATTGTGGAATTTAAGCCTTCCTGACCGCTTTGAGATTATGGATCAAATGCTGCCATATGTTGCAAAGCGTATGCAAGAAGGCGCACCTCTTTCGATCCTTACGCGTCATATTTTAGGTTTATTTCAAAATCTTCCGGGTGCACGAAAATGGCGTCAAGCTTTAAGTGGTGGTAATGCAAAAACGTTCTCTGACCTTGAAAATGCAATGGTCAATATCAAAGAAGCAATGAAGCGAACTGAAGATTATTTATTAGAAAAACAAGTTTAAAATCAGAAGCTCCCAATCGGGAGCTTTTTTCATTGATCTTATTTTTTTTCTAAAAAGTGATAAGCCAAAGATGCTCTACGCCAATTCGTCAACACACAGCCTAAATTTAAAATAATCAAAGCAATCAACATTACATAATCATGCTGCCAAAAGTACTGCTCAAATGCAGTGGCAATACATGCAAAAGTCAGTAATGCCATACGATGTTGTTTAGCCATAGGTCCTGTAAAATTTGCAGGTGCGCCAATCGACACTGCTAAAGTACGAATATAGGCTGTGAGCACTGCTAAAAGTGCGCCACACCAACCTAAAATATCACCGTAAGTGACACTCACGATAGAATAGCCCGCAGCAATAATAATCAAAGGATCTGATATTCGGTCAGGAATATCATTAAATAACTCACCAGAAGCAGTCGACTTTCCACCTTCAATTGCGACCAAGCCATCAAATAAATTACATAATAATCGACCTTGAATCAGCAAGGCCGCCAACACATATAATACAACCTTCTGCCCTCCACCATATTGCGGCACGATCAGCAAACAGATCGCTACAAATAGAGCAAAAACAATACTCAGCAAAGAAATGTGATTTGGTGTAATTGATTTTTGACTCAACCAACATGCAAATTGATTGACCAAACCCACACCACGAACTTTTAAGGGACGACGATTTTCAGGTGTACTTTGTTCATCAGTCATATCAATAGTCTCACCATCAATTTATTAAAAATTAAAGTTGTTTATAGAGTTTAAAATTCGTAAAAAAGGCAAAAAGTAATGCCACAGTTAAAGCAGGTGTAACTGTTTTTAAAATTGCAGGCGTCTGAATCAGATGATGTACTGTCAGCAAAAGACTTCCTGTCAAAAAAATTGTACAAATAGGAGGAAGTATCAGTTTAAACCACTTATTTTGATAAAAATTAAACTGCTTTTCCACTAAATGAGTAATAAATAATGTAATGACAAAACTACAAATACCTTGCGCTAAGCCTGAAATAATTCCTGATCTTAAATCACTTTGATTCAAATTGACATAAAATGACCATGATCCCCACAATAAAAAAGCAAAAAAAGCTGATAAAAAATTATAACGCTGCGTATTTTTAATTTTATTATTCATTAAAATCATCAGTCAATTGATTAAAAAATTACCTTAACTCTATTAGATTGCTCCTATGGATTCAATATGACTTATTAAGGTTTTTTGCTGTCTTTTATAGATGAAACATCATCATTATTTCTTTTACTTATTTTGGCAGTGGCTCTATACCTAGTGTATGAGAGCCATTTTATTCATGATTTTTTTGTTATTCTACTATGTCTGCCGCAGCTACAGCTTCAGAAGCTGCGGACTGTGGATCTTCTTCTGAATAATATTCTGCATCATCAGCCACAGCATCTGTATCGGCTTCGGGTTTAGAGTAAGAAAGATGATCTTCTGCCTCAAGTTGAATGCTTTGTAATTTTGCATCTAACTCTTTTTGATATTTTTCTAACTCAATATTACGAACAAAATTGAAATTTTCGGCTGGAATTTCCCAAATATAACGCTCCCCATCCATCAAAATATTCACTGCTATACGATGCGTTTGCCCTTCATACTCAACCTCAGCCAAACCTTTATATTGATTACCTGCTTGTTTAACAACAGTTAAATTTAAAACCTTAAAATGATAATCTTTAAACTGTGCTTGAGTATCAAATTCATTTTGGATTTGGGTTTTGACATCTTGAGCAATCTGATCGGTAGAAACAAAATAATTGCACCCTACTGCAAAAACAATAAACAAAGCTAAAAAAAATTGACGCATTTCCCCTCCAAATACGAAGCTTTTCAACTCGCAGTATGTCACGATTTAAATAGAAAATAGAATGCATAAAACCTGACGCTTGAGTAAATTCTCAGGCTTTATTTTTCTATTCGATATAAAGTCTATTTATTCTTTGCTGCTAATTTATCTAGTCTTTTTAAGACTTCAGCCACAGCAACCATCGCAAAACTAGATGTGACCACGACAGCCGAACCATAGCCACCACAGCGCAAACCTGCACTTGCACAGACATCTGCGCTAGAAAATGGATTATCAATCGAATAAACACAAGTAATACCAAACTTATCTTTTGGTTTTTTACAAATGCCCATGCCACGTAATTGTGTACGCAATTTTGCTAACATCGGATCTTGTTCAGTTTTCGATAAATCAGCGACTCGAATTTTCAATGGATCTAGTTTTCCACCTGCGCCACCCGACACAATCAATGGAATTTTATTGAAACGACAATGTAACATCAATGCCAGTTTAGCTTTGACATCGTCAATACAATCTAAAATAAGATCGGGTTTCTCAAGCAAAATTTCTTTAATATTTTCAGGAGTTAAATAGTCATCCACTAAATTTATTTTAATATGCGGATTAATTTGACGACAACGCTCTGCCATCACTTCAATTTTTTCATGACCCAAAGTCGAAGTCATCGCAGGAAGTTGGCGATTAATATTTGAAGCAGCAATCGAATCCATATCAACAAGTGTCAACTCACCAATCCCTGTACGTGCTAAAGCCTCTACTGCCCAAGAACCTACTCCACCAATTCCGATCACCATCACATGACTTTTTTCATAATATTGAAATTCTTCATCACCATAAATTTTGGCAACGCCTGCAAAACGGCGGTCATATTCATCATTTTGAAGTACATCTGTCATGGCTAAAATCTAAAATTTATAAAATCCTGCCCATTTTAACAAACTCAGCTTTAAGAAAGCTAATCCCATGCTTTAGGAAGCAGAATTGCATCCTGACGATTGTCTTTTAACACATAGTTTTTATGCTCACGAATCGGTTTTGTTCCCGTATCAGAAGCTGGAGAAAAATCGGCTTGATAATCATATTTTATTTGCCATGTATAAGGTTTTATGTACGCAATTTGAGTATCCAAACTATATTCATCATGGCATTTACCCTGACTTTCCTTATATTGCTGTTCAGAAAAACAAGCACGAATCATACGATACATTGACAATGGAATATTCTGGAAAACTTGTTGATATTGCCCATTATTTTTTAGCTGTAAGAAGTCAACGACTTCTTCTTGTAATCCACCACCTGAATAACCTTCTGACCATGTTTGAACAATTCCTAGAGCATAATCCTGTTCATTAATAGGAAATAACTTAGGAAAAATATACAGATGTTGATCTTCATTTTTTAGTGTGGAATCAGAAACTGCCCAACGTGCAGTTTGACTTTTTGGCTGATAAGTTGAAAAATCCCAACGTTTTTCGATGTGTAATTTGTTATTTACAAAGCCAAGTTGATAAAATTTTAAATGATCAATTAAATAATAGCGTTGCTGTGCGGTTTTATATAGGCTCCAAACAGGTTTATCACGACATTGTTGTGGCAGAAGGTAACATAACTGTTCCATCTGTTGTGTACTGATATTTTGCTTTTTGAGCACAATGTCTTGTGGTTTGGCAAAGCCAATATTTGGAGTCAACAATAGAACTAAAATGAAATGATGTAGTTTGCTCATTTACATACCTTTTATTATTTTTGGACTGAAATTAAATAAAAAAGCCCTACATTCAGCAGGGCTTAGAAAACTGACTTTTTTATGAAGCAATCAAATTGCGCAACACATAATGCAAAATACCCCCTGCTTTAAAGTATTCAACTTCATTTAAAGTATCAATACGACATAACACTTTAAATTGTTCAATTGAACCATCTACACGCTTTAATTCAACATCTAAACTTTGATGAGGTTGCAATCCATCCGACAAAGCTGTGATCGACAATTGTTCATGTCCTGTCAAATTTAAACTCTGCCGTGTTTGCCCATTAATAAACTGTAAAGGTAATACCCCCATTCCAACCAAATTCGAACGATGGATACGCTCAAAGCTTTCCGCAATGACAGCTTTGATCCCAAGTAAATTTGTGCCTTTAGCAGCCCAATCCCGTGATGAGCCTGTACCATATTCTTTACCTGCAATAATAATTAAAGGCGTATTTGTCGCTTGGTATTTCATTGCAGCATCATAGATTGCAAGTTTTTCTCCTGTTGGAATATAAAGTGTATTGCCTCCCTCTTCTCCACCGAGCATCTCGTTTTTGATACGAATATTGGCAAATGTTCCACGCATCATGACTTCATGATTACCACGTCGTGAACCATAAGAGTTAAAGTCTCGCGGTTCAACACCTTGCTCTTGTAAATAACGTCCTGCTGGGCTGTCTTTTTTGATATTTCCCGCAGGTGAAATATGGTCTGTTGTAACTGAGTCACCAAGTACAGCTAAAATATTTGCCGCAACAATATTTTCAATTGATTTTGCAGGCTGATCAATTCCTTCAAAAAATGGTGGATGACGGATATATGTCGATTTTTCATCCCATTCATACGTTTGGCTATCTGGAATTTGAATCGCTTGCCATTTTTCATCACCATCAAATACTTGGGCATATTCTTTATGATACATCTCAGTATTGAGTTGTTTTAAAACATCATCAATTTCTGCTTGGCTCGGCCAGATATCTTTTAAATAGATATGTTGACCTTGTGGGTCTATACCTAAAGGCTCTTGGGTAATATCTTTGCGAATTGTGCCCATTAAACCAAATGCGATCACCAAAGGTGGCGATGCTAACCAATTGGTTTTTACTAATGGATGTACACGTCCTTCAAAGTTTCGGTTGCCCGAAAGTACCGAAGCTACATTTAAGTCATAACATTGGATTGCATCTTCAATTGGTTTAGGCAGAGGACCAGAATTACCAATACATGTTGTACATCCATAGCCGACCAAGTTATAACCCAACTGATCTAAATAGGGTGTTAATCCCGCCGCAGCTAAATAGTCTGTTACGACTTTTGAGCCAGGCGCAAGTGAACTTTTCACCCAAGGTTTTCGCTGTAAACCTTTTTCAACTGCTTTTTTTGCCAAAAGTCCCGCAGCCAACATCACACTTGGATTTGAAGTATTGGTACATGAAGTGATGGCAGATATGACGACATCACCATCGACTAATGGATAACGTTTACCATCAATCACACAATGCGGTTCATCATTTTGTAAAGCAGACTGTTTCGCATCAACTGCTCCGCCTGCTCCGCCTTCATTCATCAGACGTTCTCTGTCTTCTTTAGCTGGCTTTAAATCAAGTGCAATCAAGGCATCAAATACTTGCGGAATATCAGCCAAAACCACCCGATCTTGTGGGCGCTTTGGTCCTGCAACACTAGCTTGTACCGTTCCCATGTCCAAACTGAGTACATCAGTAAAAATAGGTTCATCACCTGTATTGCGCCACAATCCTTGTTCTTTACAATAAGCCTCGACGAGTGCTATTCGGTCATCTTTACGCCCTGTGAGTTTTAAATAATCTAATGTAATTTCATCAACAGGAAAAAAACCACACGTTGCACCATATTCAGGTGCCATATTGGCAATAGTTGCACGGTCAGCCAAAGCTAAATCGGCAAGACCATCTCCATAGAACTCAACAAATTTTCCAACAACACCTTTTTTACGTAACATTTGCGTAATGGTTAAAACCAAATCTGTTGCCGTAATTCCTTCGCGTAATTTTCCTGTTAATTTAAAACCAATAACTTCAGGAATCAGCATCGAAATGGGTTGCCCTAACATGGCTGCTTCAGCTTCAATTCCCCCTACTCCCCAGCCAAGTACGCCCAAACCATTGATCATGGTGGTATGTGAATCTGTTCCTACTAAGGTATCTGGAAAAGCAAAACTCACGCCTTCACTTTCCCCTAACCAGACCGTTTGTGCTAAATATTCTAAATTGACCTGGTGACAAATTCCTGTTCCTGGCGGTACAACACTAAAGTTATCAAAAGCAGACTGCCCCCAACGTAGAAATTGATAACGCTCACCATTACGCTGCATCTCAATTTCCACATTTTCTTCAAAGGCTTGTGCTGTTGCAAAATGATCAACCATCACAGAATGGTCAATCACCAAGTCGACAGGAGATAAAGGATTAATTTTTTCAGGGTCAGCACCTGCTTTAGCCACAGCTGCTCGCATCGCTGCCAAATCAACAACAGCAGGTACACCTGTAAAATCTTGCATCAAAACTCGTGCTGGTCGATATTGAATTTCTTGATCCGATTTTTGGGTTTTCTGCCAATTGACCAGCGCTAAAATATGTTCAGTTTTAACTGTAATATCATCTTCAAATCTAAGTAGATTTTCCAATAAAACTTTAAGTGATTTTGGGAGCTGTGAAAAATCATCTAGCTGCTTTTGTGCCTCTTGCAGACTAAAAATCTGGTATTGTGCTGAACCGATATTTAAATTTTTCAATGCTTGGAAACTGTTTTTTTGACTATATTTGACCATAGGTCACTCCTTCGGCTAAACATATTTTTATTGCAGGGCAAGAAGTTATTATTCTAATGTAAGCCAATTCGGGCAAAGACGTGTTATTGATTGGTTAATTTTCTACCAATTTAAAATTTCTAAGCTGACAAATGTAAAGCTTGTAAGGAGTTTTCCCAAACGATTGGAGCAATCTGCTCAGGTGTACGGTTCAATGTTGCCGCCAAACCTTGCAGTACAAAAGTTAAGTTTGCAGGTGTATTGCGTGTGCGATGTTGCTGCAAACTTTGGCAGCATAATGGCGTCATATCAGGACAGTCTGTTTCTAATACTAAATACTCAACGCCTACAGCTTGCACAACGGCATGTAATTTTTTGGCATTAGGGTTGGTAATTTGCCCCGTAATTCCGAGTTTAAAACCCATTTTTATGAAGGCTTTGGCTTCTTCTATTCCACCGCTAAAAGCATGAGCAATCCCACCTTGTTTAAAGTGATGGTGTTTTAAAATCTGTAATACATCAGCATGAGACTTACGAATATGTAAAAGAATCGGTTTGTTAAATTGTTGTGCAAGTTCAATTTGTGCTACAAAAAAATCTTTTTGTTTTTGTAATAACTCAGGTTGTTTGTGTTGTTTTAAAAAAGTATCTAAACCTATTTCACCAATCGCAATACATTGCTCATTTTTTAATATCTGTTCTAAATTTAATAAATCAGAATCTTGATGTTGTTCAATATAAAATGGGTGTAAACCTGGTGCTAAATAGCTTTGTGGTGTATGGATCAGTCGATTTAAATAATGATGCGTATCAATTAAATTGGCAAAACGTTCTTGTACAAATCCAATTAAAATAAGACGCTCCACTCCCACAGCCTTTGCCTGATACGCAAGATGTTCTCGATCTATATCAAAATCTTCCACATCAAAATGTGTATGCGTATCAAACAAAGCCAATGGAGTCATTATTTTTTCGCTACAGGTAAAGCTGCTGATGCAGGTTGATCCACCAGTAATTCAGCAGGTAAATATTCTTTCTTTAAGACCGTTTTGAGTTGCTCATATGGAATTTCTAAACGTGGTAATCCTACGACATAAGGACCAATTTCATATTCAGCATATTGTAAAATTAAGCCTTGTTTACCTAAATAGAAATTATTTGAGAGCTTAAATTTCCAAACTTGCTCATATTCTTCTAGGCTATTGGCGAGTTTATTTATACTCACCCATGTTTTAAAAGTTTCATACGCCAATTTTTCGAGTTGTGCTTTCTGCCCTGACTCAATTAAATCATCTAAATTTACTTGTTTTTGATGTTTCAAATCAAAATTAAAATAAGTTTGGGCTGATGCACCATGTGCGCCACCTAAGTAACTACTGGTATTAAGCACAACTGTTGCTAAAGGCTCTTTGGAGTTTAAGATTTTAGGGCTTACAGAAACACTGATTTTACTACTTGCACCTAGACTTTCTAACTCCTGTTGCAACGCAGTAAAGGTTTTAACATAAGGTTTTAGTTGCTCTGCCATAGATTGCACAGGTGTTTTTGCTGCATTGGCTGCAATGACGCTGCTTGAGGCTTGTTGTTCTTGCTGTTCCTGCTGCTGCTCGGTTTTTTCTTTTTCAGCTTGTACAGTTTTACTTTGATGCGCAATATCCAAAATTTGTTCTAAATTTTTTAAAATCGCTTGGTCAATAATACTATCAACGACAAATTGATTGGTATGTAAGCGCTCTACTGAAAACTCAGGGCAACTATTTCCATTACATTCAGGTAGTTCAACAGCAATTTTTTCTGTTTCACCCTGTAAAGTCAGTGTTGTATCTTCAACTTCTGAGCTACTTTTTTGCTCAATCTTCTGTTCTTGCTCTTTTTTTTCAACTTTAGGCTGACAAGCAGATAATGCAAAAGTAACCATCAGTATGGACAAAGCAAGGGTGTGTTTCTGATTTAACATCTCATAAAACCTTCAACAAAATTGAATAAAGAAGCATGCTATTAGCTTATGCTTCCTCAGTACGCTGCTCAATCTTTATTTGTATCAATCCTTAGAACATTTGTTGAAAAATATCCGATTTTAAAACATCTTGCGTTTGCTGCTTTGAAAAATAAATATCAAGCTGCTTCGCATCTTTTTCAATTTCACCAGAACGATAATGCAAACCGATCCCCTCACCATCAAAAAACCAATCTGACTGTCCCCAATAAAGTTTTTTAGGCACGACTTTTTGCACTTCATGGTCTTGATCTTTTAACCATATTAGGTATTTTTCTTGTACCCAACTGTTCAGTTTATTTTGCTGATTTGGCTGAATAACATCTAAAATACTTAAACTTTTCTGAGTTTTACGATCAGCTACAAAAAAATATTGACGTTCTTTAACCGCAATTTCTGCCTGTTGAGTATTGACTGAAATTTGCAATAAAACATACTGATTTCGCTGCGATGCCATTCGTGTGCTTAAATGCAATTCATAGGCTTTATTTTTAGAAAATTCATCTTGCCATGCATCTGACTTTTTGACATAAGCATTAACCGCTTGTTGCAAAGTCATATTCTGTTTTAAACCAATCTGATCTTGGATGACATTTGCTTGATGCTGAGCAATCCACTGATTAAGCCATTGATCTTGAGTTTTAATGGTTTTTATTTCAATTTCAATACAATTTTTCTTTTCACAAAAAGGCACAGCATAGTCGGCTTTTGCCTCCTGAATATTTAAATAGGGTAAAACTTCTGCTTTTTCTACAGGCTTTTCTGGTGAAGTTTTTCCTTCAGCTTTTTTTTGTTCTTGTTCATGTTTATTATTTGAATCACATGCTGACAAAAATACACTGAGGCAAAGCATCAGCATAAATTTTTTTTGAATGTGCATTGCATTCCTCATGGTTGTCCTTCATTCAAATATATTTTGATCTAAAAAAAACAGCTTCACAAGGAAGCTGCTTTGATTAAATTTAGTTTTATTTCACAATCGAAAAATTAATGTTCACGTGTCGCACGGAATTCGATGTCAGGATAACGCTCTTGCATCAATTGTAAATTAACACGGCTTGGTGCTAAATACGTTAAATGACCGCCACCATCTACTGACAATTGATCATGTGCTTTTTTCTTGAATTCATTAAATTTCTTATCATCGCTACAAGACACCCAACGTACTGTATTGATACTCACAGGCTCATAAATACAGTCAACTTTGTACTCTTCTTTTAAGCGATATGCGACAACTTCAAACTGAAGCACACCAACAGCCCCAACAATCAAATCATTACTGTTTTGTGGCATAAAGACCTGAGTTGCGCCTTCTTCTGAAAGCTCCTTCAAACCTTTTTGTAATTGCTTAGATTTTAATGGGTCTTTTAAACGTACACGACGGAACATTTCGGGTGCAAAATGTGGAATACCCGTAAATTGTAATTTTTCACCTGAAGTAAAAGTATCACCAATCTGGATCGTTCCATGATTATGCAAACCAATAATATCGCCCGGCCATGCTTCTTCTAAATGCTGACGATCGCCTGCTAAGAAAGTTAAAGCATCACTAATTCGAATGTCCTTATCAATACGAACATGTTTCATTTTCAAGCCTTTTTCATATTTGCCTGAACAAATACGCATAAACGCAATACGGTCACGATGTTTTGGATCCATATTTGCTTGAATTTTAAAAACAAATCCTGAAAAACCTTCTTCCGTCGATTCAACCATACGTGCTTCAGTTGGATGCGCTTTTGGTGGTGGTGCATAATTACTAAATGCATCTAACACATGGTCAACACCAAAATTACCTAATGCTGTACCAAATAATACAGGTGTTTGACGCCCAGCAAGAAATTCTTCTCGATCCAAAGGCTCATTTGCCATTTGCACCAACTCTAAAGACTCTTCAAAAGCAGCCCATGCCAACTCACCTACTTTTTCACGTAAGTCAGCATGATTATAGCCATCACGTATTTCTATGTCGGTAATCGTTGAGCCAAAACCTGCTTTATAAACGTAAAATTTTTCTTCAATTAAATTAAATACACCTGCAAAATCACGTCCTGTACCTAACGGCCATGTCAACGGTACACATTTAATTTTGAGGACATTTTCAATTTCATCAAGAAGTTCTAATGGCTCACGAATCTCGCGGTCCATTTTATTTACAAATGAAATAATCGGTGTGTCACGCATACGACACACTTCCATCAGTTTGATGGTACGATCCTCGACACCTTTTGCCCCATCAATCACCATCAACGCTGAGTCAACCGCAGTTAAAGTACGATACGTATCTTCAGAGAAGTCTTCATGCCCCGGGGTGTCGAGCAGGTTAATCATTTTGTCTTTGAATGGAAATTGCATGACAGAAGTCGTGATCGAAATCCCACGCTCTTTTTCCATTTCCATCCAGTCAGATGTCGCACCACGATCTGACTTACGGCTTTTTACCATACCTGCAACTTGAATGGCTTGCCCCCACAACAACAGTTTTTCTGTCATGGTGGTTTTACCAGCATCGGGGTGGGAAATGATGGCAAAGGTTCGACGCGCCGCAACTTCTTTTGCTAATTGATCTTTAAACATACATTAAATCTTAAATTGATACACACAATTGCACTCAGCGTAAAATGACTGAGTTTGTGTGAAAGAAAATGAATTGAAAATTGGCGTAATTGTATATGAATACCAATCTGTCTGCTAATAAATTAGACGTCTTTCCTTGATCTCTGCTTATTTCTGTTATTTTAATGAACTTAGCTCAGCCCATATCAAGTTTTCAATAAGGCTCGAAAAAAACCAATAAATATAATAAAAAACCGTTATGAAACAAAATGATGTTGTTCTAAATTTTCAATAGGCAATGGCATACCTAATAAATAACCTTGTAGTTGTTGGCAACCTAATCGTTTTAAAATTTGTGCTTGTTGTTCTGTTTCTACACCTTCAGCAGTGACAATTAAGCCCAGTCGTACTGCTAAATGGATAATACTTTCTAAAATAATTTCATCTTTTGAACCATCAGATAAATTACGAATAAATTCACGATCAATTTTCAACTCATCTACAGGTAAATTCTTCAGATATAAAAAGCTTGAATGTCCTGTACCAAAGTCATCAATTGCCAATAAAATTCCTAAAGCTCTTAGATGTTCAAATGTTTGAATACTACTTTCAATATGATGCATGGCTGTAGATTCTGTAATTTCTACAATCAACTCTTTGGCTTGAATTTGATACTTTTGCATTAAATTATCTAAAGTTGTAATTAAATGCTTATGTTCAAACTGCATCGCTGACAAATTCACTGCAATTGGACAAAATGGCATTCCGCGTTGATGCCATGATTGCAACTGAATACATGCCTGTTCTAATGCCCAATATCCCATACGAATAATTAGACCCGTTTGTTCAGCCGCTTCAATAAATTTATTCGGTGCTAATAAACCTAAAGTCGGATGTTGCCAACGGATTAAAGCTTCTACACCACAAACATGATAGTCTGCGGTAAATTTAGGCTGATAATATAAAATAAACTGTTGTTCATCGACTGCCGCATATAAATCGTTGATCAATTTTGACTGATGGCGATGTTTAAAATAATGATCTGTATTTTGATTATAAATACAAAAAGTATTACGTCCCTGCTCTTTTGCTAACATTTTTGCAGTATCTGCATGGATCAATAAATCTTGTAAAGATTGCCCATGATCAGGATATAACACAATACCTAAACTGGCTGAAATATTGATTTGCTTTTCATCAATTAAAAAGCGTTGTTGAATCTTTTCTAAAATTTTTTCTGCAAGCGCTTCAAGTTTAACTTCTTTAATTTGTGGGACAATGACTAAAAACTCATCGCCGCCTAAACGCAATAAAGTTTGGCTATCATCTAAAACTGTTTGTAACCGTGTGGTCAATGCCACTAACAAATCATCACCAACCTGATGACCAAAATTATCATTTACCGCTTTAAAAAAATCTAAATCTAAATAGATCAAAGCAAATTTTTGATGACTTAACTTATAACGTTGAAAGAGTTTTTCAATATGATCTTCTAAAAATAGACGATTGGGTAATTTAGTCAAATTATCTTGAAATGTCAGATTTTCCAACTGTCGATTGGCGTTTAAAAGCTGCAAACTACGTTCTTCTAAGCGCCAATCTAAAATGGCAACGGCTAAAATTGAAGCAAAAATTAAAAAGCTAATAAATATAATCACAAATAAAGGAATACCTGAGCCTGTATGAAGATTATGAGCAAAACCTGATGAGCTTTCATCAAGATCATGTAAAGTAGCCGCACTTAAGCCAATAATATGCGTACTCACAATATTTAAGGCAATAATTGTAGAAATTGTTGTTTTATAAATTCTTTGATATTTGACGGTATGTTTATAGGTTGATGCCAACCAAAAAGAAAAACAACATCCCACAATTGGTGTCATGACAGATAAAAACACAAGAATCAAATCATAATGAATTTCATAATGAGGAATAATCAGCCCAAACATTCCCACATAATGCATGCCTGCAACCCCACATCCCATCACAATTGCCCCTAAAATAAGGCGAATAAAAGACGGTGTTGGTCGAGATGTTAACCAAATTGCAAAAAGACTTGATGCCGTAGCAATAAAATAAGAAAGTGCTAAAAATGCAAAATTAAAAGAATACTGAACAGGCAAGCTATAAGCAAAAATGACAACCAAATGCATAGACCAAATGCATAGACCAAATAGCATCCCGCTTAATATAAAAAGCATCAGCTGTTGATAACTATGTTTCAGTTTCAATACGATATGTTCTAGTGAAAAAGCAATATAACAAATCGCGGTGATAGCACAAGCTCCCCCTACGATTAAACTGCCATCATACCCAAAATAATTCATAAAAAATTATCTTCCATTCATGAACCTATTATTGTTATAAAAACTCTATAATGATTACAACGCAAAACAGTGTGAAGGTTCACCTTTTAAAGAATGTAAAATATATGGTTAAAATAGCATTATCTTATTGAAGGTCAAGTTATTCTTAACTTTTTAGACAAGAAAAAAGCATATCGTAATATGCTTTTAATATTTGATTAACATAGTGTTTAGACAAATTTACTTCTGCAAGCTTGCCAAGTCAATTAACACATTTGCCGCCTCAGTCACAAAAGTTTCTTCTTCAGGTAAAGCAGGTCTCTTATTCGCTTTCATTTTTGCACGTGACTCAGCCAGTGCATCTAAAGAAGCCTGATAACTTTCCCAATTTGGATATGCTTTTAAGCCTGTTTCAGCACGTCGTTTATTTTCCGCAGCCAATGTTTTTAACTCAAGAGTGTTAAGTTCTGCTTTACGTTTCTCAATATCTAAAACAACTTGTTTTTGATCTTTCGTTTGTTGAGCAATCGCTTTTCTTTCCGTTAAATACTGAAATTGTGGGTCTAAAGACACACGTGTTTGCGATTTTTCAGTTAATTGTGGCAAATATGGTTTAATCGAGCCTTCACGTTTAAATGGTGCTGTTGGAATCGTATCCCATTTCAAAGCATTTTTTGCTTTACGCTCACCAAATTCTTCATCATAAATATCAACCAGTTTAATATCTGGAATAACGCCTTTATTTTGCGTACTTCCACCTGTGATACGATAAAATTTACGTTGCGTCAGTGTTGCTTGACCATATGCCAAACTATCTAGTTGCACTTGTGCTGTGCCTTTACCCGTCGTTGTACTTCCTAAAACTACACCACGGTCATAATCTTGGATTGCTGCTGAATAAATTTCACTTGCCGAAGCTGAAGCAAGATTGACCAACACAGCCAACGGTCCTGCATAGGTTTGCGCACCACCATCGGTATCATCAAAGACGCTAACATTACCATTGCCATCACGAATTTGTACCACAGGTCCTTCTTTGACGACCTGTCCGATCATTTTCGCCACTTCTTCTAAAGAACCACCTGGATTATTACGTAAATCAATAATAATCCCTTCTACTTTATCATTGGCTAATGACTGTAAAGCTTTGTTGGTATCTTCAGCAACAGAACGATATTCATTACCAGCACGGCGAGCACGATAGTTCAGATAAAAAGATGGAATTTCGATCACACCAAATTTATGTTTAGCTCCATCACGGGTAACTTCTACAGTACGTGAGCGTACACCTGCATCTTCTTCCTGAATCACATCACGTGTCAAAGTCACAGTACGTGCCTGATTCATAGATGCACCTGCACCTAAAAGCTTAATCGTAACATTTGTACCACGCTTACCACGAATCAAACCAACGATTTCAGAACTTGGCCAACCAATGACATCAATCATTTTTTCGCCATCTTGTGCAACCCCAACAATACGGTCACCAGATTTGACTTGCCCTGATTTACTTGCTGGACCACCTTCTACAATGGTTTCAATTTTAGTGTAATCCTCATTACCACGCTCAGGACGAATAGACACCCCGATCCCTTCTAGCTGTAAGGTGGTTTGACGATTGAGTTCCATCGCATCTAGAGGTGGGAAATAATTACTATGCGGATCATAAGTCAACGTCATTGAGTTTAAGATTTTTTCTAAAACATCATCACTTTTGATCCGCCCAATACGCTCTAGCTGACGTGTATAACGCTTGGTCAATGTTTGAACAGGTGTTAAATCTTCAGATGCTGTTAGATCTTGCCCATTTGCTAATGAAGGATCATCTTTTAAGGCTTTCTGTTTCGCTTGCTCTTCTTGTTTCGTAATCGTCAAATTAATGAGCTGAGACACTAACATTTTATTCCAATATTGCTCTTGTTCAGCTTTACTGTTAAAAAATGGTGCTTTTTCACGATCCGTTTCAATATAAACATCTGGCTGATTTAAGTTTTGCGTCTTTTTCAGCTCAGCCAACATATAAGTATAAAATTCTTTTAAACGTGTACGATATTGTGCATGAATTGCATAAGCACCCGTCAAATCACCTGCTTTTAATGAAGCACCAAGCGTTGCACCGTACTGTTTTTTATATTGCTCAATTTCATTGGCTAAAAATAACGAATGGTCTGCGTCCAAACTGTCAATATACATATCTAAAATACGTGCTGATGTACTTGCATCTAAACGCATATTTAAATAATGCTGACGGTCAACCAAAGTCGCCAATTGACGAGTGACTAAAGCCTGATCTTGTGAAGGTTGAATGGAAGCTGAAACAGAAGCTGGTTCAGTTGCTGCAATAGCTTCTGTTATAGCATGGTTAAAAAATAAACCACCTGTTGCGATAGCAACTGCACATGCGATTGTTTGAAGTTTCATAAATTGTTTGTACTTCCTTGGATTTACCAATTTCAGCGCTGTTTTTTTGAAATGAATTCATGAGATTCAAAATCTTAAACAACTTTATCTGTTTATGTCGTGTAGTTTTATCATAATCTGTACTGACAAAATGTAGCAAATCATTGCAAAATTCGGTTATTGTTTCTTTTTTTAAATAAATACAATTTCGGATTTCCTATGATCGGCGCATTGATGCTTGACGTTGCAGGCACAGAACTTACTCAAGAAGATATTGAACTATTACGCGCTCCGCAAGTCGGTGGCATGATTTTATTTTCCAGAAATATCCAATCTCCTGCCCAAGTACGTCAACTCACTGACCATATGCGTCAAATTCGACCAGATATTCTCATCGCAGTTGATCAAGAAGGTGGACGTGTACAACGCTTAAAACAAGGCTTTACACTATTGCCAGCGATGGGTCATTTTGGTGAACTTTACTTAAATGCACCTGAAAAAGCACTCGACCTTGCAGAAAAATGTGGTTGGCTTATGGCAACTGAAGTTCTTGCTGTGGGTATTGATTTTAGCTTTGCACCTGTTTTAGATATAAATGCCATTAGCGATGTCATTGGTGATCGAGCTTTTGCACGAAATGTACAAGACATTGTCCCACTTGCAAGTGCTTTTATGAAAGGTATGCAACGCGCAGGCATGGCGACAACAGGTAAACATTTCCCTGGACATGGTTCTGTTAAGGCGGACTCACATGTCGCAGCAGCAATTGATTCACGTTCTTATGAAGAAATTTACCAAAATGACATGCAAAGTTTTATTCACTTACAGCCACAACTTGATGCACTGATGCCTGCACATGTCATTTATGAACATATTGATCCAAATCCAGCAGGTTTTTCACCATATTGGATACAAAAAGTTTTACGACAAGAACTCAAGTTTGATGGTGTACTTTTTTCAGATGACTTAAGTATGCAAGCAGCTTGTGTTGCAGGTGGTGCAGATGCACGTATTCAAGCAGCCTTAAATGCAGGCTGTGATATGGGCTTAGTGTGTAATAATCGTGAGTCTGCCTGTGTGGCTTTGGCTGGAATTGAAGATTTACCATTACCGAACCAAGAACGCTTAGAACGTATGCGTGGCAAAATTCCAAATATTCAAATCGGTGAACAATTAGATTTGGGTGAAGAATGGCAAACTGTCAGAAAAGTCATTGAAGAATTTAAAAATTCACTTTAAAACTAGAGGGGCATTTTTTATGTCCCTTTTTTTGATTTGAAATAGTCAAAATAACAACAATAAAGTTAAGGATAACCATGACTCAACAACTTTCTAAACATCGCCATATTTCATTTACAGCGCATTATACAGGGTATATTTGGTATCAAATGGGGATTTCTCACCCATTACTTGCAACATCAAAAGGAAAGTCACTCGCTTTTATTGCCAATCCTATTGAAACATGGGCAGAAAAGTATGTTGGGGGTAGCATGCGTACCACCTTAAAAGAACGTCACACTATGCTTGATGACACACTAAAACAATTAATTCATCAGTGTCCTGATCTACAAGTTTTAGAAATTGCTGCTGGGCTTTCACCACGCGGTTGGTGGTTTAGAAAACACTTTTCACATATTGATTATCGTGAACTCGATTTGCCTGACATGGCAAAGACAAAGCAAACAGCTTTACAACAAATTGATCCATCTAGCCCTCAAGTTTTATCCGTTGACTTATTTACTGAAGACTTTAAAAATGCATTTGCTGTCTTTGATCCACAGCGCCCTTTAGTGATTATTAGTGAGGGACTAATTAATTATTTTGAAAAAGATTTACTACAACAACTCCTAAAATCTATTGTGCATTATGGGCAAAATTTTAAAGCCTTACACTACTTGACCGACATTTATCCTGAACCTGTAAAAAATAAACTCGCAAGTGTGATTTGGAACAGCAGTAAATTACTAAAAGTGATTTCGCGCAGTGCTTTTAGTTTCCACTTTCAAAAACCTCAAGAAATCCAAGATTTTTTTAAAATAGCAGGTTTTACACAGGTCGAAGTGCTGCAACCACATGTTTATTTTCAACCACAACAATCTGCACAAATGAACTCAGAAGAACATTTAGGTGATTTAGTATGGATGATTCACGCTAAAACATAAAACTGTTTCCACTCAAAAAACCAGTCATTAAGACTGGTTTTTAAAAAAATTATTCAATTTCTTGTATAGGTGTTTGTAAGTTTAGCTTTTCTGCTGCAATAAACTTCAATAAACGATCAGCATTTTCAAAACTACCATGTTTGAATAAAGCGCGAATATTATTTTCATTTCTTTCAAAAATTAAACACTCAATCGCAAAATCACCTTGCTCATCATTTAAAATTAAAGCTAAATCACGTGTATTTTGTTCAGCAAATGCAGCATCTTCTGCACTCAGCATCATAGATAAGCCAAAATAATTTAAATCATTCACCACAACAGCAGCTTCATGCTGTAAATGACGATGAATGAGCTTACGAACAGGTTGCCCAATTTGGATGCGGTCTTCCCCACGGCGCTCCATATTTTGCATATCTTCACGGGTTAAGTTAATAATGCCGTCTAAACCATGAATCGATTCACCTTTTAAGTAGGTGGTAAATAAAGTCATGGTTTCTTTACGTCGTTGTAACTGAGGCACATGATCTGCATTAGCAATCATTGCAAACTGCATATCAGGACATTGCAACGCAAAATTCGCATTTTCATGAGGAAGTGTGAAACTATCATATTGCCCACATGCAACTAAGCTATTACATTTGGGTACAGGAACATTAGAAAGTCTTAACAGACGATAGCAATTGATTTCGTAACGCTCTTGTTCAGTCGCAGAAAACTCAGCCATTTGTTTAAAAAACAAACGCTTCGCTGTAGGTGACATGCGTGTTTTATCAAGCTTGGCATGATTGACTAAATATAAAATTACAGCTTGCCCAAACTCATCCATACGTTGCTCTTTCATGAGCATTAAGGATTCTTCAAGCAACATACGCCAACTTTTACGGGTCTTTTGCATTACTCCCATTAAAATCATTTTTTCAACTAGCTCAGGACGTTGCTCAACAAAAAAAGAAGCAATGACTGAACCAAGGGAAATACCGACAACATTGACCTTTGAAATACCAACAATATCAAACCACTGTCCCAACATCAGAGATAAGTCAGGAAGCTCTAAAGTACCTGCGGATAAACCTGTATCGACATTTGTAATTTGTTGATTTGCTCCCATAGATGGGAGATCGATTAAAATGACTGGACCGCTTTCAAAAAACTGCTCAACACAATATTTATATGAGTTAAAATTTTGAAAAGCTCCTCCGATAATTACAATAGGCGTATTATGTACTGTCCGAGGATCAGCAATTGCCATATATTCAATTTTCCAGCCGTCAATCCAAGTTGTACGTGCAGGTTGCTTGAAACTATTTTTATTGTAAATATCAAAAAAACCAAAACCCTTAAAGTTTTGATTTGATTCTGAGTCCATTTGGATAATGGAATTCATATCCTTCCTCCATCCTTGCTTTATTCTTTTAGTCTGCAAGATTTTTATTGCTCGCGTTGTTTTATCAAATCGTGATACCGACTTACTTTTGTATCATTTCAATGTCCTTATGGTTTCATTCTATACAAATATGTGAATTCTATGCAATTGCTCAAATGACCGCTTATCTTTTTTAAATGCTAAAAACATTGCAAAATATTTAAAAACGTTCATTTTACTTGCATTTTATTTTTTTATTTTCTCATCAGTCTTCCTTGCATTTGTATTGACTGCTACTATCAAAGAGAAATTTCTAGGTGGTCAATTAAAACGCTATGCAAGATTCTATTGAACAGTATATGCAAACTGTAGGGAAACAAGCCCGCCAAGCCTCACGCTTTTTGGCAGGTGCTTCTACACTTCAAAAAAATAATGCGTTATCTGCTATTTATACAGCTTTACAAAATAGCCAACCGCAAATTTTAGCTGCAAATAAAGTGGATATGGACAAAGGTCATGCCAACAATTTGGACAGCGCACTGCTTGATCGCCTAGAACTCAACCCCAAACGCTTTGTCGCAATGCTTGATGGCTTAAAAGACGTCATTGGTTTAATTGATCCGATTGGTGAGATTACAGATTTAGCTTATCGCCCGACAGGCATTCAAATTGGGAAAATGCGTGTGCCTTTAGGTGTGGTTGGCATGATTTATGAATCACGTCCAAACGTTACACTTGAAGCAGCGTCTTTAGCATTAAAGTCAGGCAACGCGATTATTTTACGTGGTGGCTCAGAGGCTATTCATTCCAACCAAGCAATCGCTGAAGCGATTCAACATGGTTTAAAAGCAGCTGGTTTACCTGAAACTTGTGTACAAGTCATTAATACAACAGACCGTGCCGCAGTAGGGCAATTGATTACATTAGCAGAATATGTCGATGTGATTGTTCCTCGTGGTGGCAAAGGTTTGGTTGAACTGATTACCAACGAAGCAACGATTCCTGTGATTAAACATCTAGATGGAAATTGCCATGTTTTTGTTGAAGCACAAGCAGACTTACATAAAGCTCTTCCAATTGCTTTAAATGCAAAAACACATCGTTATGGTGTTTGTAATGCCATGGAAACTTTATTGGTTGATGAAAAAATTGCCGAAGAGTTTTTACCACTGATTGCAGAACTGTATGCTGAAAAGCAAGTTGAACTCCGTGGTGATGCGGAAACTCGCCGTATTTTAGGTACTTCAGTAAAGACTGCAACTGAAGAAGACTGGTATGAAGAATATCTTGGTCCAATTTTAGCTGTTAAAGTTGTATCTGGTTTAGATGAAGCGATTGAGCATATTAATAAATATGGTTCACATCATACAGATTCAATCATCACTGAAAACTTCAGTTTGGCACGTCAGTTCTTAACACGTGTCGACTCAAGCTCTGTGATGGTAAATGCCTCTACTCGTTTTGCTGATGGTTTTGAATATGGTTTAGGTGCTGAAATTGGCATTTCAACCGATAAAATTCATGCACGTGGTCCAGTGGGTTTAGAAGGCTTAACCTCTCAAAAATGGATTGTTTTAGGCGATGGTCAAATTCGTCAATAAGTCAGTACATTGAAGTAAAACCGTTCATTTTTTAAAATTGGACGGTTTTTTATTTTTATGGCATTAAAAAATTACATTGCAACATAAAATTTTTCCTACAATAAAAATATAAACATAAAAAAGGAAAAAATTATGTTTTACGCCTTAATCATCATTACATTTTTCTTGGCATTACTGGTTTCGTTTATGGTCATGCGCATTTTTTCAGGCTCTATTAATGCCATTTTAGCGCGTATTATCAATGATCCAATCCATACAGCTTGGGCAAAATACACCAAATTTGCAGGTATGGTGGTGGGTACATCTTCAGGTATTCGTATTTATGATATGGAAAAATATATTAGCCCAATCACCTATACCAACGAGAAAGCACCAATCATTTTAAAACTCACCCAAGAACGTTGGTTTTTAGAGGTTTATCGAACCATTATTGAGACATTGCAAGGTTTGGCATGGATGATGCTCGTGTTTTTTATGGTGGCTTTAATTGCTTATGTAATTGTACGTTGGTCTGAAATTAAATATAAAAACTCATGAGACATACAAAATTTTTAACATAAAACTCAGCTAAAATGTATAAAAATCATGCTATGTTTAAAATAGATCATACTTTTGTACTGTACTATTTTATTTATAAATGAAATCTATCAACTGATAAATTCTAATTATAATTCTTAAAGTGGTCGATAGTGCTTAAGTCTAATCACCTAAAGTCTATCTAGGACAGAAAAACAACACATGGTACAACATCACTACTGATCTAAATTGCACCAATAAAAAGCGTAATCAGATCAATCAGGACGACCATATCAAATTACAATTTCGGGTAATAAAACGTGTCTACATCAGTATTAGTAATTAACTGCGGATCTTCATCAATTAAATATGCTTTGGTTTCAGAGCACCGCAAAGATCGAATCTTTGGTTTAGCAGAAAACTTAGGTTCTGCTGATGCACGTATTAAAGGTATTACCACTGGTGGTGCCGAACTTGAGCTTTCCATTCCTCATGCAGATCATGAGAAAGCCCTTGAAACCATTCTTGAGCGTTTAGCACATCATAATCCACAAGCGATTGGTCATCGTGTTGTACATGGCGGTACATTGACCAAAGCAGAATTATTAACACCTGAAATTATTGAACGTATTCGTACTGCAACACCACTTGCACCGTTACATAATCCCGCGCATTTAGTCGGTATTGAAGCAACGATGCGTTTATTCCCACATTTACCACAAGTTGCAGTTTTTGATACTGCGTTCCATCAAACGATGCCTTCACATGCTTATCGTTACGCATTACCAAAATTTTTATATACAGAACATAATGTCCGTCGCTATGGCTTCCACGGTACAAGTCATGCATACGTTTCTGAACGTGGTTCAGAACTTGCGGGTAGCTTTAAAAAAGGTGGATGGCTCACAGCGCATTTAGGTAATGGTAGCTCGACTTGTGCTATCTGGAATGGTCAATCCGTCGATACTTCAATGGGTTTAACACCACTTGAAGGTGTGGTAATGGGTACACGTAGTGGTGATGTAGACCCAAGTATTCATAGTTTCTTAGCTTCAAACTTGGGTTGGGACATTTATAAAATCGACAAAATGCTCAATAGCCAATCTGGTTTACTGGGTTTGTCTGACCTTTCAAATGATATGCGTACGCTCATTGAAGCATCTGAACAAGGCAATGAAGATGCAGCACTTGCGATTGAAGTTTTTTGCTACCGTTTAGCAAAATCATTGGCAGGTTTAAGCTGTGGTCTACCACGTATTGATGGCTTATTCTTCACAGGCGGTATTGGTGAAAACTCAGCTTATATTCGTGAAAAAACAGTCGCTTATTTACCACATTTTGGCTTTAACTTGAGTCAAGAACAAAATAATAGTTTAAAACGTGGTACTGAAGGTCGTATTGATGCTGGTACAGGTCCACAAATCTGGGTTGTACCAACAGACGAAGAAGGTCGTATTGCAAAAGAAACTGAGCATGTTGTACTAGAACAGGTGAATACTTCTGCAAAAAAGTCTGATATTGAAACTGTGATGGCTTAATTAGCCATCACCAGCTTTCATTTTAAAATTTATTTTGATTTATCTTTTTAAGAATAGCGTATGAAAACAATTTTATTGGTTCCTACAGGTGAAGGCGTAGGTCTTACCTCTGCATGTCTCGGACTTATTTATGCTCTGGATTGTCAGGGGGTAAAAGCTGGATTTTTAAAACCATTTTCACAAGATGAAAAAGCCGAGTCTGATCGTACAACTGCACTCTATCGTCATGTTTCTAAAACTGAAACGGTTGAACCAATTCCATATGCAAAATTAAATTATTTACTCAACACAGGTGAAACTGACGAGCTACTTGAAGAAGCTGTTCGTTTACATCGTGAAGTTGCCCGTACACATGACATTATTATTGTTGAAGGTTTAGTCCCGAGCGCACGTGACGCTTTTGCCAGTGAAATTAATGCTTCACTTGCTCAAGCACTTGATGCAAAAGTTATTTTTGTCAGCAATGCCAATATTGCCAAGCCTGAACAGACTGCTGAAAAAGTTGAAGCACAATTACGCTATTTTGGTGGTGCGGCATCAGCACGTAATGTTGGTGTATTGTTTATGCGTACACGTGGTTTATCTGAAGATTCAGCACAAATTCCTGTGACATTTGCTCCAGATTTGCGTTTAGTTGAAGAAACAGAAAAATTTACACAAGCCATTCAACGTACACATGCGCATATTGGCACTGAACATTTACCTGTGATTGGTTTAGTTCCATTCAGCGATACTTTAAGTGTACCGCGTGTTTCAGACCTTGCTACACATATCCAAGCAAGTTGGATTAATGAAGGTAAATCAACTGTACGTCGTGTTTTACACAGCAGTTTAATTGCTTCTAATATTGAACATGAATTACAAAAATTTATTGCTGGTGAATTAATCATCTCCGCTTCAGATCGTATTGATGTGTTACTTGCAGCAAGTCTTGCAACCAGTAATGGTATTCCACTTGCAGGTTTGGTTTTAGCAGAACATCATCAACCTAATCCTGCTGCATTGGCATTCTGTCAGACAGCAATTAAAAATGGTTTACCTATTTTACATACACCATTAAGTACATTTGAAACAACTCAATTGCTTTCAAATCTAAGCAATGAAATTCCAGTCGATGATACTGAGCGCGCTGAACAAGTCACACGTTTTGTTTCGAGCCATATCAATATGGACTGGTTAGTCTTGTTATTAAACGGTGATTATCAACCTCGTCTATCCCCTTCTGCTTTCCGCCATGAATTGGTACAAAAATCAATTGCTGCGAAAAAGCGTATTGTACTGCCTGAAGGTGATGAACATCGTACCATTCAAGCTGCTGCAATTTGTCAGGCTCGTGGAATTGCACACTGTATATTATTGGCAAAACCTGAAGCTGTCGTTGAAGTCGCACGTGCACGCAATATTGAATTGCCTCATGATTTAGAAATTATTGATCCAGATTTGATTCGTGAACAGTATGTCGAAAAAATGGTGGAATTGCGTAAAGGCAAACTCAATGATTTACAAGCACGTGATCAGCTACAAGACACTGTTGTACTTGGCACAATGATGCTTGCACTTGGTCAAGTTGATGGCTTAGTATCTGGCGCGGTGCATACCACAGCAAATACTGTACGCCCTGCTTTCCAATTGATTAAAACTGCGCCTGACTATTCATTGGTATCTTCAGTATTCTTCATGTTATTACCTGATGAAGTCTATGTTTATGGTGATTGTGCAATCAACCCAGACCCAGATGCAGAACAATTGGCTGAAATTGCCATCCAGTCTGCGGACTCTGCAAAAGCCTTTGGGATCGATCCACGTATTGCCATGATTTCATATTCTACAGGTACATCAGGAATGGGTGCAGATGTAGAAAAAGTAGCAAAAGCCACTGAAATTGCAAAACAGCGTCGTCCTGACTTACTCATTGATGGTCCATTACAGTACGATGCGGCTTCTGTTGAAAGTGTAGGACGCTCTAAAGCACCAGATTCAAAAGTTGCTGGTCGTGCCAATGTGTTTATTTTCCCTGACCTAAATACAGGAAATACCACGTATAAAGCGGTTCAACGCTCTGCCAATGTGGTCAGTGTTGGTCCAATGTTGCAAGGTTTGAATAAGCCTGTAAATGACCTGTCACGCGGTGCTTTGGTCGATGATATTGTCTTTACAATTGCTTTAACTGCGATTCAAGCAGAACAACAAGCTGCTCAATAATCTAAACTCATGCAAGATTGTTAAGGTTTGATACTCAAACCACCCAATTTACGGATTGGGTGGTCTTTTTTTATTACAGTTTTGATCAATTATCATTCTGCTGTGTCATGGATTTAAATAAGTTGGAAACTGATAAAGCTACGAATTTTTCAGCCCTACATAGATATTGGGGTAATGACGAAGTTAATCAGCATCCAGATTTATTTTTTGATCATAAAATTTTAAACAATTAATTTTTAAATCATAAATATTTTTTGATAGGTTTTTTATACTTACTTAGCTTTTGAAATAAAACTCAAGCATAAAAAAAAGAAGATAAAGCTTATGCCTGATCTTCTTTCTGTCCATACACCCAAGTTGCAGCAATATAAATACTAAAACCTACAACCATCAGGATACTTGAAATCGTCATATTTCATTTCTCTGTTTTAATATTTGTATTATGTGAAATATTTATGACAAATTTATGACAAACACTGTCATATTTTAAAATGTTAAAAAAAGTAAAATACAAACAATCGTTTAGAAAATCTAAAAATATTTTTAAAACAGATATTTTTATAACATAGAGTAAAATTTTATTCTGCTACAAAACTTTGCTGATTTGACTCAATATCTCTTAACCCTGCAAATTCAACATTAAACTTTAGCCAAAATTCAAGCAAGTCATCCACAAAAGCTGCTTTATCACGTATAATTTAGCCCGCTAGCTATCAGCCCGCTCAAGAGATTTTCGATATGACAACTATTATCAAGCAAGATGACTTGATCACATCGGTCAAGGATGCGCTTCAGTTCATTTCTTACTATCATCCACAAGACTTCATCCAAGCGATGAGCCGTGCTTATGACCGTGAAGAGAACAAAGCTGCCAAGGATGCAATTGCACAAATCTTAATCAACTCACGTATGTGTGCAGAAGGTCATCGTCCAATCTGTCAAGATACTGGTATTGTTAACGTATTTGTTGACGTGGGCTTAGACGTTAAATTTGATTTAACCATGAGCTTAGATGACGCAATCAATGAAGGTGTACGTCAAGGCTATCTTGAAAATAGCAACGTTCTTCGTGCATCTGTACTTGCTGACCCTGCTTTTGGTCGTAAAAATACCAAAGACAACACTCCTGCTGTGATTCACTACAAACTTGTTCCGGGTAACAAAGTAGACATCACTGTTGCTGCAAAAGGTGGTGGTTCGGAAAATAAATCTAAACTTGCGATGTTAAACCCTTCTGATTCAATCGTTGATTGGGTACTTAAAACTGTTCCTACGATGGGTGCAGGTTGGTGTCCACCGGGTATGCTCGGTATCGGGATTGGTGGTACTGCTGAAAAAGCCATGATGCTTGCAAAAGAATCACTCATGGAAGAAATCAACATGGACGAATTACTTCGTCGTGGACCACAAAACAAAATCGAAGAACTTCGTATCGAAATCTTTGAAAAAGTAAATGCTTTAGGTATCGGTGCACAAGGTCTTGGTGGTTTAACTACAGTTCTTGATATTAAAATTAAAGATTATCCTTGCCACGCTGCGGGTAAACCAGTCGGTATGATTCCAAACTGTGCTGCAACTCGTCATGCGCACTTCCAATTAGATGGTTCAGGTATTGCACATATTCAAGCACCTAAACTTTCTGACTATCCTGAAGTGACTTGGGATTCTTCATCTTCTAAACGTGTTGACCTAGACAACATTACTCAAGAAGAAATGAACTCTTGGCAACCGGGCGACACGCTATTACTCAACGGTACAATCTATACAGGTCGTGATGCTGCGCACAAACGCATGTGCGAAATGCTCGACAAAGGCGAAGAGCTTCCTGTAGACCTTAAAGGTAAATTTATTTACTACGTGGGTCCAGTTGATCCTGTAGGTGATGAAGTGGTTGGTCCTGCAGGTCCTACGACTGCAACACGTATGGATAAATTCACTCGCCAAGTGTTAGAAGCAACTGGCTTGTTTGGTATGATTGGTAAAGCAGACCGTGGTCCTACTGCAATCGAAGCAATCAAAGACAATAAAGCAACTTATTTGATGGCAGTCGGTGGTGCAGCGTATCTTGTTTCTAAAGCTGTACGCCAAGCTGAAGTGGTTGCATTTGCTGACTTAGGTATGGAAGCAATCTACAAATTTGTGGTTGAAGATATGCCTGTATCTGTTGCAGTTGATGTAAACGGTACATCAATCCATGCAACAGCACCAAAAATCTGGCAAGCAAAAATTGGGAAAATCCCAGTGGTTGATGCAGCAGCGAACTAAGTCTTTATTCAACGCTAAATAGATTTATTGCTTGAATGTTGATGAAAAAGCACTCTATGATTAGGGTGCTTTTTTATTTATGAGAATCTAATGACAATAAAACCCTACCTGTATTCTTTATTTATATTGAGTTTTAGTTTTCATACCTTTGCAGCCTCTGCGACACAACAACAGATTGATCAACTCATTAAAATTGAACATTGGGATCAATTTAAACCTGCTTTGCTCAAACAAAGTATGCCGAATATGAAAAGTGCAACTGAAGAATTGATGTTTGATCAATTACAATACAAACAAGCGCTTTCAGCTGAACAACAAGCTTTAATCATACAAATATCAGACATCATGATTAACGACATGATCGAACAAGTTGATGAAAAAGTTTTTCTGACTAACATTCGCGCGGCTTATCAAACACTTAGCCAAGAACAAGCTCAAGCCTTAATCAACGTTTACCAACAAACCAATATGCAAAATGCAGGGCAAAATGTTCCCATTATGATCGCAAAAATTGTTGATACCTCAAGTAATGATTTTAATAAAATTATCAACTTAGAAGATATTCAAAACATTATTCGTGAGAACCAAAAATGATCAAGACAATAATGTTTAGCCTCAGCCTTTGCCTACTGCACACAGGTTTATATGCAGCACCAGCAAGCACAGAAAGTACAGAACAACTGCTGAATGTCATTAACATCAATCAAGCGATCAAAGACCTCTCAACGCGTGAAACTTTTCAACAACTAACACAGCAGATCATTGAGTATCACTCTCTTCCCCAAACGAAAGAAAATCAAACGCGTATTTATAATGCAATTCAAAATTATTATTTAAGTGATGCGTATAAACATGAGTTTAGACAAAGCTTATTTAATATTTACAACCAAAATATGACTGAAGAAGAAACACAGCAATGGATTAAATTTTATAAAACAGCAATAGGACAATCTATTTTAAATAATAAAAACTTTGAACAGAAAATTATTGAAACTGTTGAACAAATTTTCCCTGAAAATGCTGAACCTTCAGCTCAAGCACAAGCTAAACTTACACAAGCCATGGAGAAATTTTTCTCTCAATAGATTTTCTATTCATCATATTTTAAGGACAGTCAGATGAAAAAATTTAAAACTTTATTACTCAGCGGTTTAATACTGATTACACCTTACGCTTTTGCTGCTCCTGCAAGTGATCAGCAAGTACAAAAGCTGATAGAAGTGATGAAAATCAATCAACTTTTACAACAAACCATACAACAAATTCGTCCACAACTTGATCAGCAAGCTTATACTGTTGTACAAAATATCGTACAGCATGAAAAACTGAATCCACAAGAGCAAATCGTTGCCAATGAATTAGCAGATCAATTATACGAGCAAAACAAGAAAAGTATTTCTTGGGATAAAATGCAGCCGATTTATCAAAAAATTTACAAAGATATTTACACTGCTGAAGAAGTACAAGCACAAATTGATTTTTACTCAAGCCAAGTTGGACAATCTATCTTAGCCAAAAGTCCAGTTGTTGCCCAAGAATCAATGAAAATCATCAATACTCAGCTTATGTCGACCATTCAAGCGGCTGAAAAAGACTTTGCTCAAGTGAATAAAAAACTAGACGCACTCAAAAAAGCCGCAGAAAACAAATAATACTATTTATTTCTATAAAAAAGAGGCAATTGCCTCTTTTTTTAAATGGGTGATGCCAGTCACTAACTCACCATGTTAAAGGATTCCAAATCTTAAATGGCGTACTCAAATGCACATCATCACTGGCTTGATAATCTCCACTATCAATTTTTTCCTGAGGTTTAATCAGCTTTCCATCTGCGGTCATTTCACCAACGAAGTTTAAACCAGGCGATTTTAATTGTGTCATGGCAATTTCTTTTAAGGCTTGACGCGTCGGCATTTGCATCAATGGACCCACTTTCAACAATTCACCACCACCGTTTGGACCACCACGGAATTTTTCTTCTTCATATTTTACAAAATATTGCTGACCTGCTTGCACATGAAAATAAGCAACTTTAGGTTTTTGAAAATGCACCACTGCCAAAGGTCGACTTAAACTAAGTTTATAATCACCTTCAGCCAACTCAATCCAATAATAATGATTACTGATGAGGCTAGGCACGCGCTTCCCATTTAAATAGAAGCTCTGCGCAATAATTTCTTGGCGATTCCATTTACTATCAGGACGATAAAAATAAATCACAGCGGCATTCGGATTTTGGGGTTTGACCAATTTAAAATACTGCCCAGGCTCTTGATTGACCCATGAACCTACAGAAAACTTACCGAGTTTATATTGATCTAGTTTCTCATAGACAAAAGAATTTTCTTTTTCAAAATTCACAGCATCTAAAGTAGATACCGCTTGACCTACAGTCGGTTGTTGTACAGTTTGATGACTTTGACAGGCAGCCAACCCACAACTGGTTAAAATAATTAGACCAAAGTAACGCATGATTATCCCTCACCACGTATTTTTTATTTTCATTTTTGAATGAAGATGATTTTCTCAATATCAGCTTAACATTTCATTGGCGATTTAAAAATAAAAAACGTGTAAAAAGTCCAGCTTCTTACACGTTTCAGATGAGTTGCAGATCACAACTCAATCATTTTAAGCAGATTTACTATCAATTACTTTTAAATCAACTTTTTCTTCAACAGCTTGTTCTTGCTTCGGTTGACGTTCTGCTTGATAAACAGGTTCTGCTTGATGATTAATCACATCAGCATTAATGATGACTGTGCCAATATCTTCACGACTTGGTAAATCATACATGGTTTCAAGTAAAACATTTTCTAAAATAGAACGTAGACCACGTGCGCCTGTATTGCGTTCAAGCGCTTTTTTTGCCACAGCACGTAATGCTGAGTCTTCAAAAATTAGATCTACATCTTCCATTTCAAACAAGTACTGATACTGACGTGTTAATGCATTTTTTGGTTCAGTCAAAATTTGCATTAATGCTTCTTCATCGAGCTCTTCAAGCGTCGCAATGACAGGCAAACGACCAATAAACTCTGGAATTAAACCAAATTTTACTAAGTCTGTTGCTTCAACTTGACGGAATAAGTCAGATAATTTTTTAGTATCATCTTTATTTTTCACATCAGCGGTAAATCCAATACCACCTTTTTCTTGACGTTGTTGTACCACTTTCTCAAGCCCAGAAAATGCACCACCACAAATAAATAAAATATTTGAAGTGTCAATTTGAATGAACTCTTGTTGTGGATGCTTACGTCCGCCCTGAGGTGGAATAGATGCAACTGTGCCTTCAATCATTTTCAGAAGTGCTTGTTGTACGCCTTCACCTGATACATCACGGGTAATGGATGGATTTTCAGATTTACGCGTAATCTTATCAATCTCATCAATATAGATAATGCCTTTTTGGGCTTTTTCTACATCATAATCCGCTTTTTGTAATAGCTTTTGTACAATGTTTTCAACATCTTCACCCACATAACCTGCTTCGGTTAAAGTGGTTGCATCAGCCATCGCAAAAGGTACATCAAGTAAACGTGCAAGTGTTTGCGCCAATAATGTTTTACCCGAACCTGTTGGTCCAATCAGTAAAATATTACTTTTTGCTAACTCAATCGTATCTTTGGTTTTTTGCGTAGATTGCGTTACTTTCAAGCGTTTATAGTGGTTATACACAGCCACAGATAAAGTTTTCTTTGCAGTGTCTTGACCAATCACATACTGGTCAAGTGCTGCACGAATTTCATGAGGTTTAGGCAATGGACGTGTTGCCCAATCCCCAGTTTCAACTTGTTGACTGGTTTGAACTAAATCTAAGCAGACATCCACACATTCATTACAAATGTACGCGTCCTCACCAGCGATCAGTTTTCCAACTTCAGACTGTGTTTTTCCACAAAATGAACAATGTTTTTGTCCTTGAGGATTATCGGACATTTTCACTCCAAATCTTAAATCTGTACATTAAAGCTTAGTTTTGAGGGCGTTTTGATAACACTTGATCGACTAAACCATATTCTTTCGCTTGTTGTGCAGTCATAAAATTATCACGGTCTGTGTCTTTTGCCACACGCTCATAATCTTGACCGCTATGTTCTGCCATTAAACGATTTAAACGTTCTTTAATAAATAAAATTTCACGCGCATGGATTTCAATATCTGATGCCTGACCACGGAAACCACCCAATGGTTGGTGAATCATAACTCGTGCATTTTCAAGGCAATAACGTTTACCTTTAGCACCCGCATTCAATAAGAATGCGCCCATAGATGCTGCTTGACCCATACAATAAGTCACGACATCGGGTTTAATAAACTGCATAGTATCGTAAATCGCCATACCCGCAGTTACTGAACCACCCGGTGAGTTAATATATAAGTGAATATCTTTATCTGGATTTTCAGCTTCTAAAAATAACATTTGCGCGACAATCAGGTTCGCCATGTTATCTTCAACTTCACCTGTTAGAAAAATAACACGCTCACGTAAAAGTCGTGAAAAAATATCAAAAGAACGTTCACCACGAGATGACTGTTCTACAACCATAGGGACTAAAGCATTTTCAATAGATGGAACATACATATGTTATTTATTCCTGAATTTTTTGTTACTCAGCTCATATTTGACAATATGAGGGATAATGATTGAAATTGCAAAATATTCCCAATTAAATATCAAATTTTTTTTGAATAAGCATTGTGAATTTGGGACAATTACAAATTTGATACAGCATAAAAAAAGGCGCCCGAAAGCGCCTTTTAGTGAAAAACAACTTAGCCTTGTTGACGCGCTTGTTGTTCTTTCAATAAATCTTGATAGCTTACTTCAGTATCAGATACTTTAGCAGCAGCTAAAATATAATCTACTACTTGATCTTCTAAAACAACAGCTTCAATTTGAGCACGTTGTTTTTCATCATTTTTGAAGTATTCAATCACTTCAGTTGGGTCTTCGTAAGAAGTCGCCATATCTTCGATGTATGCTTCAACACGAGCAGCATCTACTTCAAGTTGAGCATCAGCTAATACTTTGCTCACTAACACGCCTAATTTTACTGATTTTTCAGCTTGTTCTTTGAACAAGTCATCAGGAAGCATACTGCTGTCAAATGCTTGCGCACCTTGAGCACCGAACTGTTGAGTGAACTGTTGAATCATTTGTTGACGTTGACGGTCAATTTCTTGAGCAACCATTGCTGAAGGAAGTTCAACTTCATTTGCAGCAACTAATGCATCAAATGTAGCAGATTTAACTTGGTTACGAAGACCATTTTTCACTTCACGTTCCATGTTTTTGCGAACGTCAGCTTTTAATTTTTCAACGCCTTCTTCTTCAGTAATGTTGAAGATTTTTAAGAATTCAGCATCAATTTCAGGAAGTTTTGGTTTTTCAACCAATTTCACAGTGATTTTGAATTGAGCAGCTTTACCAGCAAGGTTTTCAGCTTGGTAATCTTCAGGGAAAGTAACGTCAATGACTTTCTCTTCGCCTTTCTTCATACCGATGATGCCATCTTCGAAGCCAGGAATCATACGACCAGAACCTAAAACAAGTTTAAAGTCTTGCGCAGCACCGCCTTCAAATTTTTCACCATCAACAGTACCTTCAAAGTCGAAAGTTACTTGCATGTCTTTTTTCGCCATACCTTTGGTTTCAGCCCAAGTTTGACGTTGTTTTTGCAAGTTTTCGAGCATAGTGTCGACATCTTTGTCATTCACTGAAGTCGATTTACGTTCAACTTCTAATGCATCAAGTGCATTTACTGAAACTTCTGGATAAACTTCTACAGTTGCTTCAAAAACCAAAGCATCATCTTTGTTTTCAACTTTATCAATGTTTGGCATACCAACAGCATTGATTTTCTCTTGTTGAATTGCTTCAAATACTGAGTCACGGATAATGTCATTTACCACTTCTTGGTAAATACTTGCACCGTATTCACGACGAACAACGTTTACAGGCACTTTGCCTGGACGGAAGCCGTTAATCTTCACAGTTTTGGCAGCGCGTTTTAAACGAGCTTCGAATTGCTCATTTACACGGCTCGTCGGTACAGATACATTTAAACGACGGGCAACGCCCGAAACCGCTTCAGAAGTTACTTGCATGGCTTCCTCTATATAATAGTAGTTACAATTTAAAAAAGTGCCACATTATATGACAACTTTATAGATATACAAAATTTCGGCTATTTTAACCATCAAAATAAAAAATTCTCCATCTTTCTTTTTCTCATTTTTGATTTTTTTCATTTTTATATTAAAAAAATTGATCTTTATTGCAAATAATAATATTTCTCACTATTATTCAACCTCAATATTTTTGATGTTTTTCATATATTTATTTTTCTCGTCCAACACTGGAATTCTTTTATGAGTAAATTCAACCTTCACCCTCTAACGCTTGCACTTTGTACGTTTAGCGCCTCTGTGACTTATGCGCAAACAACGACGACTTCAGAAGAAGATACGATTCAACAGCTCGATACAGTTGTATTTACAGCTTCGGGTTTCGAACAAAAATTAAAAAATGCACCTGCAAGTATTAGTGTGGTGTCAAAAGAAGACATTGAGAAAAAAAATGCAACGTCTATCGCTGACTTATTGGTTGATGTTCCTGGACTAGATTTACGTGATGGTGTCGGTAAGACATCTGGTTTAAATATTAAAATGCGTGGTTTAGACGCACCTTATACGCTCATTTTGATTGATGGTAGACGCCAATCAACGTCTAACGATGTCACACCTAATGGTTTTGGTGAAACATCAAGTGGTTATTTGCCTCCTCTGTCTTCAATTGAACGTATTGAAGTGATTCGTGGACCAATGGCAACACGTTATGGTTCAGAAGCAATGGGCGGTGTGATTAACATTATTACAAAAAAAATTAGCAATGAATGGCGTGGCAATATTACTGTTGGCGGTAATATTATGGAACATAAAGGCGAAGCAGATTCGTGGAAGTCAAGCTTTGTGGTAAATGGTCCTATTATTCAAGACCGTTTAGGTTTACAACTTCGTGGTAGTTATTTAGATCGTCAAAAATCAGAGCGTATTCCTGGTACAGCAGGACGAGATCCGCGTCCAAGTGAAAGCGACAACTTCGATTTTGGCACAAAATTAAATCTCAAACTCAATGAACAAAATAGTCTTTGGTTCGATGCGTTTCATTCTTCTCAAAACTATCAAAATGACGATAACCGTTTAGGTACTCAAGATACTGCGAAAAAAGCCAATGGTTATCAAGATGAATTAGAGTTTAATCGTACTCAATTTTCTGTGGGTCATGATGGCGATTATGCACTTGGAACATGGAAATCATACGCTAGCCACACCACAACTGAAACGATTGGACGTACAATTCCAAATAATACTTTTCCAAATAATATCGCTTCTGGTGCTGATCGTACTTTAGAAAATACCGATTTGGTTATAGATACTCATTTTATTGCTCCTATTGCCAACCATAAAGTTACCGTTGGTGCTGAATATAAAGAAGCCACTGTTGCCGATGGTATTGCTGGCGTTGGTTCTGAGTTTAAAAAGGACTCTTGGTCTTTATACGCTGAAAATGAATGGAAGATGTTAGATAATCTTCGTATGACTTTAGGCGGTCGTTTTGAAGAACATAGTGGTTTTGGTGGGCACTTTAGTCCACGTGCATATTTAGTTTGGAATGCAACAAATGCGATCACCTTAAAAGGTGGAGTAAGTACAGGTTATAAAGCCCCTTCTGCAAAAGACTTACATAATGGAATCATTAGTGTCAGTGGACAAGGCACCAGTTTTGGTATTGGTTCACCGAACTTAAAGCCTGAAGAGTCAACGAACTATGAACTTGGTTTTTACTTTAACCAAGGTGATTTAGACTTTTCAACAACAATCTTCCATACCAAAATCAAAGATCGTTTTACCACTGGACCTGAAATTTTAAACTGTAATTATACAGTAAATGGTCAGCAGCCTAATTTAAATAATCCAAGTTGTATCAGCTTTGGTGCACATATCACTGACCAAAAATCATTTTCACAAAAAACCAATGCAGATGAAGCAAAGTCTGAAGGTGTAGAAGTGAGTTTAAAATATAACATTCTGCCTGAATGGGATATAAAAACTGCCTATACCTATATGGAAACAGAAATTACTAAAGGCAAAGACAAAGGAAATGCTTTAAGTAATGTGCCTAAAAATGCTTTTAATACAACATCAACATGGCATATCAACGATCAATTTGACCTTTGGTTACAACACGAATATAAGTCAAGCCGTACACGTTATGACACGGAACAAACCGCAGGAACTGATGCCGCAATTATTTATGAATTAACAAATAATAAATTAAAGGGTTATAACCTCTTTAACTTAGGTGCAAGTTATAGCGTAAATGATCAATTACGATTTAATGGTGCAATTAACAATTTGTTAGATAAAGACTTTGCTGGGAACCAAAGCTATATAAATTCTAAAGGTGAATTAGCCACTGCTTACGATTATATGTCCATTGGTTCAGGTATGGATGGAACCTACTTACCTGGACGAAACTTCTGGTTATCTGTCTCTTATGACTTTTAATCAGTAAAAACAATAAAAAACCCTCTTACGAGAGGGTTTTTAAATTTACAATACAAATCAAAAACTTAATAAAAAATTACACTTTTCTTCATTTTTTTTACTTATTGATATAATTTCACCTATTGTTAAAACCAATTACAAAAAATAGTGATAAAGAATAAGAATTATTATTATTCGCATACAAATTTGCATTACTCTCTAGTGAGTCTCCATGTCATTTATCAAATCACGTAAAAAGGTTGTTGTTTCGGCTCTTGCATCCTCTTTATCTGTTATGGCAACAACTGCCATTGCCCAAGAAGAAGTGCAACAACTACCTACTATTCATGCTCAAGCTCACGCAACAAAACAACAAAGCTTAAAAGTCGATGAATCTGCTAACTCCAAATTTGTAGCACCACTTTTAGACACACCAAAATCAGTTTCTGTTATTTCAAAAAAATTGATCGAAGATACACAAGTAACAACACTTGCAGATGCACTGCGCACAGTACCAGGGATTACTTTAGGTGCAGGTGAAGGCGGCAACCCAAATGGTGACCGCCCTATTATTCGTGGTTATAACTCTGAAAGTTCAATGTATGTCGATGGTGTGCGTAATGCCACTTCACAAAACCGTGATATGTTTGCTGTTGAACAAGTTGAAATCACGAAAGGCTCTTCATCTTCTCTAGGTGGTGCAGGCTCTGTTGGTGGTAGTGTAAACATGATTTCTAAAGTCGCTAAAAAAGGCGATTCTTTAGAAGGTTCTGTAGCTGGCGGTACAGACAATTACCAACGTATTACCCTTGATGGTAATAAAGACTTTGGTAATGGTATTGCTGCTCGTGTTGCTGTGATGGGACACCATAATGAAAAAGCTGGTCAAGCCGATGGTGCTGAATACAAACGTGTCGGGATTGCACCAAGTATTACTTTTGGTTTAGATACTCCAACACGTACTACAGCTAGCTACTATTATTTAAAATCTGATGATACGCCTGATTCTGGTGTGCCATATCAGTATGATAAAGATAAAAAAGCCACTGCAGGTAAACCTGTCAATGTAAAACAAGGCATTTACTATGGTTTACTTGATCGTGATTTCCAAAAGCAAGAAAATCATATTGCAACATTAAAAGTTGAACATGATTTAACAGATAATTTAACGCTTTCAAATACTGCTATTTATAGTAAATCTAAAAATGATTATTTATGGACACAGCCTGATGACTCAAAAGGTAATGTTCTAAATGATAAAGTATGGCGTCGTATCAACTCACGTATTACAGATACAGATATCTTCACAGATCAACTTTCTTTAACAGGTAAATTCAACACAGGTACAATTAAACATCGCTTTAATTTGGGTGCTGAATATTCTGACCAAGAATCTGATAAAGGAAGTTATTCAACAACTTATCCAGGTTATAAAGATTCAACTACGGGTGGTTTTAACAGCAACTGTGCAAATAATGACGCATGGTGTACTTCGCTCACCAATCCAAACCCTCATGACCCATGGTTAGGAACAGCGACAGCGAATCGTAATACCACTACGACCACAACAAAAAATACATCTGTTTATTTCTTAGACAATATTGAGTTTACTCCACAATGGTTGCTTGATTTAGGTGTACGTTGGGATAAATTTGATACTGAACAAGTAACAAATGCGACAGGTGAAAAAATCGAAAATGATAAAGATTTCTTCACTTATCAAGCGGGTTTAACCTTTAAACCTGTTGAAAATGGTTCAATTTATGCGAGCTACGCAACATCTGCTAACCCTGTAGGTGTCGATGCTGGTGATGGTTCTGAAAGCATTGGTAAAGCTTATATGGACTTAAAACCAGAAGAAGCTCGTACCATTGAATTGGGTACAAAATGGGATTTATTTAATGATAAACTCAATTTAACCGCAGCAGTTTTCCGTACAGAAAAGCAAAATACACGTATTCAACTTGATGCAGGCACATATACCAACGGTGGTGAAAGCAAAGTTGATGGTGTTGAGTTAACTGCAAATGGTAAAATCACAGATAAATGGGATATCACTGCGGGTTATTCTTATTTAGACAGTGAAATGACAAATCCTGGTCCATCTTGTAACCGTCAAGGTGTTTGTACTGCTGATAATCCAGCAAAAGGCAAACAACTTCCAAATGTACCAGAACATAGTGCAACACTTTGGACAACATACAAAGTCTTACCTCAATTCACTGTAGGTGCAGGTGCATTCTATGCTGATCAAGTATTTGGCGACGCAGCAAATACTAAATGGGTTGCAGGTTATGTTCGCTACGATGCCATGGCACGTTATAACGTAAACAAAAATGTTGATTTACAACTCAATGTAAATAACCTTTCAGACAAACGCTACTTCACAAAAGCTTATGCTTCTCACTATGCAACAGAAGCAGATGGTCGTAATGCAGTACTTTCTGTGAACTTTAAATACTAAGTTCAACGAATAACGTTTTTTTAAATAGCCTCTTTAAGAGGCTATTTTTTTGTTGATTTTAAAGTTTTTGTTATACGTTTTTTAAATCAAAAACCCTTCCTCCATTTATTATCATTATTTTATTTTTCTTATAATTTCATTTATTTACCAATCGTTTAAATAGATATATTCAACCTAAATGAGCATTTTTTCCTGAGCTTTTTTTGTGAAATTCTACTTAATGGCTATTGTTATCAATAATCATTATCAATATTATTCGCGGTAAATAGTTACATGCTTTAACAATAGCTACACTTTTACTGCACATTTCCTCTTTTAGGCATCTATGCAGATCAAAACTGGACTTCGACTTTTGTAGGAATTTTCAAATGGCACGTATTCAAAGCCGTAAACACAAAACAACAACACCTCTTGTTGCTTTAGCTGCATCATTGCCTTTTTTAGCTCAAGCTGAAACTTTTAATGAAAACTCGGTCGTACAGTTACCCCAAATTGAAGCAACTGCTCAAGCCAATAAAAGTTCAGAAAACTATAAAGCCAATGAAGTAAGCTCGCCTAAATACACACAACCTATCATTGATACACCACAAACGATTTCAATCATTAAAAAAGAGTTATTACAAGAACAAGGTGCGAGTTCTTTGGTTGAAGCACTCAGAAATACGCCTGGTATTACCTTACAAATGGGTGAAAATGGCAATACAAGTGCTGGTGATACCTTTCAAATGCGCGGTTTTTCTACACAAACCTCAACATATATTGATGGTATTCGTGACCTAGGCGCTATTAGCCGCGATATTTTTAACCTTGATCAAATTGAAGTTGTAAAAGGTCCTTCAGGTGCAGAAGCTGGTCGTGGTGCGGCTTCGGGTTATATCAACTTAGTTTCAAAACTACCAACGCTAAAAAATGATCGTCAAGTAAGTGCAAGTTTTAACACTGCTGAACATGGTCGTTTAGCGGCTGATCTCAATCAAGCCATCAATGAAAACACCGCTGTACGTCTTAATGTGATGGGGCAACAAGGTGGAATCGAAGGTCGTGATTATATTGAAAACAATAGTTATGCCATTGCTCCATCGATTGCTTTTGGTTTAGACACAGACACACGTTTTTATTTATATTCACAACATGTACAGCAACGTAATATTCCTGATGGTGGTATTCCAACAATTGGCATGCAAGGTTTTTATTACAACAATACAGATGAAAAACTTCCAAGTGCATTTAGAGATGCATTAAATAAAGCCGTGAATGCTGCCTCTCCTGTAGATCGTGAAAATTTTTATGGTCATGTCGATGATCATGAAGATGTTAATGCCAACATGATTACTGCAAAAATAGAGAGTGATTTAGCAGATAATTTAAAACTGACCAATATTTCACGTTTTGGCAAAACTGAAATGAAGCGTGTTTTAACAGGTATCAATAGTTTAGTGATCACCGATTTAACCAAAGCAGAAGATCCAAATAGTTGGTTAATCACACGTTCTCGTCAAGGTGTTGATCAGGAAAATAAAATTTTAGCAAATACCACAACCTTAAATTTTAACACTCAAACAGGCATCATTGAGCACAATTTCGTTGCAGGCTTAGAACTCTTACAAGAGCAACAAAATGCTAAGACAATGTCAGCGCAAATTCCGGGGCAAGCCAACCCTGTGATTACTGCCAACATGTACAATCCTGACCGCAATCAAGTCTTAGCCAATCCACTTTACAATGGTGGATATAGTCACGGTGAAACCAATACCGCCGCTGCTTATTTATTTGACACACTTAAATTTTTAGAAGGTCGTCTACAGTTAAATGGCGGTGTTCGCATTGACTATTATGATACCGACTTTGACTCGCTTACTGTTTCAACTGACGCTAAAACTTTAGCCGTCACCAAAAAACCAACATTATTAGGTGCACATGACACTTTAATCAGTTGGAAACTCGGTGGGTTATTTAAGCCAACTGAAAAAAGCAGTATCTATGCGTCTTATGCCAAATCATTAACGCCACCAGGTAGTGCAAACTTTACTTTGTCTGATGAAGGGATCAATAGCTCTGCTGCAAAACCACAAGAAACACATCATTATGAAGTTGGTACAAAATGGGATTTACTCAATGATAAATTAGCAGTCAGTGCTGCTGCCTACTACACAGAAAATGAAAATCAATTTACTCAAGATGCAGTCACACTTGAGTCCATTCAAGAAGGTAAAACCACAGTAAAAGGTATTGAATTAAGTGCTGTAGGCAAAATCACTGATGCATGGAACATTTCTGCGGGTGTTGCCCACATGAAAACAGAACAAGAAAATCAACTCAGTGTTAATGCAACAACAGGTGCGATTACAAAAACCAATTTGGTACGTTGGTCACCTGAATGGACTGCATCACTTTGGACAACTTATGACTATGCAGGCTTCAAAGTTGGTCTAGGTGCTCGTTATGTAGATGAACAAAAGCGTGTCATTACTGACAGTACTGTACCTGCTACAATGCCAAGTATTCCTGACTATATTGTCTTTGATGCGCTGGCTGGTTATACCTTTAACAAACACGCTTCTGTAAACTTAAATATTTATAATCTTGCTGATAAAGAATATATCAGCACCTTAAATAATGGCGGTAGTCGTATGGTTTTAGGTCAACCTCGCTCTGCAACTTTAAGTTTAAACTATAAGTTTTAATTCCTCTTTCTTTTGAGCAACAAATGTCGTGTATGCTAGTCATGCACGACTTTTTATTTTTTAAAGGATGTCTTAGAACCCATGTTGTTGCATATTCCTCAAGTTTTGAATGCTGCCCAAGTCGCAGAAATCCGCCAGTATTTAGACAGTACAGAACACTGGAAAAATGGTCGTCATAGCGCAGGTGCACAAGCCCAAAAAATAAAAAATAATCTACAACTTGATGTGAATACTGAGCAATACCGAGATATTTCAAATGCCATTTTACAGGCATTAAAACAACAATTATTAATTCAATCCGCAGCACTGCCTAAACATATTTTAAGACCTTTAATTAACTGCTACCAAGACGCAGGCAATTATGGCAATCATGTTGATAACGCGATCCAAACATGTTCAGACACAGGGCAACTTATTCGTACAGATGTATCTCTTACTTTATTTTTATCAAATCCTGAAGAGTATGAAGGCGGTGAATTAGTCATTGAAGATCATTATGGAACACACGAAGTTAAACTGGATGCAGGCGATGCTATTCTCTACCCTGCAACAAGTTTACACCGTGTCGAACCTGTGACTTCAGGAAAAAGATTAGCTGCATTTACATGGATGCAAAGCATGATCAAAGATGATTGGCAACGTAATACGATGTTTAACCTAGATATGACCATCATTAAACTACGCCAACAGCTTGGTGATTCAGAAGAAGTGTTAAGTTTAACCAACCATTATCATAACCTATTACGTCAATGGGGCGAGTTATGATCAACAAACCACCATTAACAGCGCTCACACAAATTCCTCCTCATTTGCAAACCATTGCAGATTATGAACAACAGGCTGAATTACATTTGCCTGAAAATACTTGGCACTACTTACAAGGTGGTGCCATGGATGAAAAAAGTGTCCGCAACAATTTAAGTCAGTTTGATGAAATTCAACTCGTACCAAGATTGCTTAATGATCTGACTCAAGGTTCAACTCAAGTTGAAATTTTAGGGCAAACATTTCCACATCCGATTTTTCTAGCACCGATTGGGCACCAACAACAATTCCATCCTGAAGCAGAAGCAGCAACTGCACTTGCTGCTGAAGTTCTAGGCAGTAACATATTACTCAGTACCTTTACCAATACCGACATGCGTCAGTTAAAAAAAGAAAATCCATTGAAATGGTTTCAGTTATATTGGCAAGGTGATCGTGAAAAATCATTGGCTTTGGTACGTCTTGCAGAACAACACAACTTTAAAGCGATTGTGATTACAGTAGATTCACCACATACAGGCATTCGCGACCGTGAACGTCGTGTACATTTTCAACTGCCTGAAGGTATGCAACATCCACATACACCAACGCATATTCCCCTACCTGAACTCAGAGCAGATCAACATCCTGTTTTTGAAGGTTTAATGCAGATTGCACCGAAATGGGCAGATATCGAATTTGTTATTGCCAACACTGATTTACCTGTGATTTTAAAAGGTGTGTTACATCCATTGGATGCAAAAAAAGCAGTGGAAATAGGTGTCAAAGGGTTAATTATTTCCAATCATGGCGGACGGGTTTTAGATACCACCATTTGCCCCTTGCATGCTTTACAAAACATTAAAGCGATTGTGCCAAATGAATTTCCACTGTTACTTGATGGTGGCATTCGGCGTGGTACAGATGTATTTAAGGCTTTAGCAATGGGTGCATCTGCAATACTCATTGGACGCCCCTATATTTATGGTTTGGCTGTAGCAGGGGCTTTAGGTGTAGCGCATGTCATTAAAATTTTAAAGGAAGAATTTGAGATTACGATGGCTTTAATGGGAACATCTACCATCCCTGAGATTAATAAAGATTATATTTCTCAAAAATAGATGTTTTTATGAAAATATTTTTCTTATTGTTATAAATTGATGCAAATTAAGGAAAATATTTCCAGAAGCTCTGTTTTAGAATTAGTCTTAAGTTAATCCATTTACAAGCGTCAAAGGCTGACTTTATGTCGTGTTACATCCACACATAATTTAATGCCACTTTAGGCGAATATACTCCAAAAACGACTTGTAAATAGAATGCATAGACACAATCTATATTTGTAGTAAGTTGCCTTTATCCAAGAAACGAGCAACGACAACTACACAAGGAGTTACCTCATGATGTTGGCTGATCCAAGTAAAAAATACCGTCGCATGTATCAACGTGTAGACTTGCCTGACCGTCAATGGCCAGATAAAGAAATCAATAAAGCACCAATCTGGATGAGTACCGACCTACGTGATGGTAACCAAGCAATTTTTGAGCCGATGAACATTGAACAAAAATTTAAAATGTTCCAAATGTTGGTGAAAATTGGCTTTAAACATATTGAAATTGGCTTCCCTTCCGCATCTCAGGTGGACTTTGACTTCACCCGTAAATTGATCGAAGAAAATCATATTCCTGAAGATGTGTATATCGAAGTTTTGGTTCAAGCACGTGATCATTTGATTCAGCGTACCTTTGAATCTTTACAAGGTGCAAAACGTGCCATTGTGCATATCTACAACTCAAACTCTCCAACCTTCCGTCAGAAAGTCTTGAATGTAGATGTTGAAGGTGCAAAACAATTGGCGATCAATGCTGCAACCAAAGTCAAAGAATATGCAGCAAAACAGCCTGAAACAGATTTTATTTTCCAATACAGCCCTGAATGTTTTACCGCAACAGAATTAGAAGTTGCCAAAGATGTGTGTGATGCTGTCACTGAAATCTGGGAAGCATCTCCTGACAATAAAGTGATTTTGAACTTGCCTGCAACGGTTGAAGTTTCAGGTCCTCATGTCTATGCCGACCAAATCGAATGGATGCACCGCAACTTGCAACGTCGTGATGGCGTGATCATTTCTGTTCACTGTCACAATGACCGTGGTTGTGGTATTGCCGCTTCTGAATTGGCAATCATGGCAGGTGCTGACCGTGTTGAAGGCTGTGTGTTTGGTAATGGTGAACGTACAGGTAACGTCGACGTTGCAGCGATTGCCTTGAACATGTACACCCAAGGTGTTGCACCTGAATTGGATTTCTCGAACATCAACGAAATCATTGCCACTGTTGAAGAATGTACAGGTTTGCCTGTACACCCACGTCATCCGTATGCAGGTGACTTAGTCTTTACTGCGTTCTCAGGTTCACACCAAGATGCAATTAAAAAAGGTTTTGAGTTCCAAAAAGATCAAGAAATCTGGGATATGCCTTACTTGCCAATCGACCCGAAAGATTTAGGTCGTGACTATGATGCGGTGATTCGTGTCAACTCACAATCAGGTAAAGGCGGTATCGCTTACTTATTAGAATCCAACTACAACGTGGTTTTGCCACGTCGTTTACAAGTTGAATTTTCACAAGTGGTACAACAAGTTGCTGACGATGAAGGTGTAGAAGTCTCTGCACAACAAATCTGGACTTTGTTTAAAGATACTTATGTTGCGGCAAAAGATGCACATTATTCAGCAAAAAACTATCGTTTGTCTGATGAAAATGGCAATCAAGTGATTGAACTTGATGTGGTAGTCAATGGTGAAACTCAGCATTTGCGTGGTGAAGGTAACGGTCCAATTTCAGCCATTTTAAATGCGCTTCAATTGCCGATTGATGTCTTAAACTATGAAGAACGCAGCATCAGTGCTGGTGCGCATGCAAAAGCTTTGGCATTGATTGAACTTCAGGTTCAAGGTACAGGCAAATCCGCATTTGGCGCAGGTGTGCATGACAATATTGTCACCTCTTCTATTGAAGCAATTATTGCCGCGACCAACCGTTTGATTGATCAAGGCGTATTAAGCACAGATCAGGTGATCGCTGCTGCTGTTTAAACAGTTGCTTTGCAAATAAAAGACTTTAGAAAGGATGCCCCAAGTGGTATCCTTTCTTTTATGTATTTATTGAATAGAGTACTTTCACACATCAAAAAACGAACAGCTTTTTAAGTCAAAAGTGCTATTAAAATCGTCATAAAAGTCCTTTTTCTCTGAGCAAAACAAAGCACTGCTTTGTTGAAATACAAAACGTAGTGGAGAAGATGAGGATGAGGATACATCTCTGATGGTGACCTCACCCTGATCCTCTTCTACAAGGAGAGGGAACTTTTTTGCGAAATAGTGCGAAGTTCAAATGATCAAAATCTGCCATTTTCTGATCAAAAAATGGTTAATGAAAGTTATCTATTCCTCAAAATTTAAGGCGAACATTTCCTGTGTCTTTTCCAGCTGATTCTGTGGGGCTTGTTACTCCGCAAAAGTTTGAATTTGAAGAACCTTTAGAACTTGAATGTGGTCGAGTACTGCCACGTTTTGAAATCATGATGGAAACCTACGGTACGCTCAATGCAGACAAATCCAATGCGATTTTAATCTGTCATGCGCTTTCAGGTCATCATCATGCCGCAGGCTATCATCATGAAGATGATAAAAAAGCGGGTTGGTGGGATGCCTGTATTGGACCAGGAAAAGCCATTGATACTTCAAAATTCTTTGTGGTGGCACTCAATAATATTGGCGGATGTAGTGGTTCAACAGGACCAATCTCACCCAACCCTGAAAATGAAAATCGTCCTTATGGTCCAGACTTTCCTTTGGTGACTGTGCGTGATTGGGTAAAAACTCAAACTATGCTGTCTGACCGTTTAGGGATCGATGTTTGGTACGCTATTATTGGCGGTTCGTTGGGTGGGATGCAGGCATTGCAATGGTCGGTGGATTATCCTGATCGTTTGAAAAATTGTGTGATTATTGCTTCAGCACCCAAGCTTTCAGCACAAAATATTGCCTTTAACGAAGTGGCACGTCAGTCCATTTTATCTGATCCAGACTTTCATCATGGTCGTTATCTAGAACAAGACAGCTATCCAAAACGTGGCTTAATTTTAGCGCGTATGGTGGGTCACATTACCTATTTGTCTGAAGAAGCCATGAAGCAAAAATTTGGTCGTGATTTAAAATCTGGCAAATTTATGTATGGCTTTGATGTTGAATTCCAAGTCGAAAGCTATTTGCGTTATCAAGGTGAGCAATTCAGTCGTAACTTTGACGCTAATACCTATTTAATCATGACCAAAGCTTTAGATTATTTTGATCCATCCCGTGAATATGAACACTCTCTGACCAAAGCATTATCAAATACTCAATGTCGTTTCATGGTGGTGTCATTTACCACAGACTGGCGCTTCAGCCCTCAGCGTTCGCAAGAAATTGTCGATGCCTTAATTACCAATCATAAACCTGTCAGCTATTTAGATATTGATGCTGAACAAGGTCATGATTCATTTCTATTCCCTATTCCGCTGTACGTTAAGTCCTTACGTGCATTTTTAGGTGGCGAAGAACACCTTAAAACCACACCGAAGGAGGCAATCTAATGCGTATTGACCAACAACTTGCTGAAAAATGGATCAGCCCTGGGGCAAGTGTGCTCGATTTGGGTTGTGGTGATGGCGAATTATTGTCACAAATGAGCAAAAAACATCAAATTCGCGCTTATGGATTAGAAATTGATCAAGAAAAGATTGCAATTGCCGTAAGCAAAGGGTTAAATATTATACAACAAGACTTGAACCTCGGTTTGGAACGCTTTGCAGACCAGTCTTTTGACTATGTGGTTATGGCACAAGCTTTACAAGCTGTAGATGCACCTGATGTGTTATTACGCGATATGGTGCGTGTGGGGAAACAAGCCATTATTACTTTTCCTAATTTTGCACATTGGAAGACTCGCTCTTTTCTTGCGCTTAAAGGGATGATGCCTGTTTCTGATGCATTACCGTATATGTGGTACAATACCCCCAATATCCACTTATGCACCTTCCGTGATTTCGAAGCACTGTGTGCAGAAAATCAGATTAAAATTATTGATCGACTCGCTGTAAATGGGAATCAACAAGGCAGCTTTTTAAGTAAAGCTGTACCAAACTTGTTTGGCGAAGTCGCGATCTATAGAGTGAGCGCTATATGAAGAAAATCTTATTAGGCAGTACCCTATTTTTTGGGCTGCTCAGTTTTCAAGCCCATGCGGACTATATTCCTCAACAACAAAAATCAACGTCTGCATTAGCAGCACAATATGCACAAATGAACGTTGCTGATTTAGAAAAAGCGGCTAAGTCAGGACAAGCTGCTGCTCAGTTCTATTTAGCTACACGTTATCAATCAGGTACAGGTGTTGCAAAAGATTTAAAACATGCTTTTAGTTTGTTTAAATCTGCGGCTGACCAAGGTATTTCTGCGGCTCAGTTAAATGTAGGTCGTATGTATGCTGATGGTCTCGGGGTATCTAAAAACGAAACAGCAGCACGCCAATATTTTGAGAAAGCTGCAAGTCATGGTGATAACCGTGCTAGCTTTAATTTGGCAGTGATGGAAGAACAAAAGAAAAATTACATTGGTGCTTATCAATGGTATGAACTTTCAACGCGTGATGGCATGTTAGACAATAAAGTCATTAATATGTCTGAAACTAAAAAAACAGCTTTAGCTGCAAACTTAACACCTGAACAAATCCGTACTGCGCGTGACCGTGCTGATCGTTGGATTCAAACTCAATAAGTTTTATTTACTATTAATTATATAAGGAAGCACCATAAGGTGCTTTTTTTATCCTTTGAGAATATAAAGATAATAATGACAATTTAAGAGATTTTAATTCAGCTAATTTAATACAAAAAAATTACTGGCATCTTTACAGCTTATAACCACGATCACAGCCATATTTTTATACGACTAGAACTGCAATGATCAACAAGAGTCAAATAAAAACAGGGAAGATTTCATGAAATCTGTAGTTTGCCAAAATGCTGAATTAAGAATAGAAAAACTGGCTGAACTTGTACCCTTAAAAGGTCAAGTGCTACTTGAAGTTGTTCGGTGCGGGATCTGCGGTAGTGACTTACATATGCAGCATAACTGCGACCATATGCATAATCTTGCAGCAAAAGTTGGGTTTCAAGGTATCGCCAAGAATGCTGATCAATTTGTTATGGGACATGAATTTTGTGGAAAAATCATGGATTATGGTCCCAAGACACGTAAAAAATTCAAAAAAGATACCTTAGTCTGTGCGATGCCTTTATTAAAGTTTGATGATTTAGGCTACCAATCTACAGGGCTTTCACCCAATGCTTCAGGTGGCTATGCAGAACAAGTTCTAGTTCAATCTAGCCTGATGTTTGAAGTACCAAATGGTTTAGATGTTGATAGTGCAACAATGACTGAACCTATGGCAGTTGCTTTACATGCCGTTCGACGTAGTCGGATCAAAACCAATGAACCTGCGATTGTCATTGGCTGTGGTCCTGTTGGGCTTGGCATTATTTTAATGCTAAAAGCAGCAGGTGTTAAAAAAGTCATTGCCAGTGATTTCTCTGCTAATCGTAGAAAGTTGGCTGAGCGCTGTGGTGCTGACAGTGTCATTAATCCTGCAAGCAACTCCCCTTTCGAAAACTGGAAAGAACTGGGTTTATTGGGCAATGCTGCCGATGCACTCAATTATGGTTTAAGTCTTTTTGACAAAATTCAAGCCACTGGAATGCCTTGGTGGCATGCATGGCGAGTTGCAGATAAATTGGGTGCATTGCCAAAACGTGCAGTCATTTTTGAATGTGTCGGTGTACCAGGAATTCTGCAACAAATCATTGATGGTGCACCATTATTTTCCAAAATTATTGGTGTGGGTGTATGTATGCAAAGTGATCGCATTGAACCTGCACTTGCGATCAATAAAGAAATCGAAATGCAATTTGTTTTAGGTTATACCCCTTTAGAGTTTCGTGATGCCTTACATATGATTGCAGAGGGTAAAATTGATTGTTCTCCACTCATTACGGGAATTGTTGGCTTGGATGGCGTAACGAATGCTTTTTCTGCACTACGTGATCCTGAGCAACATGCCAAAATTTTAATTGATCCAAAGAAAGTTGGAACAGATATTACGATGATAAAAAGATAACTTATTTTAAATCTCTTTAATCAAAGCATCTTCGGGTGCTTTTTTTATTGGGGAATAAAATTAAAATAATCTCGATTAAATTAAACTGATAAAACTCATCTTCTCAAATGATGTACATAATCAGTTAAAATACCCACCAATATTCAAAATCAGAGCAATTGCAATGTCTGCACAAGATTGGTTATCCCAAGGAACACTAGTACTCGCAAGTAATAACAAAGGAAAAATTGCTGAATTTGAAAAAATGTTTGCTGAGTTAAAACTACCAGTCGAAGTGATTCCTCAAGGGAAACTTAATATCGAAGATGCCATAGAAGATGGTTTAAGCTTTATTGAAAATGCCATCATCAAAGCACGTCATGCTAGCCGTATTTCTGGCAAACCTGCGATTGCAGATGATTCAGGCATTTGCGTTCCTGTTCTTGGTGGTGCTCCTGGCATCTATTCTGCACGTTATGCAGGTGAACATGGTGATGATGCTGCCAATAATGCAAAACTATTAGCTGACCTAAAACCTTTGCGCAAAGATGGTCAACCAATTGATGGTATGTTCGTTTGTGTATTGGCTTTGGTACAACATGCTGATGACCCACTTCCACAAATTTTCCAAGGGATTTGGGCAGGTGAAGTCTTAGAACAAGCACGTGGTGAAAATGGTTTTGGTTATGATCCACTGTTTTTGTTGCCTGAACTAGGTATTTCAAGCGCTGAAATGAGTAAAGAAGAAAAAAATAAAATCAGTCATCGTGGGCAAGCAATGCAATTGTTTAAAGCAAGTTTGGAAAAATAAGTTCCTATAAGAAGTCCCTCTTCTTTTTTAAAGGTGAGGGACTTATTCCGCAAAGGGAGGATTCAAATCTATGATCAAAAAAAGATTTACGATGATTTGAATGACTACAACTACGATAAATGCACCACTGCGCCATACAACACACAGATCACACAACTGACAATCGTTCCTGAAGCAATATATTTAGCTGAAACACCAGTGCCTTGATAATGTGTTTCCAAAGCAACAATATTAGCAGCAGGAGGCAAGCAAAATAATAAAAACATCACACCAATATATTCGTGAATATTTGCAATCGCTAAAAAATAATAAGCAAAGCTACAAAAAACCAAGCCACAAAAAACTTTTAATAATGCAATTTTAAAGCTATAAATCAAATCAACCCAATGAACTTTTGTTTTACGTAACCACATGCCTAAAACAGACATTCCTGTAAAAACCATTCCCCACTTAGAAAACTGATAAATAGCCTCAATCCATTGATGATCTTCTAACGTCTGTAACTGTAGAACACGAAATAAAGCTGCAAGTAATAAAGCCACAACAGGAGGAGATTTTAAAACTTTTTTGAACATATCCCCTAAAGCCAAAGGTGTCGTACTCACAGAAGCAACTGCCCAAACATTACCAAAAATTGAGCCACCTACATAAATTGCAATCATTGCTGAACTTATTTCTTCACCAAATAAAGCAATCGCGATCGGAAAACCTAGCCAAGCCATATTGGTATAGCTAAAACATAGTGCCTGTAAACGATCCTTAGACAGCAGAAAATAAATAAAAAATAATAAAATGGCAGAGAAAAAACTAAAAAGCATCAAACTTAAACTGCCAGCTTGATAAAAAACCATATTGTAAATAATCACAATAGGAATAAATAAACGTGATAAAAAAGCAGAAAAAACAGCTCTAAGCTGAGGAGAAAATGAACTGTTTGCCAAAATTAAGCCACTAAAAAATCCTAAAAGCGGTAATAAAGCCGACACACGCATTCACCTAAAATAATTTCCTAAAATATTAACACGTACAAGCTTTACATAGCTTTGAAAATATCAAGACTGCACATTGTCTTTAAATTGAAATATAGACGTCACCTTTTTGTCATAGATACCTGTTGAGATAGGCTGTAATAAAAGAGGAGATTTTATCATGGCTGGATTATCGATTTGGCACGTACTGATTTTTGCAATTGTGGTCATTTTATTGTTTGGTACATCTAAACTTAAAAACTTAGGCAAAGATGTAGGTGGTGCAGTAAAAGATTTTAAAAAATCAATCAAAGATGATGATGCTACCAAAGCAGCAATTGCTGAACCTCGTACTTTAGAACATCAAAATACCAGTGATGTGAATTCTACAGTAAAGCACTAACACACGGAGAGATTAGTCATGCTCGATGTGGGTTTTTCTGAATTACTGGTTTTTGGCATCATTGCTTTATTGGTTTTAGGACCTGAAAAGCTTCCTGTGGCTGCACGCTTTGCAGGAAAATGGTACTCCAAAATAAAACGTACTGTAAGTAATGTTCAAAATGACATTGATCGTGAACTTCGTCTCTCAGAACTACGAGAACAAATGCAGCTCGAGATGAAACGTATTGAAGAACTTGAGCAAAAAATGCAAACTCAAATGCAAGAGTTACAACAACAATCTATAGCCGCTGAAGAAAAACAAAAACATACAGCAATGACAGACAATAAAAGTTTGATGTGTACGTATGAATTGGTCAAAACATCTATTCCAAGCCCTTATATCTCAGAGGTTTGGCTTAAACAATTAAAGTTTGTCGTACACCCCATTCAGCGACTTGAAACTCCAGTTTTTGAGCCGTCTATCTTAAAGGTTGCAGTATGAACAGCTCTTTTAGCCCTCAAATTCAATCACCTGAACCTAACCCTCAGCCTGAATTAGAGTCCATGCCGATTACTAAACATTTGATCGTTTTAAGACGTCATTTATTTAAAATCATGGCATTGTTAATTCTTTTATTTTTTTGTTTACTTCCCTTTGCCAATAAAACTTACGTTGCGTTATCTGAGCCTTTAAGAGCACAACTGCCTGCAACATCAACCATGATTGCCACAGATGTCACCGCAACATTTATGGCACCATTTAAGTTGAATTTTTTCATTGCTTTAATGTTGGCAATGCCTTTTATTATTTATCAAATTTGGTCGTTTGTTAAACCTGCGCTGTATGCCAAAGAAAAAAGTTTAGCACTGCCCTTGCTCATTGGTAGCATTAGCCTGTTTTATGCAGGAATTGCTTTTGCATATTTTGTGGCTTTGCCCTCGATTTTACATTTTTTTATTAGTGTATCGCCTGAAACAGTAGCACCCATGACAGATATTAATAGTTATCTGACATTCTGTTTAAAGCTATTTTTAGTCTTTGGCTTAACTTTTGAAATTCCGATTATCACTTTACTGCTGATTTTAATTGGTGTGGTTTCAACTCAAGACCTTGTCGAAAAACGTCGCTATATTATTGTGGGCTGTTTTTTTGTCTCTATGTTTATTACGCCACCCGATGCTATTTCAATGATTATGCTTGCTATTCCAATGTGGTTACTCTTTGAACTCGGTTTATTTTTTGGCAAAGTCATCGAAAAAAGACGAGCAACAACATAAAGTTGCTCTTTATTTGACTTATATTGTGATTTTCATCATTTTGACTTTTTATCTTCACCAGACTGTCACCTTATTGTCAAAGCTTCGTCATATTTATTATCTAAGTTAATAACAACTTTTGAGAACCATCAATTAACTTTAGGGAATACTTCTATGACCGAGCTGACGCCATATCATGAAGATCAAGAACTTGATAATAACACTTCAGACAATATACATTTTCGTGATATTTTAGAACAACATATTACTCGTCGTAGCTTAATTGCAAAAACTGCAAGTGGTGCAGCAGCTCTGGCTTTAGCGTCAACTTTGACTGGTTGTGGTAATGACAAAGACTCATCAAATAATGTCACTCCACCAACACCAACTCCTGAACCAACAGACCCAAATAAAAAACCTGAAAAATTAACCTTTAAACCTGTTGCTAAAAACCTCAATGATATTGTGACTGTACCTGAAGGTTATGAAGCAACTGTACTCTATGCAATGGGTGACTCGATTAACCCTGCTTATGCAGAATGGAATGATAATGCTGTGCCTTCTGGTCCAAGTTTCCAGTATCGCTCAGGTGACTGCCATGATGGTATGAGTTATTTTGGTTTAAATACAACAAATAAAAACTATGATCCAAAAGCATCTGAAAATGGCTTGTTGGTGATGAACCATGAATATATCAATCCGACATTTTTACACCCTAAAGGTCCAACGAAAACCGCTGATGGTCGCCGCCCTGAAGATGAAGTGATTCGTGAAATGAATGCTCATGGTGTTTCAATCATTGAGTTGAAAAAAGATAAAACGACACAAAAAGTTGAAATTGTTAAAAATTCACTCTTTAACCGTCGTATTACAGCATCAACAGTGATGGATTTTGCAGGTGTTGTTGCAAACTCAGCTTTAGTCACCACCAAGTATTCACCAGCGGGCAAGCAAACACGTGGTACCCATAATAACTGTGGTAATGGTTATACACCTTGGGGCACCTATTTAACGACTGAAGAAAACTATATTGGTTACTTTATCCGTAACAAAGGTGATGATGAAAAACGTACACCAGAAGAAATCATTGCTTTAAAACGTTATGGTTTAAAAGATGGTGCAAGCTCACGTTACCAATGGGAAACAGCGCTTGGCAAAGTTGAAAGCCAAGACTTATACGACCGCTGGAACTCGTCAGTTACAGGTGCTTCTGCTGCACAAGACTACCGTAACAGTGCCAATACTTTTGGTTGGATCGTTGAAATTGACCCATTTGATGGTCGCCAAAATCCTGTAAAACGTACATCTTTAGGTCGTTTTGCGCATGAAGACTGCCGTGCAAGTCGTTTACGTGAAGATGACAATTTAGCGTTCTATATGGGCGATGACTCACGTGGCGAATACATCTATAAATTTGTATCTGATGCAAAATGGTCTGCAAAAGATATCAATGGTGGCTATAAAGCAGGTGATAAATACATGAACTCAGGCAAACTTTATGTTGCTAAGTTCAATAGTGATGGTACAGGTCAATGGATTGAATTGGCTTATGGTAAAAATGGTTTAAATGCATCAAGTACAGTTTATCCATTTAAATCACAAGCAGAAGTCACAACTTTTGCTCGTCTTGCAGGTGATGCAGTCGGTGCAACAAAAATGGATCGCCCTGAATGGGTTGCTGTAAACCCTGAAAATGGCGAAGTCTATGTGACTTTAACCAATAACTCAAATCGTGGTACAGCCTATCCAACAGATGCCGCTAACCCTCGTAACTATGAAGATCCTGAGGGTGGTAAAGGTAATGTGAATGGTCATATTATTCGCTTCCATGAAGATGGTGACACTACAACTGCTACCACATTCAAATGGGATATTTATCTCTTTGGTGCTGAAGCGAAAATGGCAAGCAATATCAACCTTTCTGGCTTAAATGACAATAATGACTTGTCTTCTCCAGATGGTATGTGGTTTGACCCACGCGGTGTGCTTTGGATTCAAACAGATGATGGCGCTTATACTGACGTTACCAACTGTATGATGCTTGCAGCTCTACCAGGTAAAGTCGGTGATGGTACCAAAGCAAAAAGCTCTACAGGACAAGAAACCATTGTTGGTGCAAAAATGACGGATGATAATCTACGTCGTTTCCTCACAGGTCCAACAGAATGTGAGATCACAGGTGTTACGATGACACCTGACCACAAAGCAATCTTTATTAATGTACAACATCCAGGTGAAGACTCTGAAAGTTATGACAAGCCAACGAGTCATTGGCCAGCTACGCAAAAAGATAGCAGTAACAAAACAGCACGTCCGCGTTCAGCAACGGTTGTCATCACCCGTAAAGATGGCGGTACGATTGCAGGTTAATTCAACCTTATTTATCGTATAACAATGATCCACAAATGTTTCTTAACATTTGTGGATTTTTTATCATTTCATTTTTATAAAAAAGCTAAATTTTAATCACCTCTCCCGCATGCTCACCCTGCTGAGTTTTCTCAAACCAAGCAATTTCTGACTGACTTATTCTTAAAAAATTTGAACATCGTGTGCCATAAACAGGACTTTGAATAAAAGTTGATGACAATAAATGCTCCATCTCTTGATTGATTCCTGTTTCAGGCAATAAATCAACAATCACTTTACGTTCATCTTCTAAAATATCCCAAGCTGTGTGTTCTAAATCCTGTTCAGGTATAGATGGCAGTTGTAACATCGGTAAAAATTCTTGCGTAAAACGTTTACGTAAATGTTTGGTCTTTTCCCAATCTTCAGACATCAATCCATTAGAAACAACAAACACACCTTTGGCTAAAACTTGCGGTGCTTCACCACGATTACTTAAATATACTGCCTGTTCTCGATCACCTAAAAATAAATTAAACCCTGCATAGTCTCTTTGTTTTTCTTCAAGTTGTTGTGCAAAACGAATAGGTGTTTGTTCAGATTCTAAAAAAGACTGAATCAAATGTCCTCTGGAAGTTGGATATGAATTTTTATCTTGCCCTTCTCTGAAGTTGGTGACAATTGCCCAGCGACCCTGTGCTGTTACCCCCATCCATGTGCCCCCAGATTGTAAATCCTGCCCTGCAATAATTGGGCTATTTTCCCAGACATGTAATTGCGATGCGGGTCGATGATAAAACTCATCTCGATTTGAAATTAAACACAGTGGTACATCTTCCAAGACTTGCCATGCTAAAGCCACAATACACATATTTTTATTCCATAGCTTATTACTTTAAGTTTACACATTGAATGTACAACATTTTTCATGTCTTTCAGATAAAATCTGTGCAAAACAGAATACAAAGGAAGAGCGATGCTGACCTACCCAAATATAGACCCAGTTGCAATATCACTGGGACCACTCCAAGTGCATTGGTATGGGATCATGTATCTTCTGGCATTTTTATGTGCTTGGGGGCTTGCAACTTATCGTGCTAAACAACGTACAAACTGGAATTCGGAAATGGTTTCAGATCTTGTATTTTATGGTGCTTTGGGTGTGGTATTGGGTGGACGTATTGGTTATGTCCTATTTTATGAGTTTAGTAAGTTCCTTGCAGATCCAATCTGGTTATTTAAAGTTTGGACAGGTGGAATGAGCTTTCATGGTGGCTTCTTAGGTGTCATGATCGCCATGCTTTTATGGTGCCATAAATATAAGAAAACATGGTTTGAAACTTTAGATTTTATTGCACCTTGTGTCCCTACAGGTTTAATGTTTGGTCGTATTGGTAACTTTATTGGCGGTGAACTTTATGGTCGTCAAGTGTCCGATCCAAACTTTGCTTTAGGTATGATTTTCCCAACTGATCCATTACACTTAATACGCCATCCTTCACAAATTTATCAAGCACTGTGCGAAGGCTTATTATTATTTCTTATTCTTTGGTTTTATAGTGCAAAACCACGTCCACGTTATGCAGTATCTGCAATATTTTTGATGGGTTATGGCTGTGCTCGCTTCTTTATGGAGTTCTTCCGCGAACCTGATGCAGATCAAGGCTATATCTTATTTGGTTGGATGACCAAAGGTCAAATTTTATCTTTCCCAATGATTTTGATTGGTTTATGGATGATTTGGTATGCTTATCAAAAGAAAATTTTCGATTGGGGACCGCATAAAAATACCTAATTAAACCCTGTCAAAGCGGATGATCACTCATCCGCTTTTTTATTTTTAAGCTCTCAATTAACTCAATGACATGCCCACAAAAAAACAACTTTAGAAAAATCTCTTTTTTTCAAATCTTGGAGGGCAATATACCACTGCGCAACACCACCATCAGACCACTCCAAACCCTCATCTGTATCTAACTGCATTAACAACACATAGTCTTCAATTCCAAATTCAGTTCGGTTATCTGTAGAGTGTAGATAATTTGCATATCCTCCGATACGATGTCCACCTTCACACTGAAATTGTTCTGTATACGGTTTTTCATATTCGGTATAAGCCCACATTAGATCATCATAATCTCGGCTTAAAGCAACTTGCTCACGCCCAAATATGAGGGGTGCAAAACGATAATCATGAAATGTCATATATTGCTGAACTTTTTTAAAAGTTAAACCACATTCTTCAACCCATAATTGCTGCTCACCCTCAGAAATTTCATAAATTTTTTTCAATGTTTCACGAGTTTTGAGTAAAGTTTCATCTTCTTTTACTTCAGGAAAATACAGCACACGATGATTAAATTGGATGTGTTCAAGGCTTTCATCCATTCCCAAATCCCACTCTTTCATATTCAAATAAAACTGTAAAATTCCTTGTTCAGGAAAATCAGTTAAATGCGGCATTTCAGCAAAATTGATTTGTGCTAAAAATTGCAAAGGTTCATTGCTCAGCTTAGAGCAAGGATATTCACCCTCTAAAGGAAAATAAGGCGACATACCTAAATTACTTTGCCATAAATCCACATGACTTTTTAACTCCCGATCAAATTCAACACAGGTTTGTAAGGTAGATTCGATAGTTTTGATGAAGGGAAAAAACTGTTCTGGCAATTGCGTTATTTTTGACATTATTATGTTCCCATCTTATTTTGCATGACTATGTAACTAAAACTCATCTTTTCAACAAGTTCATTTATACTGCAAGCATCCTTTGAATATATACCAACATTATGCTTGAATTTTGGTTTGATCCACAAACACCTATCTTCAAAAAGATATTTATCTTCATTGCGATTGCCATTGCAACCATCTTGTTATATCGCATGCAACCCTTAGCATATAGCGCGATTTTAATGTTTGTCGCAACAGGTGTGATCTTCCTGATTTGTCGTTACTGCAAACTCCATTTTGCAGCAAAAAAACCAACTGGAATTGTATATCGTATTTTGACATGGGTACCCATCGCACTCTTATTGGCGTTGATTTTTAAAAATATGACACAAGGTGAAATTTTAATTCCGGGAGCACAAGGCATCGGATTTATGGCATTGGCTGTTTGTTTATTTTCACCTTTGTCTTTACTTCATCAAAACAACACGAAAAAAGTCTCTTAATCATGTTAGATTTTTGGTATTCAGAACGCTGTACTCGTCAAGTTAAGCTGATCGTCAGCATCATGCTCTGTATTGTGATTTTTTATTGCTCTAACATTGAAAAACTCAGCCCAATTTTTGTAGGTATTGGTTTAGTTTTAGGTATGGCATTACATGTGCTGTATCGGGCTGCAAGTCAACAGACAGCACAAAATCCTCAGAAAAAATGGATGAAAATTGCAGCAGTTTATCTCCCTATTTTTATTCAAATCACGATCATTTACTGGTTTTTAAAACAATCGAATTTTGTCTATTTAGCCATTCAAGCTTTAGGCTTTATGATGCTTGGACTTGTGCTGATTTCAAATTATCAAAACCGCAGTAAACGCTCAGATTAAAAAGGAAGGTTTTTGCTCAAGCTTCCTTTTTAATCGTCTGCTTTTTGACACATAGAAGACAAATCAACCTAAGCGATAGTATTTATAAGTGACATTACTATCTTTATAAACATCATAACTACGTTGTTTAAAGTCAGAAACCCATTCTGAACCTGTATAACCTGCAATATGCCCATAACGATGTTTACGGGTACGGTCAATAATATAAATATCTCCTTCTTGTGGAGCATCAAAAGAAGGTTGTATTTGTTTATAACCAATTTCTTCTAAAGTCTCGCCCCAATCTGCTGCTGCAATGGGATGATCAATAAACTTTGCACCTGCTGTTTGTAATGCAATACGAATACTACGTGCACAACGTGCTGAGCTTGTACGTGCTGAAATACTATCTAATTTATTGATAAATTTATCAATATCAATTTGAAAAGCATTCGTTAAAGAAAAATTATTGGCTTGGGCTTGTTTTAATTTATTTTGTTGAATAATCGCTGTTGGATTAAAGTCCTGTTTTGGGTAAAAAGATCCATTTTCATTTTGAAAAATGTATTGACTAACAGATACGCTATTGACGTCTTGTACAGGTTGAGTATTTAAATCAACAATCATTGCTCAACCCCAAACTGACTCACTAAACTCTGTCTTACCATACCAAAGTACCGCTACCATAAATTACGAAGTTGCAATACTAAGCATACATTCTTAAAATTTGTTTAACGTAAATGTAATAAAATTTGTGATTGTAAATGAGAATCTTTTAAGTTGCTCTTTCTTGGTTTATTTTTAAAATAAAAAATCAATATCACTTTTAATTATATATTTATAATTTTTTATGCAATAGATTAATAACGTGAAGCCTATCACAAAAAACCCATTCTATCGAATGGGTCTTTTATTTCATCAGATGATCTAATTTTAAGAACAATCCCAGTTATAAAGTACTTTAGAAAAATCTCTTTTCTTTAAGTCATCGGGGTGAATAAAGAAATTGGCAACACCACAATCACCCCATAAAATTTCAACATCTTGTTGCCCAGAACTGTCCAGTTGAAAGAGTAAAATATAGTCCTTAAAACGACTCGTGCTTCGAGGATCATCTTGCGTGAAATATGGATAGCCGCCTAAATGATGCCCACTTGCTGAAAATGCATCATCATATTCATCATAGATGTCTTCTGCGGCATCATCTTCCATTTCATAAGGATCAAAAATTTTCTCAGCAAATTCATGATCTCCCATAGAAATATAACGTTCTGACGCAACAAATTGCACAGCATATTGCCCTGTTACAGGGTTCATATCATGATCTAAATCTTGTGTAGGAAATGCTTGTAGCAACTGCGTTGTATCTTCAATCACTTGATCATAGTAAATGACCCGAAAGTTATTTTGCTTTTGTGGTTCGTCAAAATCTAAACCCCATAAATCATCTTCAATATCAATAAAAAACTGTAAAATTCCTGTACTTGGATAGAGCTCATTTTGAGGAAGTTCAGCAAAATTGATCTGTGCTAAAAGTACCAAAGGTCGCTCTTCGGCGTTGTGTGGATATTTAGCCGTTAAAGGTAAATAAGGCTCACCACCTACTTTGCTTTGCCACAATGATAACGTCTGTGCAGGGGACAAATTTAACTCGATTGCTGACTTTTTTGTTGCTAAAATTTGTGCTTTATATTGCTGAATAAATTCAGAAAGTTCATTCCAGTTGACTTGCATCTTTCTTCTCTCTTGTTATCTCTAGTTAAAATAAATCAGTGTTTAGTATAAACTGAGAAGTTCAGTAAAAATATGACACGCTCAAAGTTAAACGTCATGAAATGTCGTGATTACGTCACTTCAAAACGGACATGATGAGCCTAATTTGGAATTAATATGAAAGCGTATTTAGACCTTCTACAACATATCCTCGACAATGGTGGCGATAAAGGCGACCGTACAGGCACAGGAACTCGTTCTGTATTTGGTCATCAAATGCGTTTTGATTTGTCCAAAGGTTTTCCTCTTCTAACCACCAAAAAAGTTCACTTCCGTTCAATCGTGATAGAACTCTTATGGTTTTTAAAAGGTGACACCAACGTTCAGTATTTAAAAGACAATAAAGTCAGTATCTGGGATGAATGGTCTACGGCTGAACAAACTGCACGTTTTGGTCGTCCAGAAGGCGAGCTTGGACCTGTATATGGTCATCAATGGCGTAATTTTGGTGCAACAAAACTGGAAAACGGCTTATATGAACATGATGGTTTCGATCAAATTCAATGGCTCATTAATGAAATTAAGACCAATCCAAACTCACGTCGTTTGATTGTTTCAGGTTGGAACCCGCAAGAAGCAGGTCAAGTTGCATTACCACCTTGTCACACCTTATTTCAGTTTTTTGTACAAGATGGAAAATTATCTTGTCAGCTTTATCAACGTAGTGCAGACGTATTTTTAGGTGTACCTTTTAATATTGCAAGTTATGCCTTACTGACGCACATGATTGCACAAGTATGTGGTCTAGCTGTGGGTGATTTTGTTTGGACAGGTGGTGACACACATTTATATGCAAACCATTTTGAACAAGCTCAATTGCAATTAACACGTCAACCTTTAGCACTTTGTCAGCTTAAATTAAACCCTGAGATCACAGATATTTTTGATTTTAAATTTGAAGATATTGAAATTGTAGGTTATGAATCACATCCTGCGATTAAAGCCCCTGTTGCGGTTTAATTTTACAAAACCACTTTCAATAAAGCCCCTAAATTCCTCCTTTCAAATATTCGCCTCTCTTTAAAAGGAGAGGTAGAGAGGAATTAAAAAAAATGAGCTCACTATGACATTTAAAAATTTAGAAATTGTTCATGTTGTTGCAATGGATCAGCAACGCTGTATTGGTAAAGGTAATGATCTTCCTTGGCATATTTCAGCCGACCTAAAACACTTTAAAGAAATCACTCAAGGCGGTGTTGTGGTGATGGGACGAAAAACCCTCGAATCGATGGGACGTGCTTTACCTAAACGCGTTAACTGGGTCATTACTCGTGATCCAAACTGGTCTTTTGAGGGTGTTAAAACAGCAACCAGTATTGAACAGGCTTTAACTTTAGCAATTGCTGATGTTCAAGCTTCAGAAAAACCTGAAACTCTATTTATTATTGGTGGTGGTGAAATTTTCACACAAACCATTGCTATTGCTGATCGCTTGGAGCTTACTCATATAGAGCTTAATGTACAAGGAGATGCACATTATCCAGAAATTCCAAATGAATTTAAGAAAATAGCGTCTGAGCAACATATTGATGACAAAACTGGGATTGCTTTTGAGTTCGCAACTTATCAAAAATAAGCTTGATCTCAGTTTATAATTTAAATATATGCAAAAAATTAAAAAAAAATCGCTTTTTCATGCACTTGGAATGGGGCTAATCCATTCCATTTTTAGCATTTTTGTCATTTTTTCTTCTATTTGGCTGTGCTGTGCACTTTGGTTTCAAGCACCTTTTGGTCTGTTCAGTCGTATTATGATTGGTCTTTGGATTTTATTTGCTTTCAGTATTTTAGGCATTTATATCAAACAAAATCTTTTTAGCCGTCATAAAGATATTCTAATTTATATCCTTGCATTTTTGTGTAGCCTACTTTGGTACTTTAATATTCCTGCCAAACAAGACCGTGAATGGAACCCTGAAGTAGATCGCCTTTTTACCTATAAAAAACAAGGTAATATTGTCACCATTCATAATATACGTAACTTTAATTGGCATACAGAAAATAAATACGATGTGCATTGGGATACCCGCAGCTATAACCTTGAGCATATTACAGGCGTCAATATTATTACTTCTTATTGGATGGGACCACAAATTGCACATACGCTGGTTAGTTTTGATTTTTCTGATCAAAAACCCTTAGTATTTTCAATCGAAATTCGCAAAGAGAAAACGGAAAGTTTTTCTGCAATCGGTGGTTTTTTTAGAAAATATGAATTAAGTCTGATTGCTGCTGATGAAAAAGATTTGATCTATACACGTAGTAACATTCGAAATGAACAAGTATATTTTTTCCCTGTCAAAATGCCAAAAACTGAAATGAAGGCTTTATTTACAGAATACTTAGAAAAAACCGATGAACTTGCTCAACAAGCCAAATGGTACAATACACTCAGTAGCAACTGTACAACGCTAGTTTTTGACATGGTACAAGCGATTTCACCGCATGAATTACCTTTGGACTATCGCTTATTGGCTTCTGGCTATCTGCCAAACTATTTATATGATTTAGGTGCTTTAAATCAGCAATGGACAATCAAGCAATGGTATCAACGTGCGCATGTTAATCCTCGTACAGACCAATTCAAACATTTTGAATATCAAAGCAGTGAAAACTATTCTAAAGTCATTCGTGAAGGTTTAACTGAAAATATCCACAAAGGTTTATGATTTAAGCATTTTTTTAATGCTTAGATACATTGTTAATCTAGTGATTTGCATCATTTTTTGCTTATATAGACCCAATTTATATTTTTGAGAAAGTCATGTTAAAAAATATTTTGTTGATCGGTTTAATTCCAGCAACACTTGCAGTTGTTGGCTGTACAACAACTCCAACGGTTAAACAACAAGAAAATTTAAACCTCTTACAAAATAAAACGTGGGTACTGACACATATTGGTAGCACAGAATATCCAAGTCAAACAAACTCACCGATGATTCAATTTAGTAGTGACTTACGTGTGAGCGGCTCAGATGGCTGTAATCGTATTATGGGCAACTATGCAGTTAAAGATCATCATCTAAACTTAGGCTCACTCGCATCTACAAAAATGTATTGTCAGGATATGACTCTCGTAGAAAAATATACGACTGCTTTGCACAAAGTCACAGGCTATCAAAGTTATGATCGTACACTCAAACTAGTCGATCAATATGGTAATGTTGTTTTACAATATAAAACTACGCCATAACATCTTGTATTTACTTTAAAATAGATAAAAACCTGAAATCTCAGGTTTTTTATTCCATACAATTGATTTACTTTAAGATGGTTTTTTTCTCTAGAAAATAAAATAGAAAGGAGGTCTTCGATGCAACAAGCATTATTTGGTGGCGGTTGTTTTTGGTGTACGGAAGCAGTATTTCTTCAACTTAAAGGCGTTGAAAAAGTAACAAGCGGTTATGCTGGTGGCAATACCCTACAACCCACTTATGAACAAATTTGTACAGGTACTACTCAGCATGCTGAAGTCATTCTGATTGATTTTGATGACAGTCAGATTAGCTATGTGCAACTTCTACATGTATTTTTTACCACACATGATCCAACCACACTCAACCGTCAAGGCAATGATATTGGTACACAATATCGCTCGGTGGTTTATTATTTTAACGATGAACAAAAAGCACAAGCTGAGCAACTGATTAGCGAATTAAAAGCACAGGACTTAGATATTGTCACAGAGCTATCTCCTGCTCCAACGTTCTACGCTGCTGAAGAATATCATCAAAATTTTTATGCAAAAAACCCATCACAAGGTTATTGTAACTTTGCCATTCCACCAAAATTAATGAAATTACAAAGTCAGTTTAAAGACTTGCTTAAAGAAAGCGAATTGTAAAATAAAAAATACTGAAAAAAACCATAAAAAAAGCGATCTATCAAGATCGCTTTTTAAATTTTTAATGCGTAATTAACGCTTAATTATCGCTCATAAAGGCAAGATCGTTCAGTCCGGCTTCACTGGCACGAGACATGACTTGAGCAACTGTGTCATAACGAGCATCTTGATCTGCTCTTAATTGCACAGCAGGTTTTACAGTTTGCTGAGCCGCTTCACCAAAGCGCTTTTCTAGTTCAGGTAAACCAATCACCTGATCATTCCAAGCCACTTCACCCTCTTTATTAATACTGATTGTGATTGCTTCAGGTGGAGGATCAATAATTTCTGCTGTTGTTTTTGGTAAGGTTAATGGTATTGATGGGTTAGCAACGGTTGCAGTCACCAAAAAGATGATCATCAATACCAACATAATGTCGATGAGCGGAATGAGATTCATCTCATTCATGCCAGCATCGTTGTCTTCACCCAATTGAAAAGCCATTAAGCTTGACCTCCAACTAAACCTTTTTGTGTTGTCTGCGCTTCAACTTTCACAGTTGAATCTTGTTGTAACATGGTGTCAATCAATAAACCATGTGCTTGATCTTGTAGCTCATTTGACAAAGTACGATTAAAACGTACACAAATGTTATAAGCCAATACAGCAGGAATCGCGACTGCTAGACCTAGACCTGTCATGATCAATGCTTCACCTACAGGTGTTGCTACTTGTGCTAAACCTGCTTGACCACTTTTGCCCACAGCAACCAAAGCATGGAAAATCCCCCAAACAGTACCAAATAAACCGACAAATGGTGCGATTGAAGCGATTGTACCGAGTACAGATACCCCTTTCTCAGCATTGGCTTTTTCAACCGAGATTTGACGTAATAAAGCTTGTTCTGCAACAGCTTTACGTTGATCAAAACCTAAAGGCGCTAATTTTGCTTTCAGTTGGCTCAATGCCTGAGCAAGGTGAGCTTGAGCTTGCTGTTTAAGTTGACGTGTACCCATCAAACGTAGAATGAATACTGTCCATGTTGCAATAGACATTGCCAACAACACGAAATACAGTGTTTTACTGATGGCATCAGCATGTTGCCAATAAACGGAAAAGTTCATACTCGAACTCCTAATTATGTTAGCCGGTTAAATTATTGCCCAGAGGTTTGAAGATTTACAGGTAAGTCAGCAACCATGGCACGTCCATCATTTGACGGGTTCATTCTTGCAGAACGTACAGCACTTCGCACTTCACGATCAAGGTTAGGCAATCCACTCGATTTAATCACAGTGACATCTGTAATTTTACCCGCTGGATTAATTTGAATACGTACAACCAACGATCTAGCTTGATTTCTCAGCAGGTCGTCATCAAACTCAAAACTTGGACGATTTTTCCAAGAAATCTCACCTGCTGTTAATTTACGAGGTTGATTTGCTTCTTCTTGCTGACGACGCTGTTGTTCTAAACGCTGTTGCTCTTGACGTTGCTGTTCTTGCTGCTGACGCAATTGCTCTTGACGCTGTTGTTCTAAACGTTGTTGCTCTTGACGCTGCTGTTCTTGTTGCTGACGCAATTGCTCTTGACGCTGCTGTTCTTGCTGCTGGCGTTGCTGTTCTTGTTCACGTTTAATTTTTTCATGATCAATCTTTTCTTCAGGCTGTTGAATTGCTTTCTTTTCAACTACAGGCTGCTTTTGAGTAATCAATTTTGGTTTTTCAATAGGCGGCGGCGGAGGTGTCACCTTTTTTTCCACTACAGGCTTAGGCTCAACTTTAGGTTTAACTGGTGGAGGTGGCGGCGGCGGTGGAGGGGGTGGTACATCCTCTTTAATCTGTACAAATTTAACCTGAATAGGTTTTTTTTCAATTGGTTGTAATTCAGGAGTTTTTAGATGACTCAATGCCCATAAAGCACCCAAATGTCCTACAAGAACGGCTATTACAGCAGTAATCACCTTTTTCTTCATTGGATTTGGAGCCTGCATATTTGAAGTGGAAGATTGACTCATATGAATCTAAATACCTAAATCTCTGAGAGAATCACATACAAGATGGCTTGTTTAGATTAAACTCATCGGATAGAACAATTAAAGTGCAACAATAATAAATGAGAAGTGTTTTCATTTGCAACTACTTTTTAGAGAGTTTTTATTGATTTTATAAATTAAAAATGCAAAAAGGATGCCTAATTGCATCCTTTTTACTGATTAAAGCAAAGACAATTTATTGGAAAACAACCGTTTTATTTCCATCCACAATAATACGATCTTCCAAATGCCATTTTACTGCACGTGCTAAGACATTACGTTCCACGTCTTGACCTAATTCACGCAATTGTTCAACTGTAAAGTCATGGCTTACACGCTCTACATCTTGCTCAATAATCGGACCTTGGTCTAAGTCAGCAGTCACATAGTGTGCCGTTGCACCAATCAATTTCACACCTTTTTCATGTGCTTGTTTGTATGGATTTGCACCCACAAATGCAGGTAAGAAAGAATGATGAATATTAATAATCTTCATTTCCCATTTAGAAACAAATTCTTCATCTAAAATCTGCATATAACGTGCAAGAACAAGTAAATCATCACCTTGAACTAACTCATCAATTTTTGCATAAGCTTCACGTTTATTTTCTTTATTTACAGGTACAACATGGAATGGAATACCAAAATTTTCAACTGCGCTGCGTAAATCTTCATGGTTCGAAACGACTTGTGTAATTTGGCAAGCCAAACCACCACGCGCATGACGCCAGAGCAACTCAAGTAAAGCATGGTCGACTTTTGAAACCAAAATACCGACTTTTTTCAAATCACTTACAAAAGCAAGACGCCAATGCATCTCATAACGTTCAGCGACATTTTGCGAAAAAGTTTGCAATAACGTTTCTTTACGGCTTTGCAAATTTTCAAGTTCAAACTCAACACGCATGAAATAACGTCCGCCCTGAGCTTCAGTTGCATATTGATCAAGCGCAGTAATATTTGCTCCTTGATGATACAAAAAGCTCGATACAGCTTGCACAATGCCTGGTTTATCTTCACAAGTAATCAGGAGACGTGCTGTGTTGGCAGTGGTCATGTTCATTTAATTGATATCACTTATACGTTAAATTGAAAAACAGCCAAATATTCTAACGCTTTTTAAAAAGCTTTCAATGATTGTGCGCTATTCAATCATGTTTTAATGTCGATAAACTCGCAAATAGCTCAGAAGAACCAAAACTTTCCAATAAGCGCTCATAAGTTTCTCGACTTTCACCCCGTAAATATGGACCTTCTAAAAATACCATTTGACGTAATGCTTGCCAGATCCATTTTTCATCTAAATGATTTGAATTACTCAAATGCCCTGACATATATAAAAAATTTGTCCAGTTGGTTAAAACAATCCAAATATTAATAATTAAAGCTTCAATTTCTGAGGCTGTCATTTGCATTAAACCTGCGTCGACAAAGGCATGATAAATTTTTTGCCCTTGTTGCATCACTTTTCCTGCAAAACGTGGATACACTTTTCTAAAGTCACCATTATTTTCAATTAAATGGTAAACATCACGGTGTAAAAAACGATATTCCCAAAGTTGACTGCTCAAAACTTGAAAATAACGAATTTTATCGTTGGCATTGACTACACGGTCATCGGGTAATGCGAGCATGTCTAGCGTTTCTTTTTGATAACGCTCCATGAGCTCTTTAATGATCTCTTGTTTGTTTCGAAAGTGATAATACAAATTCCCAGGACTGATCCCAAGCTCAGCAGCGATATGGTTGGTCGTGATTGAACGCTCGCCACGTTCATTGAACAACTGCAAGCTGATTTGCAAAATTCGATCTTTGGTTTTTACCGTTTTGGAGTGCGACATCCTAATACCATCTTTCAGCGTTAACATAGGCTAACATATAAAGTGACTTGACTAATTAGAGCTTTTACTCTAAAAATTATCATAAATCAGCTCCTCTCTAAAGGTGTGCGAGATGAACAGTCAAACAAAAACAAATTCAATGACTTCTTATTCCCCTGAAGTTCAACATTTACATGATACGCTCACTCAGCAAAAACAAGCGTATCAACGTTATCCCGTTCCAACTGCGAAAGAACGCATTGAACGTTTAGCACGTCTAAAAAAAGTGTTACTAAAATATCAAGATCAAATTGCAGAAGCAATTAATCAAGATTATGGTAATCGCTCTATTACTGAAACAAAAATCGGTGAACTCATCACCTGTTTAGAACAAATCAAATATTATAGTAAAAATCTAAGTACATGGATGAAGCCATCTAAACGTCATGTTGGCATCATGCATCAACCTTCAAAAGCGTGGGTACAATACCAACCTTTAGGGGTCATTGGTATTATTGCACCATGGAATTACCCATTAGTTCTTTCCGTTGGTCCGCTCATTTGTGCCTTGGCTGCGGGTAATCATGCCATGATCAAAATTTCAAGTTCATCAATGAATTTTGGTTATGTGTTGGAAAATGCACTTTCAGAAGCATTTCCACGTGAATTGGTTTCTGTAGTCACAGGCGGTGGCGTTATTTCTGATGCCTTTTCACATTTAGCTTTTGATAAAATTATTTTCACAGGTTCAACCAATATCGGTAAAACTGTGATGGCGGCTGCGTCAGAAAACCTAGTGCCTGTCATTTTAGAGCTTGGAGGTAAATCACCTGCTATTGTTCATCCATCTACCGATCTCAAAGACGTTGCTCAGCGTTTAGCTTTTGGAAAACTATGGAATGCTGGACAAACATGTGTGGCTCCTGACCATTTATTCTTACCTAAAGGCACAACTGCTGAGTTTGTTGAACAATTCAAAACTATTGTCAGCTCAATGTATCCTCATCTTGCGCACAATCAAGATTACACATCTATCATTAATGATAAACAATTTAATCGTGTGCAAAGTTACTTAGAAGATGCTCAAGCACAAGGTGCTCAACTGGTAGAAATTAATCCTAAACATGAAGACCTCAACCAAGTCCGTAAAATTGCACCTACCTTAGTCACAGGTGTAACGACTGAAATGGACATTATGAAAAATGAAATTTTTGGTCCTGTATTACCGATTATGGAATATGATCAAATTGATGATGTGATTGACTTTATTAATAGCAGACCTCGCCCACTTGCATTATACTATTTCGACTTTGACGATGCGCGAGCACAATATGTCGCTCAGCGTACCCATTCAGGGCACTTTGGTCAAAATGCATTATTGACCCATGTTGCACAAGATGACCTACCATTTGGTGGTGTTGGTGCATCAGGTATGGGGAAATATCATGGTCCAGAAGGTTTTTTCAACTTGTCGCATGAACGCTCTATGATGTCTATGCCAAAACTATTTAGCATAAAATTCATCCTACCGCCATTTGGCGGCGCTGTTCATAAAATTTTAGAGAAAACTTTTATCCGCTAAATGATCAAGGCATGATCTATCGTCAAAGATCATGCAGTGTTTTCACCGATTCCGCTTGTCTTTTAAGCGGAATTTTGGTATAAAACGCCCCTTGAAAGAATTCAATCCGTTTTATTTTGACTGGCCATACAGATTTGCTGTTGGCTAAATCAATGGAGTTACACCATGTCTAAGGTTTGCCAAGTTACCGGCAAGCGTCCAGTCGTTGGTAACAACGTCTCACACGCCAACAACAAAACTAAACGCCGGTTCGAGCCGAACCTGCACCACCACCGTTTCTGGTTAGAAAGCGAAAAACGTTTTGTACGTCTTCGTTTAACCACTAAAGGTATGCGTATTATCGACAAATTGGGTATCGAAAAGGTTGTTGCTGACCTACGTGCTCAAGGTCAAAAGATCTAAGGAGTCCGAACCATGCGTGATAAAATTCGCCTAGTTTCTACTGCTGGTACAGGTTATTTCTATACCACAACTAAAAACAAACGTACTATGCCGGAAAAAATGGAAATCAAAAAATTTGATCCAAAAATCCGTCAACACGTAATTTTCAAAGAAGCTAAAATTAAATAATTTTAGTTTTCTAAAAAATACGACCCTTTTGGGTCGTTTTTTTTTGCCTTTTTTTTATGCAAATTGTTAAAATTGTCCCACTTTATCTTTGGCACTCTTTGTGCTTTTCCTTTTTATTCACGTTATCCCATCTTTCAAGGAGTGTTTAGTGCCTCATGATGTAGACTTGATTATTTTACTCGCCGTGGGTTTTGGTATTGCCCTCATTTTTGGCTATATCGCTGCTCGATTACGCCTCCCTCCTCTGATTGGTTATCTGATTGCTGGCATTATTATTAGTCCAAATACGCCAGGTATAGTGGCAGATCTGGCACTTGCTAACCAACTTGCTGAACTTGGTGTCATGTTTTTGATGTTTGGTGTTGGGATGCATTTTTCATTAAATGATTTAATGCAAGTACGCCGCATTGCCTTACCGGGTGCGATCTTACAAATTACTGTTGCCACATGCTTAGGCATGATCGTATCGCATTTTTGGGGCTGGAGTTGGGGTTCATCTCTCGTTTTTGGTTTAAGTTTATCTTGTGCAAGTACTGTCGTTTTGCTTAAAGCACTTGGAGATAAAGGCTTACTTGACTCCGTCAACGGTAAAATCGCAGTAGGTTGGTTACTTGTTGAAGACCTTGTGATGGTTTTAGTCTTGGTACTTTTACCTGCGACAGCGGTTTTATTAGGCGGACATGCGCTTGCAGGACAAGCATCTGATGAAAATATTTGGCTCACCCTTGGTATTACTTTATTAAAAGTTTCAGGCTTTATTGCTTTCATGCTCATCATTGGGAAACGTCTGGTTCCAATGATCATGCAATATGTTGCTCGTTTGGGCTCTAGAGAGCTTTTTACGCTAACAGTCGTGGCAGCAGCCGTTTCAATTGCTTATGGCTCATATGCGATTTTTGGCGTATCTATGGCACTTGGCGCTTTCTTTGCAGGCATGGTCGTTAAAGAGTCTGATTTTAGCCATCGAGCAGAAGAAGAAACGCTACCTTTAAGAGAAATTTTCTCTATTTTATTCTTTGTCTCTGTCGGGATGTTGTTTGATCCTCGTATTATCATTGAGCAACCTTTACATATTTTAGCTGTGATTGCCATCATCATGATTGGTAAAACCATCGCTGCAATGGCATTGGTTTTATTCTTTCGTTATCCAATGAATACAGCATTGACCGTCGGTGCAAGTTTAGCGCAAATCGGGGAATTCTCTTTTATTTTAGCAACATTGGGATTGTCACTGGGTTTGCTTACTCCTGAAGCACAAAATTTAATTTTAGCAGGGGCTTTATTTTCAATTACCTTAAATTCATTTTTATTTTCGGCAATTGAACCTGTACAAGTTTGGATTCGAGAGCATTCACATCTTGCTCGTTTACTAGAACGTAGTGGCGACCCTCTGGCGATGTTACCCGATGAAGTGGATCAAGATTATCTACGTGATCAAGTCGTTATCGTTGGGCATGGTGAAGTTGGACGTCGTATTACTAAAACCCTAATGGATGATGGTATTAAAGTCGTTATTGCTGAAGAAAACCGTGAAATTGTTGAAAATCTGCGTGAAAAAGGTATTGCTGCTGTTTCTGGTCGCGCCACTGAACCTAGTGTACTGATTCAAGCTCATATTCAACATGCTCGTTTGTTGGTGATTTCTCCAATGGATATCTTAGATATTCATAAAATTGTCGATACGGCAAAACTACTCAACCCTCAAATTCAGGTTTTAGTTTGTGCTGAAAGCAAAGAAGAAGCTGAAATTATTCGTCGAGATCAGATTGGTCAGGTTTATTTTGCTAAAGAAGAAATGGCGAAAAATATGAGTAATCATATTTTAAATCAGATTCAAATTGCGCATCATCACGAACCAACACATTGATTCATTCCAACAGACTATCAAATATGGTAGTCTGTTTTTGCTTGATTAAAGTCATGATAAACAGAAATCACAACTTCATAAAATACGCTTTACTCTGCACACTTTAATGATAAATGTAATTGAAATATAAAAGATCAATAAGAGGACAACATGTTTTTATTTTATTTTGGGCTACTCATTCTCGTCATTGCTTCGATTGGCTTTCTCATCGCTGCATTCAAAGAAAGTATTTGGTGGGGCTTAGGCTGTTTATTGCTTTCTCCAGTTTCTCTGATTTTTCTCATCTTGCATTGGCATCAAGCTAAAAATCCATTTTTCCTACAACTGATTGGCTTAGCCATTATGTTTGCAGGTGGATACTTTTTTGCACCACAGCCTCTACCAACGTATTAAAATCTCAAAACTCATGTATAAAAAACGCACTTAAAAGTGCGTTTTATTCTAGATTAAACTGACAAATATAATCATTTAACTCATAAATTTAGGTTGTTCATCAACAACTTCAGCATGCCATTCATCTGCTTGTTTTTCTAATAAAGCAAATAGAGCAGCTTGAATCATTTGTTGAGCAATTGCAGGCGTTTGATCTCCTAATAATGCTTTCACTTCTTCATTAAATTGAATTGTGACTAATGGTTCTTTTTCAGATCCTGCATTACGCAATGCTAACTCCCCACCCTCAAGTTGAACCAACTCTAAAATGGCTTCTTGATTTCCAAATAATGCTTTTAACTGTTCAATAGACATAAAAACCCTCCATGCTCAACCATGGGGCAAAATGCCGAATGCATTTTGCATCTTGTAACTATTGTATATAGTCATTTAAAAATAAATTTCAAGTAAAACCAATCAAATTGATCAGAATTCAACCATTTCGTTACGAAAACCATCAATAAGCTGCGTTAAATCACGATGCCATTCACGTAAAATTTTGGTATCGGGCAGCCAAGCTTGTGGTGTTTGAGTGACTTTAATAATTAAATTTGACGATGTTTCTGCTTCAGGCTCTGGTGTACTTGGTTCTGGTGCGTATTGGCATAAACGATAGGCTCTTTTTAACTCTGCAATAAATCCATCTTTAGCAAGCTTTTGCATCACCAATACTTCAGGTGAAACTTGTCCTTTTGCAGCCATATGTTCTTCAATAGACTTAAGTGTTGGTGCTAAATCATTTAAACGGTAATAACGTACTAATTCTTGTAGAAATGCCAAAATAGTTCCATGCAAATGAAAAACGGCTGCTTCACGATGTGCTTGTGCTTGCTGCACATGTTCAGTTTGCTCTGCTTGTTGGCATGAAAGTCGTGCGAAATACAGTTTTTGATTAGTGCGATCTGCATGAAAGCGAGCAACTCGTGACATGATATAATTTCCTAAATTTTGGCATCTTTTATGAGACTAAGAGTAAACTTTCTTTTGTCTTCTGCACAACAATATTTATAAATGATCTAGCTCAATAAAATAGATGTTTCGTTTTGCAATCATTGAAAATGGTTGTGAAATTGGTCGTACATTACAAATGACCCATGCCCAATAACCATCTGCCCAGTAGCTTGCACAAGCTGCTTCAAACTCATTTATTCGCCATGCATGAACAGATTCAATATCCACAAGCGCAATGGCTTGTCCAATATCTTCATCCTCTTTTTGAGTTAAATATCTATTATTTTCTACAATCAATAAATCTTTCAGAGGTAAATATTCAGGTTTCCAAGTGCGTATTTCTAAAGTTTTTATACCTTGCGCAATCTTCATTCCATTTGGCTTCACAATAGATAAAGCAGGATATAGTTTTTTCATATTGACCCATAAAAAAGGAGCAATCTATTTGCTCCTTCTTCACTTTTACTCAGCTTTTGGCTTATCTTCCGCGGCTTTGACACGGATACCAGCACCTTTGACTTTCAGTGTATTTAAACCTTTGATCGCTTTGATGGCTTCACGTGCATTTGGCATTTCAACAAAACCAAAACCTTTAGATTTTTTGGTTTCAGCATCCATCACCACAACAGCGGATTCTACTGTGCCATAAGGTTTAAACAATTCAAGTAATTCTGCTTCAGTTACTGAACGCTCTAAGTTACGCACTAAAATTTTCATGATCAAACCTTTAATATCTTCCTTATAGTTTAATCTAGATCAAGTTCAAAATCTAAATTAATCGTGTGATCTTTAATTCAAGTCATTTCATCAAATCATTTACTGAATTTTTTATTCTAAAATCCATATCAAGCTGTAGTTTTTATCTTACTAACTCTCTAAAAATCATCCAATTTATACTGTTTTGAACTTTATTTAGCAGTTTATTGCTCAGCAACTCATCCTTGATAATCCGCCTTTTGTCGGATTTCATGCCTCATTTCAATCTTTAAAATGCCAAATAATTCACCGATATAATCTAGTTTTGAGAGACGAAAAACATTGCTTTGTTTAGTACATGTTAAAATTCAGTCTTATTATTTAATTTTTTTAAATTCTCCCAAAGCAATATGTACTCCGTTAAAAAACCTTTTATTTTTCAATCAGGTTTCACCCTTATTGAAGTCATGGTTACGGTGGTGATTGTCGCAATTTTAGCGGCAATTGCAATGCCTTCGTACACCCATTATATCCAACGTGCCAATATTAAAGCAGCTCAATCTGACCTTGTTGCACTCGGTTTGGTCTATGAAAATTTCTATCAACGAAATTTAAGCTATCCAAGTACAGACTATAGCTCTACCAGTGCATTAACAAATGCAACAACAGGGTTTCCACAATGGTCTCCAACAAAGCAAGATGTTTTTGAGTTTTCAGCAGCGCATACTGAAAATAACAAAGGCTACACGCTCACAGCGACAGCAAAAAGTTCAAGTAACTTAAATGGTTGTTCTTTTAGCATCAATGAAAAGAACATAAGAACCATCAATAACTGTCATGGTGTGACATGGTAAAAGTGCAACAGTTTCAAACAGGCATAAGTCTCATTGAACTGATGATTACGATTGCCCTACTTGCCATTTTAGCGACTACTGGTTCTGCCTTTACAGCGCAATGGGCAAAACAAGCAGAACTCGATAAAGCAACAATGTCCTTTAAAAGTGCCATTGCTTTAGCCAAATCGACTGCGCTTCGTAATGAATATGCGACACAGCATGATTTACCGATTAGTCAGCTTTGTTTCGATGCCAATACCAGTGAACTCACCGTTCGTAAAGCCTCAAGCACAGGTTCTGCAAGCTGTAATAGTCCAGTAATTTTTAGTGCATTTTTAAAAAGCTCAATTGAAATTCAGCATAGTTTGACGAGCTCACCATTTAAATGTTTTGCCTTAAACAATTATGGTCAAGTCATTTCTGAAATTACGGGCAATTGTAAAACACATGTAGCTGTAACCATCAGCAATGGAACATTAAATGAAAACCTTAGCTTCAATTAATCACAATCAACGTGGGGTTGGATTAGTCGAAGCCCTAGTCTCTGTTGCGCTCTCGAGTATTGTTATTTTAGGGGCTGCTTATGCCACAGGAAAAATGCTCACTAGTCAGCAACAATCAAATTTGCAATACATTGTCATTAATGAACTGCAAGCTCGCTTACAAAATGCCACTGTTGAACAGAAAAAATCTTGGTGTAACAAAACAGAAATTCCCACTATTTTGCTGCCAAAAGAAAAAGATGTCACAAAGATTGAGGTCAGTTGTGATGACGTCAATGTGACGATCAATAATAGTGCCAATGCCACGCATAACCGTACTATTTCAGAAAGCCAACCTGTGAAATTTGAAGTGAATAGTCCTCTTTTAGGTGGAAAACTGACTGTAGGTGAAGCATTAAAATGAAACATCAAGCAGGTGTGACTTTAATCAGTTTATTGATTGGTTTGGTCATCGCAATGTTATGTATGATTGCGGTACTGACGACCTATCGAACAGTTGCAAAAACAGGTGCTGAGTCTAGAGTTGCGGCAAGCCATGACACTCAGTTACAAATGGGCTTAACCAATGCACAAATGTTATTACAAAGTGCGAGTTTTGGCTTAGAAGGCAATACTCATTTTAATGCAAATGCGACAATTCGCGTGCAAAGTGATGGCAGAACACAATCCATTAAAGCCATAGTTTGGCGTTATCAAGATGATAATGAAGTTGTATGCCAAGGCTTAGCTGATCTTGAACATCCAAACCATAAACAACGTCAATTTGCATTACTCAAAGGTACAACGGATGGAAGTCATTGTGATACAACACAAAATTTAAGTAACTTGACATGGACAGTACAGAGTAGCCTTGCCAATTTACAAGATTATTCATTAGATCAATCCAACCCTGCACAAATTACATGGCTTCAAAGTAGCGCGCCATGTACACCTTATGGTTCAGGCAAAATTGATGAATCTACAGCGCATGCTGTCATCACCTTATCTGCAAAAACCAGTACACAACACAGTGCGAATTTAAGCCCTGTAAATGTTGCTGTGTGTTTATTAAATATCTCTACGTCATAAAGGCAAATTTTATGAATTCGACCTCACAACATTTTGCCTCATCACAACGAGGTTTTGCCACCATTTTGGTTGTACTCTTGGTTGGGCTAGCTTTGGGTGCTTCAGTGCTTGGAACCGCCTATTATCTAAGAAGTTCACAAAAAAGTTTGGTTGCAAGTCATGCTTTAACCAATGCTCAATCAGGTGCATGGACAGGTGTAGAAATTTTTCGGAAATATCTGAATGATTTAGATGGTGAAACAATTCTAAGTTTAAACAATCAGACCTTACACTTAAATGTTCAAGCAGGACGTGAATTAACAGTCAGTCAAATTCAAACAGCACGTGTTAGTACACATCCTGAAACTTATCAAGTTGCGGCTCAAATTCAAAATATGAGTACAACATCTGAAGCATCCTCAACCATTGGTATAGTCTATGAAGTGACACCAGATGGCGCAGCCTCATCATCAGGAGAGGGGGAATCTGGTACTTCTGGAAGTTTTGAGAATGCTATGAATTTTTATGGAGGGCTTACTGTTGGGGGAGATATAAAAATGGCAAATGCTGGAGAAAATGCTGTTATTAATGTCGATGGAAGCTTTAAATCAGGCGGAGTTAGCTTAACTGGTGTAAAAACAATCAATTCTACTAGTGATGTCAATCTAGGTAGTTCAACAAAAATTGAAAATGTTTATGCGAATGGTACGATTACATTGGTTGGAAGTGCAACAATTACAAGCATTGCCTCAGCTCAAAAAGAAATTTATATGCAGAGTTGGGGAAATCCTCAAGGTGAGTTCTATGCAAATGGTAATATTTATTTGAAAGGTAGTGATGTTAAACGGGCTGATACCCTGAAAAGCATCACAAGCACAGTATGGTCCCGAGTTGGAACTGCCCTTGCCAAAGAAAATATTACCTGTGTTGGAACTGGATGGTCTGCGTTTGATACCCTTCAAGCGACCAAGTTAATAAACTGTCCAACTATCTCAGGCAAAACATATACGCCACCGATTACCACACCACAAGGTGCATTTGCAGCTGTTTCTTTAGCAAGTCGCCCTTTAGTTAATGCCTTAAACTCTAAATACTTAAACGAAGCGAATTATATTTTCAAATATAACGCTACACTTGAACGTCCTATTGTCACCATCAATAATGTTCAAGGAATCCCTAAAGGTGATTATGAAATAGGAAAATATTCAGTAAATAACACTCAATATTGGGGGCATATTTGTAAAGAGTTAAATAGTGATAAAACTTGTAAAACAACAATTTTAGCAAATATAGCACCCAATAAATCTCAAAAAACAAGAATTTCCTATAACAATAATACATGGACTGTAGATGATGAGGTGGGTAATGCAACGGGAAAAGTGGGCAGTAAAATCCCTCCAACGATTCCCTCTTTAGCACCAGGCATTATGCTTTTTTATGGTAATGTTAATATGCCTAGAGGACTTTTTGTTAATACTATTTTAGCGACAGGCAACATTAATTATGGAGCGTCAATTACAGTTTATGCTCCAAATTATGCAGGACCTAGCTCAACCTGTAATGTCACAGGATACCAAATGCCCTTGAACCTATGCTCAGATGCTTTAACAATGACAAAAGCAAGCATAGGGAATATTGCTTTACTTGCTGGATCATGTGCGGATGATTCCTCCTTAGAAACATGTACATCTTCTTATAATGGTGGAACGATTACACTAGGTAGTAGTTCTTATGTATATGGCAATGTTATTGCAGGAAATATCCTAGACACCTCTGGGTCAAGCCATATATTAGGTGCAATTCTTGCAGCTGCCTTAGGTGATGTTGGTCAGGGCAATAAGTTAGGAAATACTACAACCATTGATTTTGATGGTGTGAATGATCATGAAAATTTCAAACCATCTATTCCTAAAGATGATAGTGACAATACTCCCCCAATAAATACTGCAACAGACAAAGCCAAAATTCGTTGGGCGCGTTATATCTAAATACTGATCAAAAAAATTTAAAATGAGGAGAGCAATCTCCTCATTCTTTACTTAATCCAAATCAATACCAAAATCTAAATGAATCGCCTTACGTTCAATTAAAGCACTTTTCACCGTTTGTTCACGCTGACGATAATGCGTTTCAGTAGTACATAAATTGCGTGTTAAATCATTCAAAAAATAACTTTCTACTTTACGTCCGCGTTCATCAATTTGGCTCTGTGCCCAGAAACTTAGATTTTGTTTGGTCAAAATCAGTTCATTTTGTGCACGAGTCAGTGCCACATAAAGTACACGACGTTCTTCCTCAACTTCATCAAAATTGCCTTGCGCACGGGCATGTGGATATTGCCCTGCTGATACATTGGCAACATAACAGACTTTTTGTTCTGTGCCTTTTGCTGAGTGAATGGTAATCAGCGTGACCACATCATCCTGTGACTGACGCTCTATTTCGGAAATAGAGACAGGATCGAGTACATATTCTTCTAAAAATTCACTGAGTTGAGAATGCTTAGACGCCAACTGTTTCACCAGATCAAAATCACCTACGCGTTTATGCCAGTCTTTCTTGGCATAGTTTTCTTCGAGTTGATTGATAATCGCTTCGACGCCCAATTTGACACAGGCTTCAACTTCAGTTTTCAAGACTGCCATTTGCTTCATGATCAGCAAGGTGTTGTCAGGAATACGTCCAAACTTTTCCAATTTTTCAGCAATTTTATCCAGATCAGGATCGATTAAAAGTTGCTGTGCAAGTTTACTTGCACCAACATCACCGACACCATTCCACAGCGTTAAAAAGCGCATCCATGCAATATCATCCAATGGATTGGCGATCACACGCAGTAAACTGAGTAAATCTTTCACATGCGCTGTTTCCAGTAGTTTCATTCCACCAATAAAACGATACGGCACATTGGCTTGAATAAATGCAGCTTCAATATGACGAGCCGCAAAAGCTGAACGTACCAAGACCATGTGATCATTCCACGCTGCGGCTTCAAGTAAATGACGCTCTTTAATATCAATGGCGATCCATTTTGCCTCATCAAACTCATTGGGAAAGACATGCATGCGTGGTTTTATGCCATCGCCTCGATAGGCTTCGAGCTTTTTGTCGTATTTAATGGCACTTTGATCCAACAACCAATTGGACAGGTCTAAAATTTCTTGGGTTGAACGATAGTTTTTTTCGAGTTTAAAAATTTGTGCATCAGGCACACGTTCTTTAAAATGGTGAATATTTTCAAAATCTGCACCACGGAAGCCGTAAATTGACTGTGCATCATCTCCCACACAAAACAATGAAGTTTTGTCTTTGAGTGGTTCTAAAATTGCCCATTGCAGTGGATTGGTATCTTGCATTTCATCCACCAACATATGCTGACACAAGCTTGCAACATAGTCCGTCAAGCCTTCGGATTGTGCCAAGCCTGAAGCCACCACAGCCAAAATATCATCATAATCGAGAAAATGACGTGCCTGTTTGCGTGTCTCGTACTCTTTCATGATTTCTGCAATTTGGTCTTTATATTCTAAAAACTCAGGCAATTGTTTTTCTAAAGCCAAGCTGAGTTTTTGACGAGTATTTCGGGCAAATGAATATAGATCACAGAGTTGTTGCGGTTTTGGTAATGCATTTGGATTTTTCTTATCGTCTTTACCACGAATCAGGCGAAACAGCATGAGTTGATCATCACGATCAATAATTGAAAATTGTTCCAATCCAAATGCTTTTGGTACACGGCGCAGGAGGTACATACAAAATGTATGAAATGTTGATGCGCGTAAGCCTTTGGCTTGATCGCCCAAAGCCAACTCCACACGCGCCACAATTTCACTTGCGGAACGGCGGGTAAAGGTCAAAATCTGAATTTGATTGGCAGGAACGCCTTGATCTATCAGATAAGCTGCTCGTGCCACGATGGTTTTGGTTTTGCCACAACCTGCCCCTGCAAGGACTAGACTGTGCTTGGTTTCAGTCGTAGCAGCTTGTTTTTGTTGAGGGTTTAATTCGTTGATCAGGTTGGCTAAACTCATGGGTACTCATCGTTTGGTGGATGGTGAGTAGTTTAGCAGAGCTATAGATAAATTATGTGTCTTTGACTTAGAATCAAGTCATGAAATAACGTTCAATTGAATAACCAAAAATGCAGAAAAATACCATTTACCAGATTTTTAATTTTCAGACTGAAGGTAATTGCTTTTACCAACTCATTCGACCAAAAGGTTTTGATAAAGAAAAAGGGATTAAATTCAACCCTTTCATAAAAGAAGAATACGATTATAAAAGCGAAGTCGTCATGTATCCTCATGATGACTTTGATATTTACCCAAGTTTTGACCTAATTCGTTTTGATAAAATGAGCTGTTTAATTCGTCTTTATTCTTTACGATTTGGTGAAAGTTATATTCTTGATCATCAATTTGATTATGCTGATGCAATTGATGTAATCAGTCGTTTTGGTCATGAACATTTTCATACTGTGAGTAAATTATTACTTAAAAAATATGGTATAAAACCTGATGAGTATTGGATAGATGAATAAGTACAAGATTCCTCAATGGAATTTCCCTCCCTTTGGGAGGGACTAAGGCAGGGGAAAAAATAAATTTAACGACCAATCAACCTCACCACATTTTCACACGTTCTTTGCAAATTCTTCTCACCATTTTTTAATGCTGTCCGTAAATCACACGCACCATCAACAATGCCGAAAATTGCAGTAAAACCCTCTTCATAAAGTTCTTCAACACCCTCACCCACATAGCCTGCAAAAGCAATCACAGGTTTATTTAAATGCTTCGCCACTTGTGCCACGCCATACGGGGTTTTGCCAAACTTAGTTTGAAAATCAATTCCACCCTCACCTGTAAATACATAATCTGCCTGTGCAATTTTTTCAGCAAGTTGGGTTTCTTCAACTACGATTTCCACACCTGAACGGATGATTGCGCCTGCAAACGCCATCAAGCCAAAACCCAAACCACCTGCTGCCCCCGCACCTGCAATATTTTTCACATCAATTTTCAATTGCTGCTCAACCAAATCTGCAAAATGACTCAAGTTTTGATCCAGTATTTCTACCATTTCAGCGTTTGCACCTTTCTGTGGTGCAAACACATAAGACGCACCATTTTCACCACACAATGGATTATTCACATCACTCGCAATAAGAATTTCTGTGTCTTTTAGGCGAGTATCCAATTGTGAAAGATCAATACTTTGGATTTGATTAAGCTGACCACCACCCACCGCAACAGATTGACCATTTTTATCGAGAAATTTCACACCTAGTGCCTGTGCCATACCTGCACCTGCATCATAGGTGACACTGCCACCAAGCCCAATGATGATTTTAGATACCCCAAAATCCAATGCCGCCTTAATCATTTCCCCTGTGCCCAAAGTTGAAGTGAGCATCGGATTTCGTTGCGACTTTTCAAGCAGATGAATACCGTTTGCGAGTGCCATTTCAATCACAGCAGTTTGATCATTTTCAATCAGACCAAAATAAGTTTTTACTTTTTTATGTAGCAATGAATTGCAAACTTCAATTTCGACTTTTCTCCCCTGTCGAGCGGAGATCAAGGCATCTACAGTTCCCTCACCACCATCCGCCATAGGCACATGTATGCAAATAGCATCAGGGATGACTTTTTGGATGCCACGCTGCATTGCCACACAAGCTTGTTCAGCTGTCATACTTTCTTTAAATGAGTCAGGGGCTAAGAGAAAAGTTGTCATTATTCATCATTTTAATTGCGTATTTCCAAACTATTAATAGCATGACTTTTCAATAAATTATGCTTTCTTTTTCAATTTTACATGTTCATAGATTCTTTCTTCTGTTTAATACGTTTGTCTTCACTTCGAAGATACAGCCAAATAAAGAAAATCAGTAAGACAGTAATGATTGCTAAAATAATGCCAATTCCTGTATCAATCACTACATTATCTTTATGTATCTCATTGATCATAAAGTATAAAATACTGATCACAGCAGATAACATAAACGACGTTTTGTATATTTTATTCATCGTTATTATCAATAATTCAACATTGTTTTAGAACAATATCGTTAAACTCATCAATAATAAATCATGAAATTGTAGAAAATTATGACACGTGTAAATCTTGGCAAAACAGCACCTGAACTTTATAAAACTGTGATTGAACTTGAAAATTTATCTATGCAAAAAGTTCAACAGGCAGGAATCGAAATTGGTTTTTCGCATCTGCTAAAATTAAGAGCTTCGCAAATTAACCAATGTGCTTTTTGTGTACGTATGCATACGCAAGATGCCATTAAAGTCGGTGAATCTATTGATCGGATTGCGTTGATCAGCGCATGGCGTGAAAGTGAATATTTCTCTGCAAAAGAACGTGCTGCCTTGACTTTGATTGAAGAAATTACCCTGATTGCACAGCAGCATTTCCCAGACGCTGCTTATGAACAAGCAGCAAAAGTTTTGTCGAGTGATGAAATTACTGCGATTGAATGGATTGCGATTGTGATTAATACATGGAACCGAATTGCCATTTCAAGCCAATATAAAGTCGCGCCTTGAGTGAGTTTAAAGCACTGCTTTAAGTGAAGCGCAAGACGTAACGAAGTGGTGTAGAGCCTAAAATCCTCTCTCCCAATGGGAGAGAGTTAGAGAGAGGGGGAAAATATATTCTTCTCTTTTATTTCAATAATTAAGAACTTGCAGGTGGAATCTTTTTAATCGCTGCTGCAAAAGTCAGATAATTCACCCCTTGGAATAAAATATCCACACCTAAAAATAACCCTAACACCCAAAATGGTGAATCAGGAGAAGCCAAAATAATCGCACCTGTAGCTAAGGTCAAAATCCCTGAAAATAGTGTCCAACCCCAACCTGCTGTAGGTTTGAGCATAAAAGCATTAAAAATACGGATAAAACCACCAATCAACAAAGCAATTGCAAGTAAACTGGTTAAAACCACGGCTGTCTTGATAGGTGAGTTAAACGCATAATAACCTGCGATCAAATACAAAACACCAAACAATGCCCACAACCACCTTAAGCCACCGTCAAATATTTTGAATGCCGCGATCAAATGTAAAACACCACCGATCATCATCAGTACGCCAAAAAGCACAACAACAGTCAGTGTAGCCATACCTAAAGAGGCAAGTAAAACTAAGCCAAAAATGACCAATAATGCGCCCAACAACACATACCATTTCCGATTTTCATGTAACTGATGCCGAACTAAATCATTTCCTACAGTACGCATAATCTTCTCTTGGTTGTTATTCATTCATTTGATTGTTGATCTAATTCAGTTTTTTGTCTGTATAAAATCTGCATCTTGAGCGAGAACAAAGCATCGCTTTGTTCGAAGCGCAAGACTAGCGTAGCAATAAAAAATGCATTGCTTTATTCGAAGTGCAAGACAAACGTAGTGATAAAAAGCAAAAGCTTATCCAGAATTGAAGAGCAATGAATAACTTTTATTTCACCCAACCAATTTCCTGAGCGGTTAAATCACTGATCATGGTATCTTCCAAATTATCAGGAGTTTTACTTTTCGTTGCGCTCAGTGGAATATAGCCACCCATGATTTCAGCATATTGTTGCGGATATCTTGGATTTTGCTCAGGATGTGCATATCCCAATGGAAAAATCGGCTGTCCTGTGTTCAGGTCATATTTATCCTTTGCACCAAAGGTATGTAACAGTTCATGCACTAAAACGACTTTATTGCTTTCGCTCTGCTTTTTAGAAGCAAATAAATTGACTGAGCCAATACGACCTTTTTCAAGTGCTGTTGAGTGTTTTAAACTTTGTATATTTTGGGGATCATAATAATTTAAATAGAGCGTTACAGCAGGTGCACCATCACCATTTTCATGTTGTTTCCAAGCATAAAACCTAAACTTTAGACTCCATAAAATACTATTGAACAGACTTGGATTTTCTGGAACTTTAGGTGGAATATTTTTAAGTTCTCGTCCGAGTTGAAAATAGACTTGAATCGGCTGTCCACGAAATTGTTTCGACTGTTCCATTAAATATTGTTTTGACTCATCTAAATCATCAATCGAAAGTTGCTGAATATAATGCTCAGTTGCCGTTTGCCCATCCGCATTAATCGGATGAAGCAGCACAATAATGGCTTTATTCCAGTTTTGATTCATATCACGCCAAGTATTCACTCCAACAACCAATAAAACAAATAATAAAATGACCACTCGGATTTTTTTCCACATCGTTTTATTCCCCCAAAATTTTGATATCACACTGCATTTTTAAATATTTCTGCTTTTATATTAAACACATCTATCTGATGAATATTTCTTTTATTTTCATTTCAATAAATTTGTAATAATGGTTCAGGTTTATTTTCAACAAAATTTTCCCACACAAAATCATAAAGCTTTCTTTGGTTTGAAAATACCACTAAAGCTTTCGCTTCTGGCAAGCTACACCAACGATATTCAGTATGCTCTTTATTTAAAACAACGGTTTGCTCATCCTGACAAATGGCTACAAAAGCAGGGATCATTTCAATAACATTAAGACTGGCTTCATAAAACTGTTCAATATAATCGGCACTAAATAAATGTTTTGGCTGAATATTTGTTTCCTCTCTTATTTCTCGGAGAATGGCTTGGCTTGCTGTTTCATCTAGTTCAACTTTTCCTGCGACATGACACCAAAAACCGCCTTTCACACGTTTCATCAATAAAATTTTAAACTCACCTTCAATTTTTGAAAGTAAGACTGACGATACAACAACAGAACGAATTGGAATCATTGAAAATCTCTATTTATATTTAAAATATTTAAGTTTTTCGAACATAAAAAATGCTAACCGAAGTTAGCATTTTCAAATGAATTAAAACTTAAGCTTCAACCCATTTTCCATCTTGATAAACCAATGACCATTTGGTTTGCTTGCCTTCTGGCGTTTCTGAACCAATATATTGCGCTTGGTTTTTACGGCTAAATTTCACCAGCGTTGGATTACCCTCTGGGTCTTGATCAGGTGCCTGTAAAATAAACTGATACTTTGGATCAATTTGATCTGCAACTGTACGCAACTCAGCAACTTTAGGTGCACGTGTTTCACGAACTTTCGGGAACTTACTTGCTGCTAAGAACAGACCCGCTGCACCATCACGTAATACAAAATAATCATCATGTTTGGTTGAGCGTAAATGTTCCATTTTAATCGGATCTACACGTGGTGGTGCAGGTTGACCGTTTTTCAACATTTTGCGGGTATTGTCGCAGCTTGTACATGCAAAATAAGGACCAAAACGTCCTGTTTTCAACTGCATTTCACCATCGCACTTGTCACACGGAATGGTTGGACCATCATAACCCTTGATTTTGAACTCGCCTTCTTCGAGTTCATAACCATTACAATCAGGGTTATTACCACAAATATGTAGCTTACGACCACCATCGATCACGTAGCTATCCATTGCTGTACTACAGACTGGACAGCGTTTTTTCGACATTAAATCAGCTGTTTCAGCACCATCATCATCAGATAAAACTGCGAGTGATTCAACTGGTGTGAGATTTAGAGTACCTTTGCAGCGTTCTTTTGGTGGCAAGTTATAGCCTGAACAACCAAGAAATACGCCTGTCGTTCCTGTGCGGATCTGCATAGGACGCTCACACTCTTTACAGTGCACTGCTTCCACTTCCACAGGTAAATTACGGCGCATGCCGTTTTCACCTTGTGCAGTCGTTAATCGTTTTTTGAAATCGCTATAGAAACTGTCTAATAGTTCTTTCCAATTACTTTCACCATCTGCAACCTTATCTAACTGCCCTTCTAAATCCGCTGTAAATGCGTAATTCATGAGGTTGTTAAAATTCTCATCCAAACGATCAGTGACAATTTCACCCATCTTTTCAGCGAATAGACGACGGTTATCTAACTTGACATAACCACGATCTTGAATGGTTGAAATAATTGCAGCATAAGTCGATGGACGACCAATCCCACGTTTTTCTAACTCTTTCACTAAAGAAGCTTCAGTAAAACGTGCTGGTGGCTTGGTAAAATGTTGTGACGGATCAAGTTTTTCTAACTTGAGAATTTCCCCAACTTTTACAGCAGGAAGTAATACATCATCATCTGATTTGTTTTGACCACGAACTTTGGTAAAACCATCAAAAACTAAAGTACGACCTTTGGCTTTGAGTTCAACGCCATTGGCATCGACTAAAATGGTCGAAGACAAATATTCTGCTGGTGTCATCTGACAAGCAACGAATTGACGCCAAATCAAATCATAAAGGCGCTGAGCATCACGCTCTACACCCACAAGCTGATCACCTGATAAACTCACAGTAGATGGTCGAATGGCTTCATGCGCTTCTTGAGCACCTGCTTTATTGCCATAACGATTGGCTTTTGCAGGTAAGTATTTTTCACCATATTCAGTTTGAATATGATCACGCACCATGCTCACAGCATCATCACTTAAAAAAGTCGAGTCTGTACGCATATAAGTGATAAAACCTGCCTCATACAAACGCTGTGCCAACATCATGGTTTTCTTCACAGAAAAACCTAAACGTGTGCTCGCTGCTTGTTGCAATGTCGACGTAATATAAGGCGCGCTTGGATTTACCTTCGTTGGCTTGTCTTCACGTGTTGCAACTTTGTATTCAGCTTGTTTTAAAATACTTAATAAAGCATCTGTTTGTACTTTATTTTTTAATTTTAAGGTTTTACCGTTTTGTTTGACTGCTTCTAAGCGAATGTCATCGCTCGAAGATTTCGTGTCTGCAAAAACTTGCCAATATTCTTCAGGAATAAAGGCACGAATCTCACGCTCACGCTCAACAACCAGTTTGACTGCAACGGACTGTACACGACCTGCTGACAAACCACGTGCAATTTTTTCCCAAAGTAATGGTGACACCATAAAGCCCACTACACGATCAAGGAAGCGACGTGCTTGTTGAGCATTAACTTTATTCGTATCTAAGCGAGAAGGGTGTTTAAATGCATCCTGAATGGCATTTTTAGTGATTTCATTGAAGACTACACGTTGATAACGTGAATCATCACCGCCTATCACCTCTTTTAAATGCCAAGCAATCGCTTCCCCTTCTCTATCCATATCCGTTGCAAGATAAATTTCGTCAACCTGAGAGGCTAGTTTTTTGAGTTCAGCAACAACATGTTCTTTTCCAGGAAGTACCTCATACTGTGCCTTCCAGTCATGCTCTGGATCGACACCCATACGATTAACCAATGCTGTTTGTGCTTTTTCAGCCTTCTGCGCATCTGTTAATTTAGTACGTGTAACAGGTTTTTTTTCTGCTGTTTTGCTTGAGCCACCTGTTGGCAAATCACGTACATGACCTACCGATGACTTCACAATGTAATTTGAGCCTAAGTATTTATTGATGGTTTTCGCTTTTGCAGGCGACTCCACAATCACTAAGGCACGTTTTTTACCAGCATCAGGAGAGTCTGCTGTCGTACTTTGGTTTGTTGTGGACCGAGGAGCTTTCGCCATAATGAATCGTTTATCCTATTCTTTATAAATTAAATTTCAGCCAAAGAAAGTAAAAATGCTTTCATTTCATCTAACTGCGTTGCTCTGAGATCTGTTTCTTCATCCCAATAAAGCCCTACACAGTTGGCTTGCATATCAATAGCATAAATCCCTTTTAATGCAATGGGAAAATCATTAAATTTCTGATCACCTTGAATAGGTTTCAGTTTCTGATCTTCTACTCTGGCACGCATTAAAGGTAAGCGAGCTTCTGGTATTAACACACTATAGTAAGCCACCATACTGGCACGTTTTTCTGTTGCCATTGGAACTTTTGTCCAATCTGGTGCTGCCACCAAACGTGGATGTAATCCCATTTTTCGTGCTTTCTCACGCATCAAACCTAAAGCTTTTTCTCGAGGACTGACGCGCAAGCCCAAAATTGAACCCATTATGAAAATAACGATAAGGAGCGCAACCCAAAGACCAATGTGTTCCATAGTTCACCTTTTTATTCCTATATTAGAGTTGCATAAGCTGAATATAAAACGCAAGATTAAAATTTAATTTGTCTATTGAAAAGGGGCTTTTTTTCTCTTTATATCATTCATGTTAAATAATTTATTTATTATCAATAACCTTTTTACATGAACAATTTAGTATTATTGAAATAGATAATGAACGAAAATATACCCAGATTTTCTATATTTCATTCAAATCAATTTCCACAAATATAAAAATTTAACCTATAACAAAACCATGACAATCATATTTAAAAAATGCTTTTTTATGACTAAATTGCGACATTTTCAGTCTTGTAAAGGGGTGGTTTCACTAGCAAAATCATCCCATCGTTTTACTTTTTTATAAAAATTATGGATACAAAACTACTCGTAAAAATAAGTAATATTATTGGTTTAATTTCGATCATTTTATTAATGTATTGGGTTTTTAGTTTTGTTTTGATTGAAGTCTTTGGTTTAAAAGTATTTCGTCAACAAATGACAGAAACTTTTTTATTTAGCATTTTAGGTATTTTGGCACTCATGGGAGGCGCATTAATATTAAATATCATGTTAAATCTCACTCGAATTGCTGAACGTGGAGCAGAAGTAAAATATAATAAAAATACCAAAAAAATCATTGTAGGTTTAATTGCGATTTTTCCTTTACTCGCAGGTATTTTATTTACAGGTGACTACTTAAGCTCTAAGAAAAAACAAGACCTTTTTGTAAAATCTGCTGAAAATATGATCTCAACACAAAACGGACGCTTACAACAATTGAGTCAATATCAATTTTCTATTCCATACCTTTCCCAAGCTCAAAAAAATTTAGATTTCTTAGCATTATTAGACCGCTCATTTAATGAAGTTCAGGTGATTGTTCCTGACACCATTGACAAAAACCCTGTTTATTTAAGTATTAACCAATATAATACTTTTAGTTCAAATGAGATGATTTTGACACAGGAACAAGCAAATAAGCTCAATCAGAGTGAACAAACTGATAAAGATCAAGCTTTTGAAATAAAAAATAAAAATTCTATTCAAACCAATGTATGGAACAAAATCAGTGTCAATAAAAAGAGCTATGTAAAACAATTAACTTTAGCTCAGAAAGAATATCTTAACCAAGTTTTTCAGCACAATTCAAAACAGATTCGCTTTGAAGCACATGATGGTCAATATGAATTGTTTTATCCATACCACTATCAAAACAAGACCATTGTTTTGTATTTTACCGACCGACAAAACTATGGAAAACTGGGCAGTTGATGTCTAGTTTTCTAATTTAGATACATCTCATGACTATAAATTACATCGTGCCCATTCCAATAAATATAACCTTTTTCAATCAACTCTTTCAGTAATAAACGCACATCAGATTGGGGAAACATTTTTTCTAGCAAATCACGCAATGCATAAATATCTTTAGGTTTATTGGTTTTTAATTCATTCAGTTTTTGAATCACTTCCCATTGCACAGGATCAATTTTTTCAAAGTTTGTAGTGAATGAATCATCCGTATTTTGCTGTTTCTTGATTTCAGCAATCACCTGTTGAGCATCTGAACTTAGTTTTTCTAAAATATCATCAACTTTTAAGACTTTACTCTCTTGTAAAGCATCTTTACGGTCTAAATCAAGTTGCGACCATTGCTTTAAAAGTTTTTTACGGAACCACACTTGTTCATCATCTTTTTTGACAATTTTTAAATTAATCAACATACCCAATAAACGTTGTGCTTTTTCAGGCACAATCTGCAAACAATTTACAATCGAATTTTTTAACTTTTCAACTGTATTTGGCTTCCCTGTCATTTTTGCAACAGCATCACAATATTTTTTAACAAGCTGTAATGCAGGTTTATTTTTTATTGTTTCAATACTTGGAACTTGATGCTTAGATGGACTGAGCGATAAATTTTTTGATTGCACTTGAGTTAAGTTACAACTCAAATCTGAGCTTCTTAACATATCTATTAACATGTCTGCTGTTGCCATCGCTGAAATAACTTCAATTTGCGTCTCAGGCTCAAGCAAAGCTAAAAGTTGCCCCACCACAACTGCATATTCATATTCTTTTTCAGTGGTTTCTGGCACATCTAAAATCACAACTTGCCCACTGGTAATCCAAGTTGCAAGTTCAGTTAAATCATCTAAAGGAAATTCAAAATGACCTGTACAATTAAATAAATATACTGTTGGATAATGTTCAATAATATCCTGTAACACTTTGAAGGTAGGCATATTATTTTCAATATCAAGAAGGATGACTTTATTCTGCATGATCAATTTTTAACACCATAGGAATACTGCATTACACCGAGCTTTTAAATAAAGGTCAAATAAATTTAACACTTTAATTTGAAATATTAAATATTGTTTTCATCACTAAAAGTGATATAAACCAAATGATAAGTCCACTTAATAATGCGGCGGACGATTGGTCATTGGGTCAAAAGCAGCGATGCCTTCCGATAAATCTGAAGATTCAATCCGTTGGTAAATTAAGCGCATTTGCTTTTTCAAATCAGCAATTTCGGCATTTTGTCGAGCGACTTGATCATTTAATTGTTCGACTAAATCATCTAAAAATGTAATTCGCACTTGCAAATCTTCTATGGGTGCGGAAAATGGCGCCTGATCATCTAAATTTTTTTGTTTAGTCACTTTTAAGTCCTCATTTGGGATGTTTAGGAAACACTATGGCCTATATTACTTTAAGGGATGTCCAACTTGCGTTTGGTGGACCAGCCCTGCTCGATGGCGCAAACTTCAATTTAGAACGTGGCGAACGAGTCTGTTTGATTGGTCGTAACGGTGAAGGTAAGTCTACTTTACTTAAACTGATTGAGGGAAGTTTATTACCTGATGCAGGTGAGGTTTCACTACAAAATGGCATCACCATTTCCATGCTTGCGCAGGACGTTCCAATGGACTCTGGCAAAGTTGCTGACATCGTTGCTGATGGTGCAGGCGAAGCTGCTTCAGTCTTAAAAGCATATCATGAAGCGAGCGATGCTTGTGTACTTGGTGATATGGAAGCCTGTGAACGCATGGGCAATTTACAACATAAAATGGATCAACTCGATGGTTGGTCACTTGAAACCAAAGTCAATGCAATTTTGAGCAAAATGGGTTTAGACCCTGAAGCAGACTTAGCTGATTTATCGGGTGGTCGTAAACGTCGTGTCCTTTTAGCCCGTGCTTTACTGACTCAGCCAGATGTGTTGTTACTAGACGAACCAACCAACCATTTGGACGTTGAAAGTATCGAATGGTTAGAAAAATTTTTATTGGATCAAAACAATTTAACTTTACTGTTTATTTCGCATGACCGTTCATTTGTTGACAGTATTGCAACACGTATTGTTGAGTTGGATCGTGGAACTTTGCGTAGTTATGAAGGTAACTATTCACGTTATTTAGAGCTAAAAGAACAGCAAATGGAAGCCGAGGAAAAGGCAAATGCGCTGTTCGATAAAAAGCTTGCCGAAGAAGAAGTCTGGATTCGTCAAGGTATTAAAGCACGTCGTACCCGTAATGAAGGTCGTGTCCGTGCATTAAAAGCATTACGTGAAGAATCAAGAGCACGTCGCTCACAGCAAGGCAAAGTGAGTATGGCAACTCAGGATGCCAACCGCTCAGGTAAAGTGGTCTTTGAGATTGAAAATCTCAGCGTTACTTTTGGCGATAATGCACCGATCATCAAAGATTTCTCGACCTTGGTCTTGCGTGGTGATCGTATTGGCTTAGTCGGTGATAATGGTGTCGGCAAAACCACCCTGATTAAAGCCATTTTAGGTGAGCAAGAACATACAGGGAATGTTAAAACAGGGACACAGCTTGAAGTTGCCTATTTTGACCAACTCCGTAATGCGCTTGACTTGGAAAAATCAGTCAAAGATAACGTATCAGAAGGTTCTGACCATGTGGATGTAAATGGTTCACGTCGTCATATCTATAGTTATTTACAAGACTTTTTATTCTCACCTGAACGTGCCCGCACACCTGTAAAAGCGTTGTCTGGTGGTGAACGTAACCGTATTCTTTTGGCTAAGCTTTTACTCAAACCATCCAACCTGATTGTGATGGATGAGCCAACCAATGACTTGGATATGGTAACACTTGAGCTACTTGAAGAAATGCTCGGTGGTTATAAAGGCACATTGCTCCTCATCTCGCATGACCGTGCCTTTATGGACAATGTCGTGACCTCGACTTGGGTCTTTGATGGTAAAGGCAATATTGATGAATACATCGGTGGTTATCAGGACTATCTTGAACAGCGTCCTGACCAAACCGTTGTGGATCAAAAGAGTGCAGTGAAAAAAGCCGCAGCAAAAGCTGAAGCAGCAGCGCAAACCACGCAACCGAAAAAAGTAAAGTTAAGCTATAAAGACCAACGTGCTTTAGAGCAACTTCCTGCTGAAATGGAAGCATTGGAAAAAGAGCAAGCTGAAATTAATGCACAACTTGCAGATGGTTCACTGTTTGTTTCTGACAATGCCAAAGCCATGAAATTATCAAATCGCTTAACGGAAATTGATGATGAATTGCTTGAAAAAATGGAACGTTGGGAAGAACTTGAAGAAATGAGCAAAGGTTAATTTTTTCGGTTTCGCTCCTGAATTAAAAACTCCGCTTCGTGCTCATGCTGATCAGTTAAGTATTTTTAAATCCTCCCCCAACCCTCCTTTTTCAAAGGAGGGAGCTTTCCATTACTAAAAATGACTTTAGTTATTGGAAGTTCCCCTCTTTTCCCTTACGCCATATATGGCTTAGGGTTAGGGGAGATTTTTAGAACTTTATCCAATAATTTTACTTAATTGATGGGTATTACCGCTTCGTGCGGAGTTTTTACATTCATGTTCTGATTTTTCAAAATGAACAACACGATATTTTCATTTTTTGATGCGCTAAAAATGCTCATGGTATTTTTAAAATCTTATTTTCTGTCATTTTTTGTGCATTTATTTAGGTACATGAATGGATAAAAATAGTGCTTAAATTTACTCTCCTCAATCACCACATAAAAATATTGCATTAATATTCAAATCCTTAATTAAAATAAAATATCATTCAAACATTTGGCATCTATTTTGCAAAACATCTGACAAACACAAAATTAAAATACAGGAGTGTTTGCGATGCATAACCCATCTACAACAGATACTTTTGAGGATAAAGCCACATCCTCAGCTGCAAATGAAACATTGGAAGACTACACATTACGTTATGCACCACATAGTTTTCGTCGTTGGAGTCCTAAAGTTGTTGCGATTACTGCATTAGGTGGTATTGCCTATTTGGCTGATTTTTCAATTGGTGCAAGTATTGGCATGACGTACGGTACAACCAATGCTGTCATGTCGATCATCTTCGCTGCGATCATTATTTTCCTGACAGGTATTCCGCTTGCCTATTATGCCGCTCGCTACAATATTGATTTAGATTTGATTACTCGTGGTGCAGGTTTTGGCTACATTGGTTCAGTGTTGACGAGTATTATTTTTGCAAGTTTTACCTTTATTTTCTTTGCACTTGAAGGTTCAATCATGGCACAAGGTTTATTGCTTGGGCTTGGTATTCCACTTTGGGCAGGTTATCTGATTTCTACAGTGATGGTCATTCCTCTTGTGATTTATGGCATGAAAGCACTGAGTAAATTACAAGTATGGACCACGCCGATTTGGTTAATTTTGATGATTGGACCTGTGGCATATTTAATTCATAAAGAACCAAGTTTGGTCAGCTCTTTTACCACCTATACAGGTACAAGCGGTTATGCACCTATGGACATGGCAGCGATTATGTTGGGTGCAGGGATTTGTTTGTCGCTGATTATGCAAATTGGTGAACAAATTGATTATTTGCGCTTTATGCCTGCAAAAACCAAAGAAAATAGTAAATCTTGGTGGATTGCTGTGATTTCAGCAGGTCCAGGTTGGGTGATTTTGGGTGCAATTAAACAAATCATTGGTGCATTTTTAGGTTTTTATTTACTGACAAAAATTCCGGGTGTCAATGCAACTGAGCCTGTACAACAGTTCAATGCAGCTTTTCATGATATGTTACCGGGTTGGTTGGCGCTGTCTTTAGCCGTGATTTTGGTGGTGATTTCACAAATTAAAATTAATGTGACCAATGCTTATTCGGGTTCTTTGGCTTGGACAAGTGCATATACCCGCATCAGTAAACATTATCCTGGACGCATCGTTTTTGTCATTGTCAATCTTGTCATTGCGCTCGCATTGATGGAAGGCAACATGTTTGCGGTCTTAGGTAAAATTTTAGGTTTCTATTCTAACTTTGCCATTGCTTGGGTGGTTGTGGTTGCAACGGATATTGCCATCAATAAATATGTTCTCAAACTGTCACCGAAAGAGCCTGAGTATCGTCGTGACATGTTATATAACGTTAACCCTGTCGGAATGGTTGCATTCCTTGCTGCTGCTGGTCTATCGATTGCTGCATTCTTTGGCTTGTTTGGGGATTTCCTTGCTGCCTATTCTCCATTGATTGCCTTGGTTGTAGCATTTGTACTGACTCCTGTAATGGGCTTAATCACCCAAGGAAAATACTACATTAAGTCTGAAAATGATGGCATTAAAGAGCCACGTTATGATGCTGAAGGTACACCTGTTGCCACGGTTTATCATTGTGTGTCATGTCATGAAAATTATGAACGTCCTGATATTATGTATTCACATCAACATAATGGCGTGATCTGTTCATTGTGTAAAACTATGGAAAAATAATAAAACTAAAAATGGTTGCATTAAATTTAAGGCTTCATATGAAGCCTTATTTTTGTGGTGTTTTAAAATAAAGTACTTACAAAAGTCAAAAACAAGAAATGATTGATAGAAAAATCAATATTGAAAGTTTCTTCTTTTATGCCATATATAGCTCAAGGATGAGGAGTAATACCATTCTATAAAAATAAAATAATATAAGTTCTAAATTTGGCACAGCCCCATTTATATTGAAAAATTTTGATTATTTTGCGTAGGCGATGCCTCACTTTTGAAGGATCAAAAGTGACAAAAATCCTTTGTTGGACAAAGGGGACTCCTGTCACCCTTGCCCAACGGCGACATCCATGTCGCCACGCGATAGCACCATTGTTTTTAAAGAAAAATCAACTAAAATATATTAAGTCAATTTAGCAGTTTTTATAATTTCAATAGGTTAAGTATTTTTATATAAAATGATCAGACACAAAAAATCCCACATTTTCATGCAAGATTTTTACACCGTCAAAACTTTCTGCACTTCAAGCCAAACCGATCAACGCAACAATTGCTGCAAAAAAACCCACGATTTTTTTGCCATGTGGAATATAGTCAGCAATCACTTTCCCCAACAGTAAACCCACAGCATAAATCAGTGACATTGCCACCACCATACCTGTAACCAAGCCTACGACATGCCCTGCACCACCCAGTTCAGCACCATGCGCAACGCCATGAAAAGTGACTAACATCGCCGTTGCCACAGGTAAAATCATGTTTGACTTCGACCATAATGCAATCGCAACCACCATCAGCGAAGCCACAATGCCATATTCTGCAAATGCCTCAGGTATCCAATGTGCTGCCCCAATTGCAAAGCCAACGACCAAAGCCAAGACCATACTGATCATGCCGATCGCATTCCATTTTTTAGCAGCCGAATAAAACAAAACCCCCAAAGCAATCGCCATCATCATATGGTCAAGCCCTGTGAATGGATGTGTAAATCCTGCTGCAAAACCTGAGTGAGTTTGATCATGCCCGGGATGTGCCATGGCAAAAACAGGACTCAAGGATAAGAAAAATAAAATACTTTTTTGCCCAAATTTTGTCATTTTCATCGCTCCTCAGGCTTTAAATAAACCTTGTTTTTCAATAAATAAAATAATCTCAGCTAAACCATCTTCAGTTTTCATATTGGAAAAAATAAAAGGTTTTTCGCCACGCATGCGTTTTGTATCCTGATCCATCACCTCAAGATTTGCACCCACCATTGGCGCTAAATCTGTCTTGTTAATAATTAATAAATCTGACTTAGTAATGCCCGGTCCACCTTTACGAGGAATCTTTTCACCCCCTGCAACATCAATCACATAAAGGGTTAAATCGGATAGCTCAGGGCTAAAAGTTGCAGCTAAATTATCACCACCACTTTCAATAATAATCAGCTCCAAACCCTCAAACTTTTCACATAAATCATCAATTGCAGCAAGGTTAATTGAAGCATCCTCACGAATCGCAGTATGTGGACAACCGCCTGTTTCCACCCCCACAATACGATCAGGTGACATGGCTTCATTGCGGGTTAAAAAGTTAGAATCTTCTTTGGTATAAATATCATTGGTGACCACTGCCATATTATATTTGTCACGTAATGCACGACATAAATTTAAGGTCAATGCCGTTTTACCTGATCCGACAGGACCACCAATTCCAACACGTAATGGGCTACGTTCTGACATGATTTTTTCCTTTATTTTGTGTGAATACTAAAGTTAAATGTTGTTGATTTAAGAACGGAATAATCTTGAATATTGCGTTTCATGTTGCATGCTGAGCATGGCGTACTGTGGCAAACTGCTACTCATTTCATCATCCTGTAGCGCCATTGCCTTCTCTACCGCAGCAGGAACCAAGCCATGCAAATGCCATAAAATCCGTTGACCGCTCATTTGACCCAATGGAATGGTTTTAACCGCAGCTAAGACCTGATTTTCCAAAACAGAAAAACTATAAGCGGTTAAAACATCAGCCTCGTTTAAGCCCAAACGACCACAGAGCTGTGCATAGACAGGCACAAAACCAAACTGTTTTTTCACGGTGACATCAAGTAAAAGGACATCTTTGATCCATGCATTTAAGGAAAATGCTAACTGTTGTGACTCAGCCAAGAGCTCCTTACTTTCACGACTCGCCCGATATAAATGCGCCCAATATAAAAATTCATTTTCCTGTGAAAAATACTGCATTAACCGTTGCAAAATAGGTAGCTCAAAACGAAGCAACAGCATTTCCAAAACATCTTCAAAATAGGCTTTGCTGCTGTTTTCATCATAAATCAAGCCTTTTTCAATCGCACTTTCCACACCTTGTGAATAACAATAAGCACCCACAGGTAAAGCGGTTGAAGAAAGCGTTAAGAGCTTGAGTAGTTGCGCGGCATTAATGGACATGGTGTAAAGACTTAATCGGGCTTAAACGATGACTTTCTGCTTTCGATAAACGCTCATGACTGTGTGCATGTTGCGCATAAGCACCACTTTCAGGCTCAAAGGGATGATGAACCTCTGTGACAACCAAACCTAAGCCCTGCACCATTTCCGCAAGCACATGATCAGGCTCAAAATACAAAGCAGTCGGTGTCAACATCAGTGGGACATGCCGATTGCCCAAGTGATATGCCGCTTTTAACAGCTCAAAATCTGTCTTTGCCGTAACTTGCATCAAATGTTCAGCTTTGGCATTGACCTTTAAAATCTCGCCTTGCTCGGTAGCAATCAATGCGCCACTTCTTAAAATGCCTGTACGTGGTAAATCCACGCCAATATCATCGCCATTGTCCAAAGTGGCACGAAAACGACTTTTTTGACGAGTGTCGAAAGTCAGAGCAACCGTTTCAAATGCCTCTTCAGTTTGCATCTGCTCCAATCGTTGGGTAAATATTTTCATCAGCATCCTACTTATAAATAAAAAATTCTGTATTTTTAATGGGTTGATGTAACATATTGTGGCGAAATGCTTGCATTAATTCGGCTGAAACTGCCTGTGGTTCAGTCATTAACATTTGAAATAACTGTAAAAATTGACCATGACTAAAAATCATCAAGTTTTGATCTAAATAACGTTGTTGTTCTCGATCAAGAAATGTGAATAAAGCTTTAACTCTTTGATATAAATCTCGAAAAGATTCAGCATCCGAGGCATCAACATAGTCCACATCCGCCAAATGCCAATAAGCATCTACCCACGGTTTGCGCTGTGATAAGGTTGTACCTCTGCATTTCACATCAGAAAGATAAGAAAATTCTTCAATCGGCAAAATTTCCGCTGTTAACTGATCCCGATCAAGCAAGGGTTGAGCCGTTTGTAAGGTTCTTAAAAAGGGTGAAATAATGACATGATCAGCCTTTGGCAACTGTGCTAAAAGCTGTTGTGCCTGTAAATGCCCCAATTCAGTCAGTGCAATACTTGCGTGTGATTCTGTTTGACCATCAACATTTCCCACACTTTCTGCATGTCGAATCAAATAAATTGCCATCAAACCCGTCCCTTAAAATAAAAAATAGCGTTGTGCCATCGGTAACACTTCGGCAGGTTCACAGGTCAAATGTACCCCATCAGCTTTCACTTCATAAGTTTCAGGATGAACCTCCATCACAGGACAATAATCATTATGCTTCATGTCCTTTTTGGTGATTTTTCGAGTATTTTTTGATGGGGAAATGATCTTTTTAAGCTGTAATTTTTCTGCCACACCTGCATCAATTGCCACTTGTGAAAGAAAAGTAATACAGGTGTTATGTACACCACGCGGAAAAGCCCCAAACATTGGACGGTAATGCACAGGTTGAGGGGTTGGAATCGATGCATTGATATCGCCCATTGGTGCGGCTGCAATCATGCCACCTTTAATGATCATGGACGGTTTAACGCCAAAAAATGCAGGCTTCCACAACACCAAATCTGCCAATTTCCCTTCTTCAACCGAACCGACTTCATGACTTAACCCATGGGTAATGGCAGGATTAATGGTATATTTGGCGATATAACGCTTCACCCGTTGATTATCACAATGCGGTGAATCCCCTTGCAATGCGCCACGTTGCACTTTCATTTTATGGGCAGTTTGCCACGTCCGAATGATCACTTCGCCAACCCGACCCATCGCTTGCGAATCCGATGACATCATCGAAATTGCACCTAAGTCTTGTAAAATATCTTCTGCGGCAATGGTTTCACGACGGATTCGACTTTCAGCAAAAGCCACATCTTCGGAAATAGCAGGGTCTAAATGGTGGCAAACCATCAGCATATCCAAATGCTCATCAATGGTATTGACCGTATAAGGACGGGTTGGATTGGTTGAAGATGGCAATACATTGTCCTGACCAATCGCTTTTAAAATATCAGGTGCATGCCCACCACCTGCACCCTCAGTATGATAGGTGTGAATGGTTCTATTTTTAAATGCAGCAAGCGTTTCTTCCAAAAAACCACTTTCATTTAAAGTGTCGGTATGAATCGCCACTTGCACATCATATTCATCTGCAACACTCAAACAATTGTCAATTGCTGCAGGTGTCGAGCCCCAATCTTCATGCAGTTTAAGCCCGACCACGCCTGCTTTGATTTGTTCTGCAATCGGTTCAGGTTGACTCAGATTCCCTTTACCCAACAGCCCAATATTCATTGGTAAATCATCAATCGCTTGTAACATGGTGGCAATATGCCAAGGTCCCGGAGTAACCGTAGTTGCCGATGTTCCTGCCGCAGGACCTGTTCCACCACCAATCATGGTCGTCGTTCCTGCCATTAACGCAGTTTCCACTTGTTGCGGGCAAATCCAATGGATATGCGTATCAATTGCCCCTGCGGTCAAAATCTGCCCTTCACCTGCAATGACCTCGGTTGCTGCACCTAAAGGAATGCTAATATTGGGTTGAATATCAGGATTACCTGCCTTGCCAATTTTCCAAATTCGACCATTTTTCAGACCGATATCGGCTTTGATAATGCCCCACCAATCCACAATCAACGCATTGGTAATGACGGTATCTGCAACTTCATCTGCCAAAAGTTGTGACTGTCCCATGCCATCACGGATGACTTTGCCACCACCAAATTTTACTTCTTCGCCGTAAGTGGTCAGGTCTTGTTCCACTTGTATAAATAACTCGGTATCAGCTAAACGGACACGATCTCCAACCGTAGGACCAAACATTTCTGCATAAGCACGACGTGATATTTTCATGGTTGAATACCTTAATTTCGTGGATGTTTTAAATTATGTACCTGACACATCATCAAGTTTTCCCATGACTCGTCCTGCAAAACCATACACTTCACGCTTGCCTGCCAATGCCACCAATTCAATACGACGACTTTGCCCCGGCTCAAAACGAATGGCTGTCCCTGCCGCAATATTGAGGCGATAACCTTTGGTTTGCTCGCGGTCAAACTGCAAAGCATCATTGGCTTCATAAAAATGAAAATGCGAACCGACTTGAATCGGACGATCTCCCATATTTGCCACATTGATACTTAAGGTTTTGCGTCCCACATTGAGTTCAATCTCTGCTTCAGGGGTAATGACTTCACCGGGAATCATGTGTTGCTCCTTATTACAGAATGGGTTGATGAACAGTCACCAACTTTGAACCATCAGGAAAAGTGGCTTCGACCTGAACTTCAGCAATCATATCTGCCACCCCATCCATCACATCATCTTGTGTGAGTAATGTGGTGCCATAATGCATGAGTTCACTCACAGTCATCCCATCACGTGCGCCTTCTAAAAGTGCCGCAGAAATAAATGCAATCGCTTCAGGATAATTGAGTTTTAAACCGCGAGCCTTGCGACGCTCTGCCACCAAGCCTGAGGTAAAAATCAATAATTTGTCTTTTTCTGTGGGATTAAGTTCCATAACATTTTCCTGTTTTTCTAATCCATGCAAAAATCGTGCTCATTTTTCTAATCACGATGATCTAAAATATAGCGTTTGAGTTCTAAACCCTGCGTACAGGCAGGATCTGACTTGCCATAAACACAACTCATAATCAGTGCATCTAACGCTTTATCATAGGTTTCTTTCGAGTTATCATTCTTAATTAACTCAGCTGCATACATTGTGCAGCCCCAAGGATCATTCCAACGGCATGATTTTTCAAATGTCCTTGTAATACATTGTTTTCGCTCTAAGCTTAATGTGTCCATAAACGTCATTGCACCCGCTGCTCGATTGGTACATGCCGATGCGACACCTAATTCACAGCCTCTTTGAAATAATTGCTCAGCAGATTGTGCTTGATGCGCTTGCTGTAAATTCAATGCTGTAAAATAACAAGCATACCCTTGATCATACTCACATTTTTTATAGCATGCTAAAGTGTTTTTCTGACAATATGCAGCCAAAATAGTATCGTCTTGTAAGAGTTTGGCTTTTTTATTGGGTGATGTATCCGCTGGACATCGCTCTAAATTATTTATAAATATCGGATTTTTTGACATATCTTGTTTGATTTCGAAAATGTCATTTTCAGGCATCGCATAACAGAACAAAGGCATTAAACAACAAAATAATATTAATATTTTCACTAACTTATCTTTTTAAGGTTGTATTTTTTAATCAGTTTATCGAGATATTCATCACATTACCATCTAAAAACTAAATCATATTTAAAAAACTAAGTCCGCCAAATTCTTGGAAATTCTTCATCTAAATCAAACCAATAGCGTCTAAGTCTTGCCCGAATGGCAGCAAAAGCGTCGTGGCATTGTCGAACATCCTGTCCTAAATAACGCGCACAAATGACATCACCTAAAATAGTCAAGGTCACAGGTGTATTCATCCGCATAATCAACTCTCGGATCAAATCAATGTGTTCATCCAAATGCATATTTGCACGAAATTTCTCAGGAGGCACAGCCCAAAAACTGCCCATCACAGCACAACCATTCATACCTAAACAAGAACTCAACCAACGATCATTCCCCACAAAACTCAGTGAGTCTGCAACTAAAAGTGTTTGATTTCGATAAAGTTTAAAATGATTTTGATAACGCCCCTGTTCAAATTTTTCTTGTTGTGCCTGACGCCCCAAGACCAACAAATCCCAACCGATAAAACTTGCTGTCGGATCTAAATGAACAATCGTTTCAGAATTGGCATTTGCACCATTAAAGAGTATGGTTTCCTGTGGCAACCACTCCAATATCGCATGATTTTTGACATGAATATGAATATGCTGAAAGGCAGGCTTACCATTACTTTTGTACCATTTTCCTGCACCGGGCGTTGTAACCACGGCATGAGCATACTGCTCAACATCGATTTGAAAACTTAAGTGATCGCCCCCTGCAATGCCCGCAGGTGGATGTACAATAATGGCATGGCACACGCCTGTTTTTTCAGGCCACAGCATTTTTTGCACCCGAACAGGTCCAAAATGTTTGCGATGATGCAAAACGGTGCGCTTTTGATCACATTTAAAACCTAACTCCAATTTGGCGTACCAATATTGGGCATTATGCTGTGACGGACTCAAAACTAAATGATTCATCTCAACGGATTTTGCTGTCTTTTGATTAACTTTAAAAAATTAAGCAAAAAATGCACCAAGACTTGTCATTTACTGCATTTTCTATTTTTTAACGGGTAATAATTTTTGGGTAGGTTGCATTAACCATAATGATATTTTTCTTAAAATACGATCAAAAACAGGTTGTTGCAAAATATAACAAGTCAAAACAGAGAGCACAAAACAAATGCTCATTTCTGCAAAAATATTAACATCTAACTTCCAATAACGTGCAATCAATATCACCACAAAACCATGCAGCAAATACACAGGCAAAGTATGCATCCCTAATTTCAACCATTTCCCCTGAAAAAAGTGCATCACGGAAAATAATGCAAATACACCCACAGTGGATAACATCAAACACAGAATTCGTGTGAACATTCCATCAAAAGCACTGACTTTTAGCTGTGTATAGCTTAAGCTGCCATATAACCAATATTGATTGATCTGAATAAAATACATCAAGATCATACAGACAAATAACCCTATCACTCCCCACCATTTGACAGTGATCGACTGTTGAATTTTGGCAATGATGACTTTGCCATACAGTGCACCCAAAATAAAAAATGGGAAAAATACAAAAATCCGACCCACTGAATATAAATAATTATTCCAAGGACTTAAACCAATCAATATGGACAGTAAAATACAAAGAAATAAAGCAAACTGATTTGAAACTTGAATAAGAAAATGAGTCAGTGCAGTCCATACCATCATGCCGAGCAAATACCACAGCACCCAATAAGGCTTAATCAATACATTCCAGTTCCAATGAAACTGTCCTGACCATAAACTCTCAAATGCGATAAATAAAAACTGAAATAGAATATAAAGTGATAGAAAAAATAGAATATTTTTCAGCCAATTTTGATCTTTATACAAAATACCTGATACAAAAATAAAAGCAGGCATATGAATCAAATAAATCGTTGCCAACACTGTGTGGCTGATTGGATCATGCCAACCGATCATACGCTCCAGAAAATGCCCAAAGACCACCAGAAAAATCAAAACTGCCTTACTGCTGTCAAGAAATGAGTTGCGCATCACGGCTTATAAATCAAAAAATTTTAGAAATTATATACCTAAAATCTGCACATCCGTCATTTCAAATTGTGCCAATCGCTGACGATAAATTTTAAAATTTTCAATATCAAAACACACAAAATTAATTTCTTTCACAAATTCGGAATTTTGTAAAAATTCAACACTGTTTGAAATAGCAATATCAGCCGCATTATATTTAGGAAAACGATAAATCCCTGTAGAAATATTTGGAAATGCCAAAGTCTGTAGTTGCTGCTGTTCCGCCAATTTTAAGCTATTTAAATACGCATTTTGCAATAGTTCAGCTTCTCGATATTGACCATTTTGCCATGTCGGTCCCACTGTATGAATGACAAAGCGACTTGCCAATAAACCACCTGTGGTCATCACTGCCTCCCCCACGGCACAACTCCCCTGTTTAGCTCGAATTTGCTCGCACTGTGCTAAAATTTCCTTACCTCCCTTACGGTGAATTGCACCATCCACTCCACCGCCACCCAGTAAAGACGTATTTGCAGCATTAATAATTGCATCTACTTTTTGAATGGTAATATCTCCCTGAATCAACCGAACCACTTTCATTTTATTTCATCCCTGTCTGTGTATTACGCTTTGCAAGATTATAAAACAATGCTTTAAGTCTTTAAATTGAGTTCATGTTACACTTTAATTTGTCTCAATCTGCCTACTCTCTCACATTCCTATGAGTCAAAAGCATCAATACCAATCTGGAAAGTTTTATTGGGCATTCCTGCATCCCAAATACTGGGGAATATGGCTTGCCATTGTCTTTTTGATGTTACTTGCAATTTTACCTTGGGCATTACAACATCGTCTGGCGACTTTTCTAGGAAATGTTGCATTTAAGCGACTGAAATCACGTCGAAAAACGACAGTACGTAATCTGGAAGTATGTTTTCCTGAATGGACACCTAAACAAGTACAAGACAATGCACGTCAAGTTTTTATTGATATGATGCTTGGTGTTTTTGAAACCTTAAATGCTTGGTATTCACCGCAGTGGTTCAAAGGGCGAGTAACTATTGAGGGACTGGAACATATTCAAAATGCTCAAGCCGAAGGTAAAGGCATTTTGTTATTAGGAACACACAGTACTTTACTCGATGCTGGCGGTTATTTATGTGCGCAATATTTTGAGCCAGATGTAGTCTATCGCCCACAGAACAATCCTTTACTCGATATGCTGATTTATCGTTGCCGTGGCACGATTTATAAAGCACAGATTGACCATGATGATATGCGTGGCTTAATTCGTCATTTAAAGGAAGGTGATGCCATCTGGTATAGTCCAGATCAAGATTTTGGCTTAAAACAAGGGGTTATGGCACCCTTTTTCGGTACACCTGCGGCAACAGTGACAGCACATCGTCGTTTATTGAAAATATCCAAAGCAGTCGCTATTCCCCTGTATTTTTATCGTCATGGTGATATTAGAAATCCACAATACCGAGTGTTGATTGAACCTGCGGTGGATCATCTGCCAAGTGATGATGAACTAGATGATGCGATTCGTGTCAACAAAATCATTGAAAATCAGTTAAGAATAGCCCCAACCCAATATATGTGGTTCCACCGTCGCTTCAAAACCCGTCCTGACGGCTATGAAAAGATTTATTAATCTGTTGCAAAAAGTGCGATTACACTGTTCTAAACGCTGCACCAACCTCACAATGACAAGGAAAAACGTATGAAAGTAATGCAACTTCTTCCCGAACTAAATAGTGGTGGTGTAGAACGCGGTACTTTGGAAATTGCCAGAGCATTGGTTGCTGATGGGCATCAATCATTGGTTGTATCCAATGGCGGACGTTTAGTTCCAGAGCTAGAAGCAGAAGGAACAACCCATTTAACGCTGCCCATTCATAAAAAAGCTTTGTCTAGTCTGTGGCAAATCCGACCACTACGTAAACTGATTGAGCAACATCAACCTGATATTGTGCATGTGCGTTCACGAGTACCTGCGTGGCTGACGCATTTTACCCTCAAAGGTATTGCTGTGGAAAAACGTCCGCATCTGATCAGCACTGTACATGGTTTTTACTCTATTAATCGTTATAGTGCCATCATGACACAGGCTGAAAAAGTCATTGCTGTCTCTGACAGCGTAGTCAAATACATTACCGATCATTATAAAAACTGCCCACCTGAAGATATTGTCCGTATTTATCGTGGGATTGATCCCAAAGCATTTCCACATGGTTATCAACCCCCTGCACAATGGATCAATAAAACTTTTCAAGATTTTCCACAATTAGAACATAAGTTTTTAATTTGCTTGCCCGGACGTATTACTCGCCTTAAAGGTCATGAAACCCTGATAGAACTGATGGAAAAATTGCGTGATCAATACCCACAACTGCATGCTGTTGTAGTCGGCGGCGCAGACCCGAAAAAAGCAGCTTATTTAGATGAATTAGAAAACACCATTAAAAGCAAAAATTTAACTGATCACATCACCTTTGTGGGTCATCGTTCTGACATTCGCGAATGGTTGGCATTTTCTGACTTGGTGCTTTCTTTGTCCAATCAAGCAGAAACTTTTGGTCGTACTGCACTAGAAGCGCTTTCTGTCGGTACGCCTGTCGTTGGCTGGGACAGAGGTGGTGTCGCTGAAATTTTGGCAAATGTCTATCCACAAGGTAAAATTGCGGTAGATGACAAGGTTGCACTTTTGAATGCTGTAAAATTACATATTGATCAGCCACAACAGGTTGCACCTGTCACACAGTTCAGTTTAAAAGATATGTGTGATCAAACGATTGAGCTTTATAAAAAAATACTGAAGTAGCTTAGTTTTACATGAGTTTTATACTGAAAAGCTGAATCATTGAATTTGGCTTTTTTATTTAAAATATTTGAGAATTAAAATGAAAATTCAAAATAAATTGTTTTATACAAGCTTGGTTATACTCACTTTTTCTTTATCTGCATGCAGTGACACCAAAGAAACAGCCTCCCATACAAAAACAACTCAAACTCAAGAAATCCAAAATCCGCAAGGTCATTGGCAAGTAAAAGGCGATTATCTCTCCACTGCAAATAAACATGACATTAAGACTGATCTTGCGCAATTAACGTTGATCAGCCAAGCCTATAATAGGAAAGTATTAAAAATGCATGAAGACGTTAAAACAGCAGGCAATAACCCTGAAAAAATCAAAAAAATTCTAGTAGAAACCAATACTATTCGAGATTATTTCAAACAAAAATATACAGAGTTGCATCTAAAAAGCTCAGAAGTACAAAATATCCGTACATTAATCATTGATAACTTTATGATCTCAGAACAACTTTATACATTATCTATGCAAGCTGATTTTAGCCTCAATGCACCAAGTGAAGAGTTTAAACAATTATCAAAACGCTCAATGGATTTACAACAAAAAATTGGTACTGAACTTGAAGGATTAAATGCCAAATATACAAAATAACCTATATTTAAAAGCCTCTCATAATGAAAGGCTCTTTCTAAAAGTTTATAACACCTCATCCCCTGCAACGTCTATTTTTCCATTTTCAATTTCTTGTAAAAATTGTGCATAATCCGCTGCATTTCGTTCGGCATATTGAACTGCATATTCCTGAATAACTTTGACAATTTGCTTACCTTCGCCCAAATAGCCCATCAAGACATCGGCATTACCTGCTTTCGCATGCGCATGTGCCAAGGCTAAACCACAACTATCCGCATATTCATAAAGATACACATCGTCCATATCTTCTAAATCTATAGAAACTTTCATGTCACGTAACTGACGGACATAAAACTGTTGATGCTCCTGACTATACGATGCAAAACCCAAGAAAATATCATTTGCTGCTTGCATTAACTGTTGCCCTGAAATGACACGTTCGCCTTCATGTTTGGCTTTTTCAAGAAATAATGGACTTAAAATGGAAGGATTTGCTTCTTTCATTTGTAAAATTAAAGGTTCACGATCTGCATCTTCAAACAAAGCAATCGCTGCACGTGTACCCACACTCCCTACACCAACAACTTTTAACGCGATATCGGTACAACGATAACGGTCAAATAGCACCTGACGATCAGACTTTAAAGAATCACGATAACGCTTAAAAAATGCTTTGGAATTTTTAGCAAAAACTTCACCTTTTACAGGATGGCGCAGCAAGGGTGGTTCATCAATAAAACAACGATGTCCTGTTTCTGCATCATAATCCGTAAGTTTCGGCAATACGGACGCAGAAGTACGACGATGCGCTGTCGCTAACTGTTTTTCACGCTTTTTACGAATTTTTTGATCTTCGGTATGTTGCAAAAGTACCGCTGCATCTACTTTTTCATACCAAGTTTGTAAGGGTGATAATGTTCTAAAGTGTTGTAGATGCTGCCGATAAGCATTAAGCATGACTTCAATGGCTTTTAAGCCTACTTTTTCACCGAGCTTAATTTCACTTGCTGCGATGATGAAACTTGTTGCTAGACGTTTTAAGTCCCATTCAAAAGGAGCAACTAAAGTTTCATCAAAATCATTAATGCCAAATAATAAATTACGCTCAGGGCTAGCAAAACCACCAAAATTTAACAAATGACAATCACCACAAATTTGCTGCATCAAACCTGAATGACTTTTTTCCCATACTAAATCATACAACATCAAAGATGGCATACCACGAAAATAAGCAAATGGCGAAACACTCATTCGTTTTGCACGTACAGGTTTTAAAATATCTACACGCCCTTGATTACTCCAATGATAAATCGTTAGTGCATCGACTCCCTTTGGGCGCTCTGAGAGCTGACTCAGTTCTGAACGTGAAATAATTTTTCGTTGAGCTTTACCCAACTCAAAGCCTTGCTCCTGATTCAAGAGTTTATTTTTATATTGATGTGAGGTCAGATCAATACTGGAATCTGCCCATAAAAATTGTGGCAATTCAGGTGAATTTTTTTTGTGCATAACCAATTTTCTAATTTTGTTTGTGATCAGAAATCATAACATTGGCTTTTTTATCTTGTCATCATTTGTCTGATGTTCATTTAAATTGCTTTTAAATAATTTTAGCTTTGAATGAAATATTTTTGCTCACCCTAAATAAGCATAACCCGAGTTCTGCATCCTGCAAAACTCGGGTATATGAGGTTGTGCTTTCAAGTTGCTTTTATTTTTATTGTGTTTGGTTGTCCATTCCAACATCATATCCATGATGATTTTCCATCAGCTTCGTCTTCCTTAATTGGGACTCTTCCTTTCCCTATTCCGTGTGCTGATGTGATCATATTAAAGCCTATTCATAAAATTGCCTATCCGCTATGTACCTAAATTGACGTAAGCATTTTCCTACAAATATTAATTTTATATTTAAGGTATTTTTCCATTATCTTTATAATCTTGGGCAATTTCATCAGTCACTATTTTTTCTTCACGCTCTGCTTTTTCAATTCCTTCTTGAATCGCTTCTTGTGCTTCTTGCTCATCAGCATCGGTTTGTTCTAGCTCTTCTTGAATCGCTTCAAATTCACGTCCTGTTTGCAAAACAACATAAATAGGGAAATGGTCTGAACCCACATGTGGCAAACGTTCCATGTGTACCAAAGCAAAGTCTGTACTATGAAATAAATGGTCAAGTGACCATCTTAAAAGCTTATAATCTGCATGAAAAGTATTGACATATTTGCGCCCAACACGTGGGTCAAGTAAACCACTTATTCGCTGAAATAAACGTGTTGTTCGAGACCAAGCGACATCATTTAAATCGCCCATCACAATACAGCTTTCATCCAAATCTTTAATTTGATCCCCGACAATCAGTAACTCTGCATCACGTAAGGTAGAGTCTTTTGCTTCAGTTGGACTCGGTGGTTTCGGATGTAAACAATAAAGCTGCACAGGTTGTCCTGAGTCTAAAATTACTGTTGTATGAATAGATGGAATTTCATCACTTAAAATAAATTTGACTTCAGTATCAAGTAATTTCAGCTTGCTATACAAATGCATGCCATACAAATTATCTAAAGGTACGGGAACACGATAAGGATAATCCTTCTCGATGCTAGACAATTCATTTTGCCAAGTTTGATCTGTTTCTAAAGTTAATACGATGTCAGGTTGATGCTTTTCAATTTGTTCAATTAACAAATGATATTGATCGTTAGGAGTCAACACATTAGACACAATCACCGAGATTTGCCGTTTAGCATCAAGCTGTTCTGGGCGTACTTGAGCAACTTGTTTTTTCCAAAGAAAAGTATAAGGCAGCACCATTTTTAACTGATATGCCAATGCAACAATCAATAAAATAAAAATAATTTCTCGTTTTAAATCCCATTCACCTTGCCAAAAAATCAATAAAAAAAATGCAATGACGCCCAACGCTAAGATTTGTAAGCGTGGAAAATCTGCACCACGAAACCACCATTCATCTCGTGGAATCAGTGACCAAAAACTCAGCCAAATCACCACACCTGCAAGAATTTCGATCCAAAACATAATTTACACTCTTATATTCTTAATTTTTTATTGATTCATAAATTTATATCAGTTTTGCATGTAACATAAACAAGATATATTGCACAATATTGTTGATGTTTTGATTATGTAGCTATTGCAGTTACATATCCTTTTGATACACTCGAATCCCCCTATTAATTTTTTAACGCTCCGAGGCGAAGTGACATGAAAGTAGGTCTGGTCGGTTGGCGCGGGATGGTTGGTTCCGTCCTTATGCAACGTATGGTTGAAGAGAATGATTTTGCTCATTTTGAGCCATTCTATTTTTCTACCAGTAATGCAGGTGGTGAAGCCCCTGCTTTTGGTGGTAAGACTGCCCCAGCACTTATGGATGCATCAGACATTAACAGTCTGAAGCAAATGGATGTCATTATTACCTGTCAAGGTGGCGACTATACCACTGAAGTTTTTCCAAAACTTAAAGCTGACGGTTGGAATGGCTACTGGATTGATGCTGCATCAACCTTGCGTATGGATGATGAAGCGATCATCGTACTTGATCCAGTGAACATGAATGTCATCAAAGATGGTTTAGTCAATGGAACTAAAACATTCGTTGGTGGAAACTGTACAGTTTCACTCATGTTAATGGGCTTAGGCGGTTTATTCCAGAACAATCTTGTGGAATGGGCAACCTCTATGACTTATCAAGCAGCTTCAGGTGCAGGCGCGCAAAATATGCGTGAACTGATCACAGGCATGGGCTACTTATATAACAATACTAAAGATTTACTCGATGACCCACGCTCACCAATTTTAGACATCGACTCTAAAATTGCACAATTACAACGTGGCGAAGGTTTCCCATCAACAAACTTTGGTGTGCCTTTAGCAGGTTCACTCATTCCTTACATTGACAAACAGCTTGAAAGCGGTCAGTCAAAAGAAGAATGGAAAGGTCAAGTCGAAACCAACAAGATTTTGGGCAATGCGCAAATTGTTCCAATTGATGGTCATTGTGTGCGTATTGGTGCAATGCGTTGCCATTCTCAAGCATTGACTTTGAAATTGAAAAAAGACATTCCTTTAGATGAAATTGAAGATATCTTACGTAATGCAAACCAATGGGCAAAAGTTGTTCCAAATACTCGTGAAGCATCAATGACTGATCTTACACCTGTTGCTGTAACTGGAACTTTAACTGTGCCTGTAGGTCGTCTACGTAAACTCAATATGGGTAAAGAATATCTTGGTGCTTTCACTGTAGGTGACCAATTACTTTGGGGCGCTGCTGAGCCTTTACGCCGTATGTTACGTATTTTAATTGACTATAAAAATGCGTAAATTTAAAAATTTATTTAAATAATGTAAAGCCGAACTGTAAAGTTCGGTTTTTTTATGTAACTATACGGTTAAAAATTTATTTGGGGCGATAACTAAGCAAATCCATGCTTGGTTAAATGACGATAATTTCATTAGAGCAATGAAAGCGATGACCGTATATAACAAACTAAAAATTGCCATATTAGCTATTATTGCATCACAATCTGTATCTGCAATTCAAATTGATCCGATTCAAATTCAATCTGGCTCAGGAGATTTGCTTTATGCAGAGATGAAATTTAGCAATTCAAATCCAAACGAAAAAATTGATGTAGATCTGGCCTCGGCAGAAGACATGGTGGACTTACGTTTATCACATCAACCCTCTGGACATTTGAACTTCTTTACACGCCGTTCAGGTGACGGAAATGGTGTGATTGTGATTACATCATCACGTCCTTTTATTGAGCCTGAACTCAATATTCTGATTAGAGTCAAAGAAGGCAGTGCCACTCATATTCAACAAGTCAAAGCAAGTTTAACACGCACTAAAACGCCTGCGGCTTCGCAAAATATCACAGCAAATGAAAAAGCATTAACGCCTCAAATGATTGTGAGCGAAAAAGAGATTGCTTTAAGTCTGCCAGAAAGTGCTTCACAGCAAGTGGTTGCAACTGAGATAACATCAAGCAACTCTGTGACAGCAAAGAGTTCTGATGGCAATAATTTAGCAATTTCTACAACGAGTTTGCCTGAACTTAAAAACAACCAGATCACGCTCAACACACAAACCAGTGCAACAACAAATACGATATTAAAAGAAAATGCCGAAGCAACTAAAGCGGCTTTCTTAAAGTATCATCCAAATGCCCAAGTCAAAGAACAAACGGCATCGGCTGTGCAAAAACCACCGCAAAACACGCAAAAGCCAACTCAAACAAATATAAATACTCAACAAAAACCTGCTCAACAGACGAGAACCAATAAAGGTTCATATACCGTACAAGCCAATGAGTCGTTATGGTCTATTGCAAATAAAATTGCAGCCAAAACAGGACGAAATGTTGCAGATGTTATGCGTGAGTTACAAGCAGATAATCAAAATGCATTTATTCAAGGTGATCCAAATCGGATACGTCAAGGCATTGCTTTAAACCTGTCACAAGCTCTACCTGTAAATCCTCAACAAAAATTTAAACCTGCTCAACCTACAACTGAGCAGAAACCTTCTGCAAAAACAAAATATCGTTTAAATCAAGCTGAAATGAGTATTGTTGCAGATCAGAAAAAAACGACAAACCTAACAACTGAACAAAAAAATACTCAACAAAATCCAACTTCTGCGGAATTATCCACAAAAGTTATGACAGCACGTGAAAAAACAGTTAAATTACAAAATAACGTGACGCAACTGAGTTTAGCGCTAAATCAAAAAAACAATCGGATTCAGCTACTCAATGCTCGACTTGCACAGATTCAGCAACAATTGCAGCAGGCTGACGCAAAAAAACCGAAGTAATTCACGTATTTTCTTAAATTAAGGTTCATTGGATACAATGAAGGGGTAACGGAACATGTTGTTGTATATCATTCCTTTTGTTTTATTGTTGGTCGTCGCAATTGTTTTAAAAAAACGTGAAAGCAGCAATAACGATGCAGGCACTGGAAAAACAAATAAAGCCACCAATAAAAAAACTGCAAAAAAAAATGTTGCTAAAACTGCACGCTCAAGTCAACGACAATCTACAGAAGTTGTTGAAACACCTGTTGTTGCTCAAGAAAAGTTTGTAGAAATTAGTTCAGACTTAAAACAAAAAATTGAAAATCTGATCAAAGAAAAAAACTACTCAGCCGCTGAAGCACAAATCAACCTCGCCCTAAATCAAGACAACCGTCAACATTCGCTATATCTTTATTTATTAGATATTCATTTAGCGCAAAAAGATGATTTTGCAGTTAATCAACTCATTCAATTTATTGGTAGTTTAGGTTTAGACGATATTTTAAAACAAGCTGAAGAAAAAAGAGCGCTTGTTTCAACACAAAAGATTGATGCGATTGAGTTTGAACCCTCTACAACACCTGTTATTCCTGCGACTGCTGCACCAATTGAAAAAAGTCCTGTTTCTTCTGATGCTTTTGATTCACTGGTTGATGTTAAAACTCAGACAAATAACAGTTTTGATTTATTACAAAATGAATATAGTCCAAGTACAAAAACAGAGGCAACGCCTTCTTTAGATTTAGACTTTACTGCTCCCAGTGAAACACCAACAACCCCTGTACCCGATTTAGATTTTGCACCAAGTCCAGCGCCTACTACTTTAGATTTCACTCCAAGTTCAGCACCTACTATCGAAGTAGCACAACCGACTGAAGCATCTACAGAAGTTGCTGATTTAGACTTTACACTTGCACCAGTAGAAAAAAAGGACAGTGCAGAACAATCAACTGCTCATGAAGCATTAGATTTTTCATTTGGATTAGATACCACTACACCAAGCACACCTGAACCTGTTACTGAAAATACGGTAACAACAGATAGCGCTCCACTTGAGTTTAGTTTTGATCTTAGCCCACAAACAACACCTACACCTGTAGCAGAAGCTAGTCCTCAAACTCCAGACCATTCACCAACAGAAATGCTGACTGAATTCAAAATGGATTTTGATGCACCCACTCAAGAAGCACCAAGTGTTGAAGCAAGCTCGCCAACGCTTGAGTTTAAATTAGATAATACTGATCTTGAAGATAAACCTAATTTTAGTTTTGATGCAGCAGAACCAAGTCCTGTGGAATTGGCACCACAAACCATCGAAACATTACATACAACAGATACACTTTCTTTCAGTACAGATGATCCTTTAACACAAGCATTTCCTAAGTTATTAGAAGTCAATGAACTTGCTTTAAATTTAGATCTTGCAGAACAATATATCGATCTGGGTGCATATGCTTCAGCACGTGAGATTCTTAGCCAAAATGCTGACCAGTTTTCACCTGCACAACGTGAACAATCACAAAGTTTACTTAACCGCATAGCATCTTAAAATTATTCGTTTTAAGATAAAGCAGTCATTTATGGCTGCTTTTTTATTGTGAACTAGAGAATCATGAACACAAAAATTGCTTTGATTTATATGGGCGGAACCTTTGGATGCGTTGGTGAACCTTTAGCACCTATGCCAGAGGTGGAGTTTATCCCCAAACTACAACACATTCTGCCACCACAACTTAAAATTGAATGTTTTAAAGCACCCAATATTAAAGACAGCAGTGCCTGCACTGCTGTTGACTGGTTGAAGCTCATTCAACAAATTCAAACGCTACAACTGCAAAATTTCCAACATTTCGTTGTTATTCATGGTACAGATACCCTCAGTTATGCTGCTGCAACCTTGTCACATTTTTTAGGAGAATCTTGTCATGTGGTTATGACGGGTAGTCAGTATCCTCTTCTAAATATTCAAGGTGACGATACACGTGAATTTACTGATGCTGTCGACAACTTAAATACAGCACTTGAAGCTGTCAGCAAACTACCTGTCGGTGTCTATTTGGCTTTTTACCATCAAGTCGTACATGCCAGAACAGCACTCAAAGCCCACAGTACTGCACTTGATGCATTTCGTGGCTCTAAAGCCGATCAAGATATTCAAATGTTGCATTCTGTGATCAATGTCCAACTCAAACATATTGAAAAAGCACAGCATTTAAATATTGTGAATTGGATGATGGTTCCCACAGAACTTGCTCAATTCAATCAAAATCTGCAATCGCTGATTTCAAATGCACCGCATTTTTTAATTTTACAAGCGTATGGTGTAGGCAACCTTGCTGTAAATGCCTCAATCATTCAAAGCTTCAAAGCATTACAACAACAAGGCTGTCAAATTGTGCTTTCGACCCAAGTCCCACTGGGCGGAATGGATCAACGCTATGCCATCAGCCAATGGATCAAAGAATCTAAAGTTTTAATCAGTGATGCACTCAGCCAAGCCGATCTTTATGCCAAAATTCTAAAAATTTATTTACAATATCCAACTCCAGACCAGTGGCATACACATTGGTATGATCATTTTAATCATTCACCTGAATAGGGGTATTTATGCAACGCTTTGCAATTGGTATTGAGTTTTGTGGCATTCGATATAAAGGTTGGCAAACTCAACAGCCTGGCGTACGCAGTATTCAGGAAACAATGGAAAAAGTGCTGAGCACCATTGCAGATGAAAAGATCATTTTGCATGGCGCAGGTCGTACTGATGCAGGCGTGCATGCGACCAATATGGTCGCGCATTTTGATACCAACGCAATTCGCCCGATGCGTGGTTGGTTGATGGGTGCAAATAGCCAACTGCCTAAAGATATTTCGATCCAATGGATCAAAGAAATGGATCATGACTTCCATGCACGTTTTAAAGCGCAAGCACGTCGTTATCGCTATGTGGTGTATCAATCAGCGAACCGACCTGCACTCTTGCATAAACAAGTCACTCACGCCTTTTATCCACTGGATGTCGATAAAATGATTGAGGCTGCGAAAAAGTTCGAAGGTACACATAACTTTGAAAGCTTCCGTGCAGCAGCATGCCAATCTAATCAACCTGTACGCCATGTCAGACATTGTCGTTTGATTCGTCATGGTAACTATCTTGTTTTAGACATTAAAGCAGATGGTTTCTTGCATCACATGGTTCGTAATATTATGGGTTGCCTGTTAGAAGTTGGTAAAGGCATGTATGAAATCGACCATATTGATGAAATATTTGCTGCTGAAGATCGTAAAGCCGCAGGAATTACAGCACCACCTGATGGCTTATATTTCATTCATGCCGATTATCCTGAGCAATTTGAACTTCCTCAAATGCCTTTAGGACCACATTGGCTTAATATGCCTGAGTAATATCACGAACCGTTTTTAATCCTCCTTACTTAGAAAGTCTGTTTTTTATCTTTTAAAGGAGGATTAAATCAACATCATTTTACAATAATATTTTCGATTCACTTCACTGCCGTCTCATGTAAAGACTGATCTAACCAACGCTCATACCAGTTTAAAAAAGTGATGCGTTCACGATTCCCCAATTCTTGTGAAGGATAAATTCCGCCATCATTGGCACGATCATCTGTCCATATATGACCATACTCTGCCCCATTCACCACAAGATTTACACTTACACCGCAGCCATAATTACAAATTGCAATTACACCATCCATTTGATGTTGATGAAATTCAAAATACTGTCGTTCAAATTCTTGTTCATCATCCTCATCACAATTGGCATTAAACGCTTCATTCCACGCTTTTTGATGTGGAAAAGGCAAATCAGGATGCAGTAACTGCGCTGAGTTCGGTCGATCTAAATCGACAAAAAGAATATGCTCAAATGGCTCAAGCCCTAAAAAAGGACCTGCACCACCATTACCAATATTTATTAAAAATTGGACATATTCATCTGGTAAATGGATACCATATCGCTGCTCAAACTGTTGAATAAGCTCAAGTGATACAGGTGGATTTAACTGATATTGGTGCCTTTTAGCACCGAATAAATCTAAATGAGAATCTTGGATTTTCAACTGTGCTAACTTTTGTTGAATGCGTTGTAATTGTTCATGCATTTCTTATTCTCAAAAAATAATCAATTTATAATGATCTAGATACAATTAAAAAGCCTCGAATTTTACAACTCGAAGCTTTTGCTCACTGAAATTTAGAAGATATTAACGCTGCTTACGCTTTCTATATTCTACTGGTGTTTCATTGGTCCAACGTTTAAATGCACGATAGAACGTACTCGGTTCAGAAAAACCTGTTAAATAAACAATTCTCTCAACGCTTTCAGTGGTATTTGCCAAAAGTTTCTTCGCCAAACGACAACGATAATCTGACAAGATTTGCTGAAAACTGGTATTCGCTTCAGAAAGCTGTGTACGCAAACGACGGGGTGTAATATTTAACTGTGCGGCAACCGTTTCTAGTGTTGTTTCACCACTTTCTAAAGTTGAACCAATCGCACGGCGTACTTCACCAACCAAATCATAACGAGCCAACTCTTGGAGTTTTTCAATGGCTAGCTGTTCATGTAACTGCAACAGTTCAGGTTCAGCTTGCCACAATGGATACTCCAAAATGGACGGATCGAAATACAAACGCGTTTCTTTTTGCCCTAAACTCACTGGACAGCCATATACCCGAAAGTATTCATCATCTGGCGCACCTTGAGCAAAGTTAAAATCAATATAGATCGGCTCAAAGCGCCCTTCTGTAATAAATTTAAAAAAGCGTAAAATGCCTGAAATCGCACATTCAGAAAAATGACGATTGACAATATTTTCACCCCATGGCTGTTCACCATTGGTGAGATAACAACGCCCCTCATCATCAATGATGAGTTTGGCATGAAATGCATCACTAATTAAACGCTGATAAGCCAACGCTCGTTTTAACCCTTCACCAAAGTTTTCACTAGAAATAAAGAGATGTTCAATGACTTGCCCACGATAAAGTGGTAAGTGCTCACCTAAGTGTAGACCAATATCGGGATCACGACTGACTTCCTCTGCTGCAATCCAAAAAGCATATTGCGCACTTAAAGGTGTACGTGCATTTTGATCGATTTGATTTAATGCCACACCTGCTTTTGATAATAGTTCTTCAGTTGGCAATCCCGCACGACGAATCGCTTGATAGCCTAATCGCAAAACAACCGAAGCATCAGTTAGCTGACTCACGCAGTGCCCTTCCTTGTATCTTATTCATTTATACTTAAAAACATCGTTTTTAGATTACAGTCGATTGACCAAACTGACAACATGTATAAGCAACTTTTTGTTGAAAAAATTTATTTCTTTGTTCGCCTATTTTGACTACATTTGCAATGCTATCTCCTGACTACATCTTGTTTTTTTCTAAAATTCTGCCTATAATTTGCGCCTTTCCAATTTGATCATCAGGTAGGCTATGGCCAATAAAGAGGAACTTATCGAGTTCGAAGGCGTTGTCACCGAAACGCTTCCTAATACTATGTTCCGTGTACGTTTAGAAAACGGTCACGAAGTGATTGCACACATTTCTGGTAAAATGCGTAAACACTATATTCGTATTTTAACTGGCGACAGTGTAAAAGTGGAAATGACTCCATATGACTTAACTAAAGGTCGTATTACATATCGTGCACGCTAAGTTTTAGCAAGCAAAAAGCCACCATTGTGGCTTTTTTAATGTTTTAATTCAGCGTACTATTTTTACAACCCACTGTATCACACTCACGGATTCGCTCTCTTAACCAAGCATTGCGTTCCTGTGTTTTCTCTAAATTACAGTTCACAAAAACTGTACGCTCTGCTTCATCTGAACATTGTGCATCACGCTCTTTAATCCAAGAAACTTGAGAACGTTTTAAAATTGTTTTTTGATTCGTTGTGAGTTTACTTCTGAGTAATTGATAATTTTTATTTAACTCAGCATCTGCGCTAGCATAAATTTTATTACTACAATAAATATCGTCATAAGCATTACGTGCATTGTCACAATTATCTGCAAATGCAAAACTTGACAGGCACATCATACCCAAACCTAGCCAAATCTTTTTCATTGTCTAATCCTTATCATGTTTGATTTTTGTTTTTCATGTTGTCTAACCAATTATCTAATTTATCAATCAAACAACACTACATCATGAAAATTTTTACTACACTCACAAGGAATGTCAATATCAATCGTGTGTTGACCATGAGGGAGAATATTCATGAAAAAAATCATGTTTTGTGTCGGGCTTTGCTATCTAGGATTGAGCTTAACAGCCTGTCAAACTGAGCTTAATCGCCCTTATGACCTCAATGCGTATTTGCATAACTTTCTTGGTCAACCTAGTCAAACTATCCAAGATAACTTGAATTTTAAAAAATTAGGCTATCAGAGCAAATCACCACAAATAACTGAATCACAAATAATTTATACTATTTATCGCCCTTTAAATATTCCAATGCCACAGGGTGATGTAGGTCTAGGCAAAGTGCAGTCTGGTGCGAGTAGTTATGATATTAATTTTCAATGTAAAATCATTTTTGAGCTAGAACAGAATATTGCAAAAGCTGTAAATTATTCAGGACGAGCATGTTAACTCTCTTATTCCCTTTAAAACTTGTATTTTTATTGCGAAATACAATGACTTTATTTAACTGAATAAAATTATACTTACATCTCGATAACATTTTAGACAACTTAAATAAAAAATGAGAATTCACAATACCTTATTATGCTTATTTGTTAGCACAGGATTACTCTGTGCTTGCTCAACAGTCCATCAAAAACGTAACCAAACGTTAATGCAAAAGTTAAATACTTATCAAGGGCTGAGTGCTGAAGAAGTACAGCAGCAAATCAATTTAAAAGATATTGGTATTCAACTAAAATCACCACCTAAAATCAATGAACAACAGCTTGTATATACTTTTGAACGTCGTGTTTATACGGCTATGTCATCTCAACTTCCTATTGCGGATGCACGAGGACGCTTTATTCCAATGCAAATGGGAGGTTCAAGTGAAACCTACGCCAACCAGATGTCCTGTCATATCATTTTCAAATTAAAACAACAACATGTCACCGCAATTCAACTTAAAGGTCGTGCTTGTTAACTTCCCTTTTCCCATTAAATAGGCATAAAAAACGCAGCCTAAGCTGCGTTTACATGACATCTAAAATAAAATATTAAGCGAGTGCTGCAACAACTGCATCACCCATTTCAATTGTACCGACTTTATTCATGCCTTCTGACATGATATCCCCTGTACGTAAACCTTGATCTAATACATTACCTACTGCATCTTCAATGGCTTTAGCAGCAGTTTCTTCACGGAAAGTATAGCGCAGCATCATTGCAACAGACAAAATGGTTGCAAGTGGATTCGCCACGTTTTGACCTGCGATATCTGGCGCCGAACCATGACATGGCTCATACATCCCTTTACCATTTTCATCCAAAGATGCTGATGGCAACATACCGATTGAACCCGTTAACATTGCAGCTTCGTCAGATAAAATATCACCAAACAAATTACCCGTTACAATAACATCAAACTGTTTTGGCGCACGTACCAACTGCATTGCAGCATTGTCGACATACATATGTGACAAGTTAATTTCTAGATATTGTTCTTCTTTTAAAGCAGTTACAGTTTGCTTCCAAAGCTCAGTGACTTCTAAAACATTGGCTTTATCGACTGAACAAACTTTACCACCACGTAAACTTGCCATTTCAAATGCAACTTTAGCAATACGTTTAATTTCAGATTCTGCATAAACGTCAGTGTTATAACCTTGCTTTTCGCCATTTTCTAACTCACGAATACCACGTGGTTGACCAAAGTAAATACCACCAGTTAACTCACGAACAATGAGAATGTCTAAACCAGAAACAATTTCAGGCTTTAGACTTGAAGCATCAGCAAGTTGTGGGTAAAGAATCGCAGGACGTAAATTTGCAAATAAATTCAATTCACTGCGGATTTTTAATAAGCCACGTTCAGGACGGATTGAACGCTCAATCGTATCCCATTTTGGACCACCAACTGCACCTAACAAAATTGCATCGGCTTTTTTTGCTTGCTCAGCAGTCACAGCAGGATATGGTTCGCCATGTGCATCAATGGCTGAACCACCTAGCAAACCATGTTCCCAAGTTAAACCTAAATTAAATTTTTCATTGACATGATTTAAGACTTTTTCTGCAGCAGCAACAATTTCAGGACCAATCCCATCACCAGCCAAGATCAAAATTTGTTTAGACATTTGTGTTTCCATTTATATTGTTGGCAGCCATACTGCCAAGTAAGTTTAAATTTTTTGCTCTATATATTCGCTTAAACCAGTTTCTGCATTATAGGGGCGACAAAAACGACGAATCACTTTTTGCCCTTGCAACATGTCCACACATAAAGGTGACGGAGCTGAAACATTCAACAAACTCCCTGAGCTTTCTGATCGTTTTCGATACATTTTAAAGGTGTAATGCTGATTTGCTTTAAAACGATGAATAACATGGAAAACTTCTGCATGTTGTTGAGATATAGGATAAAAACGAATTACCAATTCATATTGGTTTGCAGGTACTGTCAAATAAAGTGAAGTTTTTTTACTCTCTTTTTTTGACAATTTTAAATAACCTTGTTTAATCGCAGCAGGATTAATACGATGTGTATCCGCATCAATTAATACCATATTACCAAGACGACCAAACTCACAACTTTCCGCTCCTGTACAATAAAGCGTGACATTATTCAGCGGATTGTGAGGCTTATTTTCCGCTGTTTTAACGCGCAAAATATCAGTTGTCTGACAAGCGCTGAGTGCTAAACTCAGCACACCTATCATGATGCGATAATCAAAGACCTTAATCATTGTTTTGGTCCAACCCTAGTCACCTAAAACATTCATTTTTTTATGCTTCATATGTTAACAAGAGTTGAACTTTCACGCTATCTCTTATCTAACTAAGCTTGAATTTCAGCAAAAACCCAAGGACGTGCTTGTTTGGTCTTTTCCTCATACGCACGAATGTCATCTTGTGCCTGTAAAGTTAAACCAATGTCATCCAAGCCATTCAATAAACAGTGCTTACGAAATGGATCAACTTCAAATTTAAATGCTTCACCGTTTGGTGTACGCACTTCTTGCGCTTCCAAATCAATGGTCAATTGATAACCTTCATTGGCAAAGCATTCTTTGAATAATTGATCAACAATTTCTTCAGACAAAATGACAGGTAACATGCCGTTTTTAAAGCTGTTATTGAAGAAAATGTCCGCATAACTTGGTGCAATCACGGTACGGAAACCATATTCTTCCAACGCCCACGGCGCATGTTCACGACTTGAACCACAACCAAAATTGGCACGTGAAATCAAGATTGAAGCCCCTTGATAACGTGGCTGATTCAAAGCAAAATCAGGATTTTTAGGACGTTTGGAAATGTCTTGCCCCAAATAGCCTTCATCTAAATAACGCAATTCATCAAATAAGTTATCACCAAAACCTGTACGTTTGATCGACTTCAAAAACTGTTTTGGAATAATTAAATCTGTATCAACATTGGCACGGTCTAATGGTGCAACGATACCTTGTTCAACGGTATATTTTTTCATTTTTAATTCCTGAAAAATATCATCACTTTAAATCTCCCCTACCCCCCCTCTTTAATAAAGAGGGGAACTTCTCCCTTTTAAAAGGTGAAAAGCTTTGCTTCGCAAGAGGGGGATTTTAGAAACTGCGTACATCCACAAAATGACCTGCGATTGCTGCCGCTGCCGCCATCGCTGGACTCACCAAATGCGTACGTCCACCATTGCCCTGACGACCTTCAAAGTTACGGTTCGAAGTCGATGCACAATGCTCACCCGGTTGTAATTTGTCAGCATTCATTGCCAAACACATTGAACAACCCGGTTCACGCCATTCGAATCCTGCTTCGATCAAAATTTTATCTAAACCTTCAGCTTCAGCTTGTGCTTTGACCAAACCAGAACCCGGTACAACCATCGCTTGTTTAATGCTTGAAGCGACTTTCTTACCTTTCGCAACTTCAGCCGCAGCACGAATATCTTCAATGCGTGAGTTGGTACAAGAACCAATAAATACACGGTCTAATTGGATATCTGCCAATGCCTGACCTGCATTTAAGCCCATATAGTTATAAGCACGTGTCCAGTCATTGCGCTGTACGTCATCTTTAGCCTGTTCCAAAGTAGGTACAGCTTGAGAAACAGGAATCACCATTTCAGGAGAAGTTCCCCAAGACACTTGAGGCTCAATCTCTTCACCTTGTAAAACGACAACCGTATCGAAATGTGCACCTTCATCAGAAACCAAAGTATTCCAATAAGCGACCGCAGCATCCCATTGTTCGCCTTTTGGTGCATATGGACGATCTTTCACATATTCAATGGTTTTATCATCGACAGCGACCATACCAACACGTGCACCACCTTCGATTGCCATATTACATACTGTCATACGACCTTCGATTGACATATCACGGAACACTTGACCACCGAATTCAATCGCATGACCTGTACCACCCGCTGTGCCGATTTTACCAATGATTGCTAATACGACATCTTTTGGTGTTACACCTTGACCTAACTTGCCATCAACACGGACAAGCATGTTCTTCATTTTCTTTTGAACTAAGCATTGTGTTGCCAATACATGTTCAACTTCTGAAGTCCCGATCCCATGTGCCAAACAACCAAATGCACCATGCGTTGCAGTATGTGAATCACCACAAACAACAGTCATACCTGGTAAAGTTAAACCTTGCTCAGGTCCTACAACATGCGCAATGCCTTGACGGACATCATTGATGTCAAACTGAACTACATTAAAGGTTTTACAGTTGTCATCTAAAGTTTGTACTTGGATACGAGATGTATCATCTTCGATCCCTGCAATACCTTCAGAACGTTCCTTACTTGAAGTTGGAACATTATGGTCAGGTGTTGCCACATTGGCACTTAAACGCCAAGGTGTACGTCCAGCCAACTGCAAGCCTTCAAACGCTTGAGGCGACGTTACTTCATGCAATAAATGACGGTCAATATAAAGAAGTGAAGAGCCATCATCTCGTTGTTTTACTAAATGGTCATCCCACAATTTATCATACAATGTTTTTGCTTTTTGGTTTTCGCCTGCCATGTCGAGGTGCTCCACTGGACTGGGTAATTCTTTCATTAACTTCGATTATAACCACGTTTTCACATAAATCTAATTTATCATTTTTATTAATTTAAAAACTTTTAAGAATGATTTAAATCTATTGAATATTGCTAAAAATATCCACTCAATATTCAATCTAGCAGTTTTAAATCAATAACAAACTCTTGCATCCGATAAAAATATTTCGGTTTTTCTAATTGTCCCTTACTCAAACCATCAAACATGGGCATAGAAAACATGCGTAGATTCAGGGATTTAAAATAACGATCTTTTTTCAATTTTGCAGGATGAAAGAAATACAATGTAACACTTCCTATTAAAGTCAAAAGAATCACTTGGCGATAATCAAATTCATGACCTTGTAAGCCATAAAGCAAGCTCGTCACAACTAATGCAAAAATTAAAATAGCAAGCAGGGACTTTTCTAAAAAAGTTTTAAAATCAATGAGTTGTGCAGAAGTATGTAAACGAGGATCAATATAAAGAATCTGATTTAAAGTTTTTAAAGCCAGAAGTTGTCCTTTTTTTACATCTTCTGGCATAAAAATCACCGCTTCTACAGGTTCATTTTCTTTAAAACTTAATTTTGTAAAACAACCATCTAGTTCAATTCCATCAATCATTGTGTGAAAATAATTGACGTCAAATTCAGGGGTTCCGTGTTTATACGCATGTTTATAAATATTCCAAGATAAGCATGCTTTATGTGTGATTTGAATCTGCTGAATTGTTCCTGATATTTGATATACATCATTTTTTTGTGCTGTGATATTGATCTCATTCAACATACTTCTATTCACTTTCTTTCTTATTCTCAAACTATAGCGGATATATTCACAAAACCAATCACCACAAATTAAAAATTCTCTTTTACACTTCAAATGATAATGATTATTATTTCTTTAAGTTAAACCATTAGTGGTGATTTTCATGGCTCGTATCCAAAATTTTGTACAAACCAATCAGCGTATTTTCAAAAAAACCTTAAGCTATTACATCATGCATATTACCGTTGCAATGTTAGTTGCCTATATGGTGACAGGTAATTTATGGATGGCGATCACGTTGAGCTTGCTTGAACCTACTGTACAAGCTTTTGCATTCTTCTTTCATGAAAAAATCTGGAATAAAAAAGACCAAGCTGCTTTAGCATCACAAAAAACGACCGTTGATGCTTAAAGATTAAAAACAAAAGCTGTGGCAATTTAATCACCACCTCCGCCACAGCTACTACACGAAGAATCAGAACTCGAACCACTATCTGAATTTGAACTTCCCTCATGATCTGAACAAGAATGACTTGTACGACTCGATGACCCTGAATAGGATGATGAGCAAGCTGTCGTACCTGATGAACATGAACTATTGGTAGGAACAGGCGGCATGTGTGAACTGACCGTCAAGAGTTGAACATACATAGCAATGAGTAAAGGTAATTTGAAATAAATACCATTTTCCCATTTTACCTGCGTATCAACTTGAAATAGATGTGGAAGAATTGACGTATTTTTCGGATTTAAATACTGAATCTGACAAGCCGCTTGCCATGTATTCATAAGTTGTTGCTGTTGCGCTGCTTTTTGCATTCGTGTTGGCTGAGGGGCATGTGGTTGATGTTTAAGTTCATAACCCAAAGTATTTTGACACATCAAAAAATAAAAACCTTGAAACTCTTCAATCAAAAGATGCCATAACGCATCGACAGCATGTGAAGGCATGGCATAAGCCTTTTTCTGCCATAAATGTAAGGCAAGATAATCTTTAAATCCTTCTTCAATCTTCACTTTTGAAGACAAACTCATATTTGGATGACGCTGATAAAAAGCCTGCCAAATATAATCAGGAATTTGTATTGCCATTAATTTTTTTAATTTTTGCTGATGTTGTATGCGTATAAGCACCCAAAAAAATACAAAAATAATGCTAAAAATCAGGAAAAAATAAAGATTAAAATAATAGAGAAACATACTGCCCAATAACAGTAGAATAAAGCTATAAATCAAAAACCTATCCCAAGAAAGCTTAAAGACATTTCGGTCAAATGTTCTAAAATTCTTTAAAAAATGATGATGTTGTTTATGCAAATACAAACTACCTTTTTATTGTTTTTATCGTATTCAATATAAATAAGTATCCTATTTTTTGTACAGCAAAAAGTTGTATACAAATTTTTCTTAAAGAATAAAAAACTCAGTGAATTTATTCGTCCTTTAAAAAAAGTAAAAATTGCTTTGATTAATTCTTAAAATTTCTGAATAATGAATTACGCATAAAAATTCTTTATGGATGGAAATTATCATGAATCTTGCTGCCTTTGAAGCTTTTGTAAAAGTAATGGAAACTGGGTCTATTTCGATGGCAGCAGAACAACTGTTTATTACCCAACCTGCCGTCACCAAACGAATACATAGCTTAGAAGATTATTTTGGTGTCAAACTTTTTGAGTCCGCAGGTCGTGGCGTACAAGCAACTCATGCCGCTAACTCATTGCTTCCTAAAGTTAAAAATTGGTTAAATGAACTAGGTGATATTCATCACACACTCAGTCACGAACAAGGGCAAGTACAAGGGAAGTTAAAAATTGGCACGAGCCATCATATTGGTTTGCATCACTTGCCGATACATCTCAAAAAATATGTACAAGATTTTCCAAATGTGACTTTAGATGTGCATTTTGTAGACTCAGAACAAGCACATGAACAAGTCTTAGCAGGTGACTTAGAACTTGCCTTTCTCACTTTACCGCCACAAGGTGATGAACGCCTAAAATATGTGAAAATTTGGAATGACCCTTTGGTTTTTGTCGTTGCACCATTTCATCCTTTAGCACAAAAAGAAAATCTAACACTTGAAGACTTAATTGAATATTCAAGTTTAATTCCTGCTTCCCAAACATATACCAGTCAAATCACTTTAGCTGAGTTTGAAAAACAAGGATTAAAACCGAAAATTACCATGAGTAATAACACGCTCGAAGCCATTCGTATGCTTGTCTCCATAGGTTTAGGTTGGTCTGTACTCCCTAAAACTTTATTAAACCCTGACCTTAAACAGCTTGATATACCTGTCAATATGTATCGCCAATTGGGGATGGTTTGGCATCCTGCACGCAGTCAATCTCGTGCCGTTTTAGAACTCATTGATATGATGAAATAAATAAAAAAGCTCTCCTACATTTTATTGAGGAGAGCTTTTTTAAATGAATGAATCATTTAGTTTTGTTTTACTGAATCTTCATGTAATGATTCATTTAACTGATCAACAATCGTTGCCCATTCACCGTCTGAACTGAGTTTTTCAGCTAAAAATTGACGTTGTGATTCTGTCCAAATATTCGCTTGTACAATGCTTGTTTCTGCATCTAACTGATGTGTTTCAATAAATTTTGAAATTCCTGCTTCACTTGAATCTAAGCCAAGTTGTTCAAATAAATTGGTCATTCTTGGACGTGTTTGGCTCATTTTATTTTCTCCAAATAGTTTTAAAACTTCTCATTTCAACATAACATTTTTAATTTTAAAGTGAAGTATCAAATCTTAAATATATGAAAATATTTACAAAGTTAAGACATAGACGCGATATACTCACAATGTTGATTATTTGCAAAATATGACTAATAAAAAACAGCACCGAAGTGCTGTCATTCATCTAAATTAAAACCAATCAAATCGACCAGTCTTGAATTTCCCAACCTTTTTCTTTGGCTAAAACTTCTAAGCGATCATCAGGATTAATCGCATAAGCATGATCAGCATATTCTAATAAAAAACGGTCATTGATTGAGTCGGAATATGCCCAAGATTCAGTGACATCGCGTCCTTCTAACCATTGATCTAAACGTGCCAATTTACCCTTTTGATAACACGGAATATTGATGACTTTTCCCGTGTATTTTCCATCTTTTACTTCAGCATTAGTGGCAATAATTTCCGTGATTCCAAACTCACGAAAAATCGGTGCAGTAATAAAGTCCGAAGTTGCTGTAATCCCAACCAACTCATGCCCTGCCTCTTTATGTCTTTGAATTGCTTCAAAACCTTGAGGGCGCATTTGTGGGCGAATGACTTTTTGCATAAATAACTGGTGCAACTCGGTCAAATAATCATGGTCATGTTGTGTTAAAAACTCAAAAACAAATTCATTATAAGCAATTGGGTCGAGCTGCCCTGCTTTATAATCTTCATAAAATTTATCGTTCATTGCTCGGTGTCGAATCGGGTCAACCAAGCCTTCATTGACTAAAAACTCACCCCAAGAATGGTCAGAGTCGGTATTTAATAAGGTGTGATCTAGGTCAAACAACGCCAATTTCATGAAAATACTCGTGCAAACTGAAATTTAAGAAAAAAAATGTAAATCTATCTCCGCTTGTCGATAGAAATTCGTTAAGATCATAGCAATTTTACAACATTATTACTTTGACTTTGTCGAGTTGGATAAAAAACTAAATATCCCCATATACAAAGTCAATGAAATTCACAATTTTTAGGTAGCCAAATGATCGATTCAGAAGGTTTCCGACCCAACGTCGGGATCATTTTGGCAAATGATATTGGACAAGTCTTATGGGCAAAGCGCATTGGTCACAATGCATGGCAATTTCCTCAAGGAGGTATCCAGTTTGGAGAAACTCCCGAACAAGCACTTTTTAGAGAACTTCATGAGGAAGTGGGTCTCTTACCTGAGCATGTCCAAATAATTGCGCAAACCGAGGGTTGGCTGCATTATCGTTTGCCACTTCGATACATTAGATCGGACTCCGATCCTGTATGTATTGGACAAAAGCAAAAATGGTTTTTATTAAAATTGGTAGCGTCAACGAAACATATTCAGTTGAATCTATCTGATCCACCAGAGTTTGATCAATGGCAATGGGTCAGCTATTGGTATCCACTTGGACAAGTGGTGAATTTTAAACGTGATGTTTATCGTAAAGCAATGATGGAGTTGTGTATGCAAATGCCACAGTATTCACCTGAAAATGCCATAAAAATGTAAATGATTTTTCAGAGAGGTACTGCTATAAATAATGGGGCATCTTGCAACTCAAGCACCATCTTAATTTAAGGAGCTTATATTCATGTCAAACATGCAACTAGACACGCTAAGACGTATTGTCCAAGAGATTAATACCTCTGTCAGCTTGCATGAATCTTTAGAAATTATGGTTAATCAAGTTTCTGAAGCCATGCACGTGGATGTCTGCTCCATTTATTTATTGGATGAGCGTAATCAACGTTTTGTGCTCATGGCAACCAAAGGGCTAAATCCAAACTCTGTTGGAACAGTATCTTTACATACCAGTGAAGGTTTGGTTGGCTTAGTTGGGCAACGTGAGGAAATCGTCAATTTAGACAATGCATTTAAGCATGAACGTTTTGCCTATTTTCCTGAAACAGGTGAGGAAATCTATAATTCCTTCCTTGGTGTACCTGTGATGTATCGCCGTAAGGTAATGGGTGTGATGGTGGTTCAAAATAAAGAACCACAAGATTTTAGTGAAGCTGCTGAATCTTTTCTTGTTACCCTCTGCGCCCAATTGTCTGGTGTCATTGCCCATGCTCATGCTGTAGGGAATATTGATGTTTTTCGTAAACCCAATAGCGCACCTACCTATAAAACTTTTCAAGGTATTTCTGGGTCAGGAGGTATTGCTATTGGTCGTGCTGTCATTTTATATCCTCCAGCAGATTTAGCAGCAGTACCTGACCGTGAAGCTGATGATATTAGTGAAGAATTACAACTTTTAGATCATGCAATTGCATCTGTACGTCATGAAATTCAGTCCTTAGATGACAAAATGCAAGATGCTTTAATGGCAGAAGAACGTGCTTTATTTAGTGTGTTTTTACGTATGCTTGATGAAAATGCATTACCGTCTGAGATTAAAACAGAAATTCGTGATGGTAACTGGGCACAAGGTGCTGTGCGTATTGTCATCGACAAACATATTGCACTTTTTGCACAAATGGAAGATGACTATTTACGTGAACGTGTCTCAGATTTAAAAGATTTAGGTCGCCGTATTTTAGCTTATTTACAAGAAGCTGATGCGAGTCATCGTGAACTCACAGATGAAAGCATTCTCATTGGGGATGAAATTTCTACTGCGGCATTGGTTGAACTGCCAGTTGATAAAATTGCTGCCATTGTCACCACTGAAGGTGCAATGAACTCCCATATGGTGATTGTCGCACGCGCACTTGGCATTCCAACTGTGGTTGGTGTGACTGAGCTGCCAGTAAATGCGCTAGATGATGTAGAAATGATTGTTGATGCGCATCAAGGACGTGTTTTTATCAATCCACCACGTCGTTTGCGCGCACGTTATAAAGAAATTCAAAAAGAAGAAGAACAAATTGCAAAAGATTTAAAACAATATGAAACCAAAGATGCAATCACGCCCGATGGTGTTGCAGTCAATCTCTATGTCAACACAGGTTTAATGATTGATGTCGTGCGAGGTGTACAACGTGGTGCTAAAGGCGTTGGATTATACCGTTCTGAGATTCCATTTATGTTACGTGAACGCTTCCCAGGTGAAGAAGAACAACGTGCTATTTATCGTCAACAACTCAGCCACTTTGCCAACAAACCTGTTGTAATGCGTACCCTCGACATTGGTGCTGATAAAGACTTACCTTATTTCTCGATTGAAGAAGAAAATTCAGCATTAGGTTGGCGTGGTATTCGATTTACCCTTGATCATCCTGAAATTTTTTCTTCACAAATTCGTGCCATGCTCAAAGCCAGTATTGGTTTAAATAACTTACATATTTTACTGCCGATGGTCACAAGTGTCAGTGAAGTTGAAGAAGCTTTATATTTATTAGACCGTGATTGGCATGCAGTTCAGGAAGAAGAACAAGTCAAAATTACCAAACCTAAAATTGGTATTATGGTAGAAGTTCCAAGTGTACTTTTACAAATTGACGAATTTGCGCCTTTGGTTGACTTCTTTTCTGTGGGTTCAAATGATTTAACACAGTACTTATTGGCAGTCGATCGTAATAATCCTCGTGTCGCGAATGTCTATTCTCATGCACATCCTGCTGTATTACGTGCACTGACTCGTTTAGTTCAAGAATGTCACAAGTATGATAAACCTGTCAGTATTTGTGGCGAAATGGCGGGCGATCCATTAAATGCGATTTTACTCATGGCAATGGGTTTTAATACTTTATCAATGAGTTCGAGTAATATTCTACGGGTACGTAAGGCAATTTGTCATGTACCAATGCCTGATGCTAAAGAGCTACTTGAACAAGCCTTAAAAATGAATAATCCGTTAATGGTCAAAAGCTTACTTGAATATTATTTTAAGACGCATGGTCTAGATGATTTAATTAAAAGTACAACGCGTGTGGTCAGTTATAGTTAAAAATTAAGCACAAGCTAAAAAGTAAAAAGGTCGATAATCATCAGAATATCGACCTTTTTTGTGTTTGGAATAACCACGTTTTTCATTTTTCTTTCGATCTACAAAAGTCTGGCTTTTGTTAAAATCGTTCATGTGTTTTGCCACAAAGTTGTGAATCACAACTTCTGGCGTAGCTTTTTTCTTCGCCATTTGATTTTACCTTTTATATTAAAAACATCAGCATGATGTGAAGCATATAATGCGCTTTTTTGTACAAAATACAAGCGGATTTATCTAAAATTTCTGTCCTATCACACAATAAATACAAGCAATTCTTTGTATAACATACCTAATGCCAAAAAACACATCAGAAAAGCCAATCCTTTTAATAAAATTTGCTGCATCCATATATTATTTAAAAGTTTTTTAATTTTTAAGGCTGCAAAAATATATAAACTTCCAATCATCAATAAAGTCAAAACCGTAAGTCCAATCAAAACAATACTTTTTTCTTTTAAGGACTGTGAGTCAAAAACTGTCGGCACTAAAGCGAGATAAAAAGAGATCGTTTTAGGATTACTTAAGGTAATAAACAAACCTTCTCGGTATGCTGAAAATGAATTCTTTATATCTAAAATTTGAGTTTGATCATTGAATAAATTATCTTCAAAATTCCAATATTGATAGGACAAATACAATAAGTAAAAACTGCAAAGAAATATCATATAAAATGAAAAGTTTGGACTAAGCTTATGAATATAATCAATTAAAAAAATAGAACTTAGCAAAAATAGAACATCACTTGTGATAAGCCCTAGAAGCATCAACGATGCTTTTTGATAACCTTGAATAAAAGTTTTAAACATTAAGCCTGTCATACCAGGTCCTGGTAATAAAGCAGCAATAGCTAAAGTGAAGAAATACATAAGAAATTGAGTTAAATCTTGCATCAGCGTCACAACCTAAAATGATCTTAGATAAACCATCTTATTTTTTGCGAAAAATACAGGTAAAGCTGTTCTATTTATTTCCAAAATCACAACAAAAAAGGTATAAATGACCTTTAATATAGCTTTTAAAGACAAAAATGACCCAAAAATCCATAGATAAAACTGACTCTAAAATTTTAGCGTTATTACAACGTGATTCTCGTATTTCCAATGCTGAACTCGCTGAAAATATCGGAATGTCTGCTTCCCCATGTTGGCGCAGAGTGAAACACTTGGAAGATACAAGCATCATCAAAGGGTATGGTGTATTGTTAGACCGTAAAAAAATTGGCTTAGGAGTTATGGTTTTTATACGTGTTTCTATTGATAGCCATAGTGAAAAAGAAGCCAAAAAATTTGAAGAAGAAGTGACTGCTTTAGAACATGTAGTGGCATGTTATAGCATTGGTGGTGATGCTGATTTTCTTTTACAAGTTGTATCACCTGACTTAGACACCTATGCTGAATTTTCAATGTCAATTATTCGTCGTTTGCCAGGTATTAAAGAAATGCAAAGTATGTTTGTACTTAAAGAAATTAAACCTTTTCTAGGTTTTCCAATTTTAAATTTTTAGCGATCTTATAAATTTAAAATAAATACTATCATAACAAGCTGTTAGAGGAATATCGTACAAATTATTACAAACAAAATCATAAAAATAAAAAATTATTAAATATTTTCAACAAGATAAATTTGCTTTATTCTTAAAACGTATATATATTGTATATACATTTTTAATCATCACCTTTGGGGATAAAAACGTTATGGCTGAATTACCCAAAAAAACAAAGGTGAATAAAAAAGATGGACAGCTCTTAATTCGCATTAACAGTGCTGAGCGCGATGAGTTTTTACAGCTCTGTGAGCATCTGGATACCAGTGCAGCACGTGAATTAAGAAAATTTATCCGTAGTTTTATCAAAAAACATCAGCCAACGGATCCTCAATCGAAGGAGTAACATGATGTCAAAGCAAGTTAAATCTTTAAAGAAAAAAATCAAAGCACGTTTGGACAAAATTTCAAAACACGAAGGTAAATTGAAAAAGCTCCAAAAAAAGCTGAAAAAACAAAAGTAATTGCGATTACTTTTCCAAGCTTGAATCTTAATCAAAACGCTTAAAATGAAGGTCATCATAAAATGATGACCTTCGTGTTTCAAACTGATCTGTTTTGAATCTCTGAATATTTAGGCAGCCAAAGCTCTTTCCAACAACCTTTCAACATCTACAGTTTTCGCATCCACCATACCCACCACACGCCCATGAAATTCACTATAACGGGTTTGAATAAACGCATCAGCCACAAAATCAGGCGCATACTGTTTCAGTAAAATTGCCTGAGCAAGAATCACCAAACGACTGACCAAACTACGTGCCATAAACTGCAATTCATCCGCATATAAACCATTGAATAATTTAAATAAATTCTGCAATTCATTTTGTAAAACTGCATCCTGAGAAGCGACTTCGGCAAAAGATTGGAACAATATTTCAATCGATTCACGGTCACGCTGAATGGCGCGTAACACATCCAGACACATGACATTGCCCGAACCTTCCCAAATGGTATTTACAGGCGCTTCTTTAAAAATACGTGCCATGATGCCTGTATCGACATAGCCATTACCACCAAAGACTTCCATCATCTCACCCGTCAGTTCAACGGTACGTTTACACACCCAGAATTTCGCCGCAGGGGTCATGATGCGTTTCCAAGCCTGTGACAGGGCATCATCATGCTCATAGCAATGTGCAAGATGAAAACTGAGCTGCATTGCCGCTTCAGTTTCCAGAGCCAAATCGGCAAGCACCGCTTGCATTAAAGGTTGTTCAGCCAAATGTTTCCCAAAAGCTTTGCGCTGACGGGTATAGGCGATGCACTGTACCAATGCCTGACGCAGCATCGCACTCGAACCGACAGAACAGGTTAAACGGGTATAATTCGCCATTTCAATAATGGTCGGAATCCCCCGCCCTGCCTCACCAATCATAATGCCCCACGCATTTTTAAATTCAACTTCCGAGCTTGAGTTACTGCGGTTGCCGACTTTGTCTTTTAAGCGTTGCACGTGAATATTATTCTTGGTGCCATCCTCCAACCAACGTGGCACAAAGAAACACGCTAGACCATCGTGTTCAGTTTTTGCTACAACCAAGTGTGCATCACACATTGGTGCTGAAAAAAACCATTTATGCCCTGTCAGTAAATAGGCTTTGCCACGCCCTGATTCAGCCACAGGCACAGCAAAAGTTTCATTGGCACGAACATCTGAACCGCCCTGCTTTTCGGTCATGCCCATGCCCATCCAAATGGATTTCTTCTGAGCTATAGGCACATCTCGTTCATCATATTCATTGGACAATAATTTTTGTCCGACTTTTGCCCACAGTTCAGGCTCATTCTGAATCAGTGGAATACTGCCCAAAGTCATGGAATTCGGACATAAATTGCCACATTCCACTTGTCCACTCAGAAAGAAACGTGCTGCCCAATCCACCCATTTTGCCGAAGATTGTGGATGGTTAAATGGATGTGCATGGGTATTAAATTGGCGATTCAATCCCATCCATTTATGCCAGGCAGGGTGAAATTCAAGAAAATCTTTACGGCGACCTCGTGCATCAAAACTATGCAGTTCAGGGGTATGTCGATTGGCTAAATCGGCATATTGATAATATTCAGTTGAACCTGCGATCTGTGCCAATTCAGTCAGTGTTTTTTGATCTTGACTGCCATAGCGTTGCAGAATTTCCTGTAAAACCTGATCTGTGCTGAATAAATTGTAGTTTTGCAATTCATCAAACTGATTGTTGATCTCGTGGGTTTGCCATGCTGTGATTGCCTGAGTTTGTGCTGTATTCATTTTCAACTCCTGTCTTGTTGTTTTGTCCGATTACATTCAGTATAGAAGAAAATTCAGACTTGGATGTTCGGATTATTTCTATGGCTTTAGCAAGCATCAATGTACGGCGTAAGCCCCGCCAATCAAGGGCGCGTATGACTCAAGAAGCGCTGATGGAAAGTTTTGTTCGGCTTTTGCATGAGCGTACTGCGCATGAAATTACCATTCGGGAAATCACCGAGCTTGCAGGTGTGGGTTTAGGAACGTTTTATGAGTATTTTTCCAAAAAGGAAGATTTGATTGCCTTGCTGATTCATCAGCAGGTAAAAACCAATGCTGAAACAGTTCAGAGTTATGCACAAAGTCTGTATGAGTTATCCACAAATTTAGTGTTGGGTGATTATTTACAGCAAGTGATTCATTTTCAGTTGCAAGAAATGCAGGCGCAGCAGTTTTTATGGGCGCAGTCTTTTTTGTTGGAACGGCAGATTTCGAGTATTGAAATTTATCAGAAAAGTTATGCCATGATGGTGCAGATGTGGCGCAGTATTCTTGCACCTTTTGTACAGGATGATGAGCAATTGCAACGTATGAGCCTGAATATTCAACGGATTTGCTATGGTTTTATTTCCCAGACCTTGCTGATTGAACCTGAGTTTAAGGATTGGGATGATTTGAATCAATCAATCCTTAGTTTTTTTTAAGTTTGAAATCAAAATTAATGGAAATGTTATGTCAAATCATATTTTACTCAATGATCTTCTCAACCTCGAAGATATAAACAATACAAAAATTAGATTTAATATGATGTTTGAAGGTAATTGGAATCCGATAGAGTTATTCCAAAATGGCAATATACAAACAATGTTAGATGGTCAGTATTGGAACTATGAAAAAACTAAATCATACAAAGAAGGACAAATAACTCTTGGCTTTGTAAAAATAAATACAGATCTTTGGCTTCTTTTCCATGTTGGACGAATAACACAAGATTTAAATATTTTTAATGGTGTTGGTTATACTTTTGAAAATTTAGATCAATACACAAAATTTTGTGGTCGATTAATTATTCGGTATAAAAATAAAAGTACTAATCTAATACGTTTAGCTAATTCGGTGATTAATCAATGCGAAGTCTATCAAATACTACCTGATGTTTTTGATCAAGATATTTTTCCAGGTTACGAAAATGTAAATATTTCCTGGAAAGACCTCCAACGAGTTATAACAAAAGAAGCTTGGAAAACAGCTCTTAAAAATCAAAAAGCTGTGTATCTTTTAACAGATAAGTCCAATGGTAAGCAATATGTTGGTTCTGCTTATGCAGAAAATATGCTTTTAAATAGGTGGCAAAATTATATTATCACTAGACATGGAGGTAATGATCAATTAAAAAAACTCACTAATGAGCACATTGAAAATCACTTTTACTTTTCTATCTTGGATATATTTAAAGCAAAAACAGATGATCATATTATTCTCACACGGGAGTCATGGTGGAAAGAAACTCTACTTACAAGAAGATTTGGTTATAACTCTAACTAAAATAACTATTGCTCCACAAAAAACCGCCCTCAGGCGGTTTTTTTAAATCTTAAATTTCTTTATTTCACATCAAAACGGTCAGCATTCATCACTTTCGTCCATGCCGCCACAAAGTCTTTAACAAACTTCTCTTTGTTGTCATCCTGAGCATACACTTCAGCATAAGAACGCAGAATCGAGTTCGAACCAAATACAAGGTCTACACGCGTTGCTGTGTACTTCGTTTCGCCTGTCGCACGACTCACGATGTTATAAGAGTTCTTACCCGTAGGCTTCCAGTTATATGACATGTCAGTCAATGTCACAAAGAAGTCATTGCTGAGTACGCCTACTTTGTCGGTAAACACGCCGTGTTTTGAGTCAGCATAGTTCGCGCCAAGTACACGTAAACCACCAATCAACACCGTCATTTCAGGGGCAGTCAAACCAAGCAATTGCGCACGATCCAATAATAATTCTTCAGGCTGAACGGCGTATTCTGCTTTTACAAAGTTACGGAAACCATCTGCTTTAGGCTCAAAGTCCTCAAAAGAATACGCATCGGTTTGTTCCTGAGTTGCATCACCACGCCCTGCAAGGAATGGAACTTTGACGTTCACACCTGCATCTTGTGCGGCTTTCTCAACGGCTGCTGTACCACCCAGAACAATCAGGTCTGCAATGCTGACTTTTTTAACCAATGTGCCCTGAATTTCTTCAAGTTTCGCCAGAACTTTGGCTAAACGTGCAGGCTCATTGCCTTCCCAGTCTTTTTGTGGAGCAAGACGGATACGAGCACCATTTGCACCACCACGATAGTCCGAACCACGGAAAGTACGTGCACTGTCCCAAGCTGTTGCAATCAGTTCAGCAGATGTTAAACCACTGCTTAATAATTTGGCTTTAATATTCGCGACATCTACATCAGACAAGGTGTAGTCTGCTTTTGGAATCGGATCTTGCCAGATTAAATCTTCAGCAGGAACATCAGCACCCAAGTAACGGGTTTTTGGTCCCATATCACGGTGCGTCAGTTTGAACCATGCACGGGCAAATACATCAGCCAGTTTTTCTGGGTTGTGATAGAAATCTTCTGCAATTTTGCGGTATGCAGGGTCAAATTTCAGTGCCATATCGGCATCTGTCATCATTGGGTTACGGCGTACATTCGGGTTATGTGCATCAACAGGTTTGTCTTCCTCTTTGATATTCACAGGTTCCCATTGTTTTGCACCCGCAGGGCTGAGGGTTTTTTCCCATTCGTAAGTAAACAATAAATATAAAAATTCATTATCCCATTTGTCAGGGTGAGTCGTCCATGCACCTTCAAGACCACTGACCATGGTATTGCCTGCATTGCCCGTGCCTTCTGAGTTGTGCCAGCCTAAGCCCTGAAACTCGACATCTGCGCCTTCAACATCTGCGCCAAGGTTTTCCGCCTTACCATTACCATGCGCCTTACCAACGGTATGACCACCTACTGTTAATGCAACGGTTTCTTCATCATCCATGCCCATACGGTCAAAGGTCACACGCATGTCCTGCGCGGTACGTAATGGATCCTGCACGCCATCAACACCTTCAGGGTTCACATAGATTAAACCCATTTGCACTGCGGCAAGTGGATTATCCAATGATGAACGATCCTGATCATCTTTATAACGTCCTTTGGTTGGCGCCAACCACTGACGCTCTTCACCCCAGTAAATGTCTTTTTCAGGTGCCCAAATGTCTAGACGACCACCACCGAAACCAAAAGTTTTTAAACCCGCAACTTCATAAGACACGGTACCTGCCAATACAATCAGGTCACCCCAAGACAGTTTGTTACCATATTTTTTCTTGATTGGCCAAAGTAAACGACGACCTTTATCGGTATTGACATTGTCAGGCCAACTGTTCAATGGTGCAAAACGTTGGTTACCTGTATTTGCGCCACCACGACCATCCTGTTTACGGTATGAACCTGCCAAGTGCCATGCGGTACGTACAAACATTCCAATATAGCTGCCATAGTCAGATGGCCACCAGTCTTGACTGCTGTTGATCAGTTCTCTTAAATCTTGTTTAACTGCTTCTAGATCTAGTGATTTGAATGCTTTGGCATAGTCAAAATCAGGATCAAGCGGATTAGTTTTGCTATCGTGTTGTGAAAGAATGTCTAAATTTAGTGCATTTGGCCACCAATCCGTATTGTCGGTGCTGGCTACACTGGTTTGTCCACCTGCCTGATGAAATGGGCAACCTGAAGCTGGCGTGTTGTTATCCATAGTTCTTCTCCGCATACAATTATAAAATAAAGAGATAAAGCAAGTTTTGTTGAATAGTTTACCCCTAAGAACATAGCTGTTTTTTTTGATAAATTACAGCAAATTTAACGAATTAAAACAATCGGATAATCCTATTTAAAATATTAAAAATAAATGACTTTTTTATTTTCAAAGGGATAGCTTTTTTTTATTTTATGTTACACAATTACACTGAATCTTTTTTAAATTCGAATGTTATTTTCGATTTTTCCAATATAAATTTTCTATGATCAATAAATCAGTTATATTTTAAAAAAGTCTCTGAAACTTAATCTATGTATAACAATAAATCGCTAAGTTTTGATTCACATCAAATTGCCAATATCATCGAGCAGCACAATATTATTCTGTTTGATGCAATCTGCGTCATTTGTAATCATTGGGCAAAATTTCTTATTCAATATGACCATGCTGCTTATTTTAAACTCGCTTCGGTTCAATCGCCTCTAGGAGAAGCCATTTTAAAATATTATGGAATGTCAACAACAGACTATACAACGATGGTCGTTATTCATCATGGGCAACGTTATATCGAATCAACGGCATTACTCAAAGTCATGCAGTCTTTAGGTTTGCCTTTTTCTTTGATGCAAGCAGGCTATTTTATACCACGCCCATTGCGAGATTTTTTATATCGTCGTGTTGCACTAAATCGTTATCAAATTTTTGGTACAACAAATGACTGTATACTTCCATGTGCCGAAAATCAGCAGCATTTTTTGGAAAACGTTATTTATGCAAATAGAAAAGAAAATTAAAAATATACTGTTAACACTACATTTGGGTTTAGCAATTTTATGGATCTATCAAGGGCTGGTTCCTAAAATCATTGCTAAATCTGTTGATGAACAGCGTTTTTGGGCAATATTTTCTCTGCCTGAACAAATCATGTTTTTTTTAATCAACATCGTGGGGCTTGCTGAAATATTATTTGGACTCTGCTTTCTTTTATTTAAGAATAAATTATTAATTTCATTACATTATTTAAATTTATTTGCAATGTTAGGATTGAGTATTTTTGTGGTTATTGTCCATCCCTTATATTTTACCGCTGCATTTAATCCTTTTGTAATGAATGTTGCGATGGCTACGCTTTCCCTCGTAGCAATTCAAGTCTTAAAAATACAAAAAATCTGAATGAGTTTATCATCCGATTTTGCAATGATTGGTTTAAAAGGCAACAAAAGTAGTAAATCATCTGTTCTAATTCATGTATTGCAGTCTACTCCTGAATTATCAAGATCATGATTTAGCTACTTTTATTACCAGTATTTATTTAGACAATTAATTTTCGTCCCTCTTTAATACAATAGAATGGATTCATCAATTTCGATGAGTTTTTCATTGCATTTTGTAGGTCTTGCTCAGGTTGTTCTCGACTTTCATCTGTTAACTGAAATGTTCGATAATGGATCGCTAAAGAACGTTTAGACTGTAAATCAATATGTGCTTGAAAAGCATCCTGCGGATTCATGTGCATATAACGCATCAACTCTCGCGGCTCATAAGCACCAATTGGAATCAAAGCAATACGTGGTGTACCTAAACGCTTCTGAATCTCTTTAAAATGAGAGGAATAACCTGTATCACCCGCAAAGAAAAAATGACCATGTTGCGATACAATCGAAAAGCCACCCCATAATGCAGCATTTTGATCACGTAGACCTCGTCCTGAACCATGTTGTGCAGGTGTATAAACGATTTTTAAATTTCTAAAGAGTGCCGATTGCCACCAATCCATTTCAATCACATGCCAATCATCGGGTAAATAATGACTATTGCCTAAACCCGTATAAATTGGCATTGCAAATTTATTGTGCAACCAACGTAAACTTGCCAAGTCCATATGGTCATAATGATTATGACTCAACAATACCGCATGAATTGTAGGTAAATGCTCTAATGCAATTCCCATTGGAATAACACGTTTTGGACCACGTCCTTGCTTTGGACTAACATGGTCTGCCCAAACAGGATCGGTTAAAAAGTTATAAGGTCCGATTTGTAATAAAACCGTTGCATGCCCAACAAACCAAACTTGCCAATCATTTTCAGGTGCATTGGGTCTATTTTGTGGTAAAGCACGTGGTGTTGCATAAAACTCAGCAGCTTCTTTCGCTGAATCTACATTCCACGTTGAAGACTTTCGAGTGCTGAGCCATTTCACTAAATCCCAATGCCGATTACCTTCAGGTCTACGGACAGGATTAAAAAATTTCTCTCCATTATGATGATCTGAAGCAAGAACTCTAAATACAGGTCTATACCATGTATGAGCTAAACATGTTTCAGTCACTAAACGATAATGGAGTTGTTTGGTCGTTACAGTTGTAACAACTTCCGAAGTTTGTAAAGTACGATCTTCAATTGGATCCTGTTCAATCTCTTTTGACATTACGACTCTAAACGCCCTTTCATTCTTTCTAACCACATTTGTTGTGTTTGCGGTTTAATAAATAACGCAATAATTTCAGGATGAATGTGTTTAATCTTGGTTTCAATACGATTAACACAAGCTTCTATTTCATCTGAAGTTAAATTATCTTTAAATTCCAAACTGAGTGAAGCAATCACTTGGTGTGCTCCCATTTGTTCAGTCAAAACGCCATTCGCATAATGTACAGCTGGATCTTCCTTCGCCACTTTTAACACATTTTGACGCAATTGTGGATCAGCAATTTCACCTAAAAGTAATCCTTTAGTTTCTCTTGCCAATAACAATGCTGAAACTGCCAAAACAATCCCAATCAAAATGGACGAAATTCCATCAAGAATAGGCATATTCAGCTGATGTGCTAAGAATATCCCGACCAATGCAATGAATAAACCTATTAATGCAGCAGAATCCTCAAAAAGTACAGTAAATGTCGTCGGATCTTTACTTCGTCTAAATGCTTCGAAGTACCCCATATTACCTTTTAGTTTTTTAAAAGATCGTAAGGCAACAAACCAAGAACTTCCCTCACAAAGAATAGCAACACCCAAGACAATATAATTCACATAAGGTGACGTCATTTCCTCAGGATGCAAAACATGTTGAATGCCTTGATAAATAGAAACAACCGCACCTAATGCAAAAACCAATAAAGAAACAATAAATGCCCAAAAATAAAGCTCTCGCCCATATCCAAAAGGATGCTTTGCATTTGCTGGTTGTTGCGATTTTTTGATGCCATATAAAAGTAAAACTTCATTTAAAGTATCTACAACAGAATGAATTGCTTCACTCAACATTGCAGAACTATTTGTTATATAAGCAGCAATAAACTTCACTAAAGCAATCACAAGATTACCAAGAAGTGCTGCATATACAACAATTTTATTTGAATCTGACATTTATTGTCCTAATTTATTATCATCAAATACAGTCATTTGATTTTTATCTGTATTTTAAGCCATATTGTCTTACTTACTTGTAGTTTTCCTTTATTTTTTGTTGTTTTTCATCTTTGCCTGTTGCTTTAGCATGCATCTTTCTCAAAACATAAAAAAGCCCAAGTTTAAACTTGGGCTAAATGGCGTCAAAATTAAATTTTATTTAACCAGTTTACGTAAGTCTTGTGTTAAATCGAGATATTTTTCCATCTCAAATACTGATTTTTTACTGATCAACTTTTTGAGATGACGCATATCTTTAGCAGCATTTACTGTAATTCCAGCAACGATTTGACTGTCGCTGACACCAAACATCACAAAAGAATTTTCAGAACCTTGAGCAACATCCATTTCACCACGAATATGCCATTGCGATGCAGCCATATCACCAACAAATTGGAAGTTAATCTCCAATTGGTCTGTCCAGAACCATGCAGGATTTGGCGTAGGATGTTCAACATTCATCACATGACGTGCAAAAATACCTGCTTGGAGATTAGCATTTTCCCAAGTTTCCACACGAGCATATTGACCATTGGCACGTAACTGAGTCGCCACATCGCCTGCCGCATAAATATCAGGATGTGAAGTTTGACAGTTTTCATTGACTTGAATAGCAAAATCGACGTTTAAGTTTGCATCAATTGCAAGCTGTGCATTTGGAATAATCCCAATACCATAAACTACCGCATCTGCACGAAGTTCTTCACCATTTTCAAGGATGACCACAACTTCTTCACCATCAAGCTGACAGCCAGCAATCTTGGTTTCAAGACGGACGTCAATGCCTTTTTGACGATGTTGTGCAAGCAGAAACTCACTCAGAATAGTTGGTGAGCAACGTCCCATTACCATTGAACCCATTTCAATCACAGTCACCTGACAGTCTTTGAAACGTGCTGATGAAGCCAGTTCTAAACCAATCACGCCACCACCGATTAAAATAATACGGCGACCTGCTTGTAAAACAGGAACCAAAGCTTGTGAATCTTCAAGATTACGCAAGGTATAAACGTGTTTACCTAATGCATCGAAATTTGGTAAACGACGTGCAGCTCCACCAGTCGCAAGCAACAACTTGTCATAGGCAAGCACTTCACCATTTTTTAATTCAATATTGTGGGTTTCAGGATTGATTTTCACCACGCCATTGCCACGAATAACATCGACATTCAACTGCGCCAGTTTCTCGGCTGAAAGAATCTCAATTTTGGTGTCTTCAGGTTTAAGGATCACATCTTTCGAAAGCGGTGGACGTTCATAAGGCAAATGTGCTTCATCCCCAACAAGGATGATTTTACCTTCATATTGATGAGCGCGCAGTTCAATGATGGCACTTGCCCCTGCTTGTCCTGCACCTACAATGACGATGGTTTCGATGTTACTCATATCATTCACCTTTTAATTCTGCCGATACAATGCCAAAACCTGCAATCCATTCACTGATCGCTTCATAGCAATGAATCGTCATATCGTATTGCCCTAATTCTGCTAGTGCTGCAAAAGCTGCCATCCAAGAACGGACTTCTTGACCGCCACGACCACCTTCTTTACGAATATCGTCTTCAGTCATTTTCTCAATACTTGCAAAATCAGCATGTTTGAATAATTCAAGTAGGCTTGCATCCCATTCAGGATTTAAGGGTACTGAAACAGATTTATCACCTGCTGCCAACCGCTGACCCACGGAAATGATTTTTGCCTGACGTGCTTGACGAGCTTCCGCTGTTGGATGACGACCACAAATCAAAAATTCTTCCACTTCAGGCGGTACTGCACCCATTTGCGGAGTTGGTGGATCATGTGAAAGCCCGCCTGTCCCTAAAATAAGAACACGCTCATTTTCAAGATTCAGCGATTTAATAAATTGACCAACAGCACGACCTAAAGCCAAAGTACGTTTAGTTGTTGGCATGGGTGCTGCTGCACCATTGATAAAAATTGGAATCGTTGGATAACGATCTAGTTTCCCATCGCATAAAAAATGTAAAGGTTGAGTCACACCATGATCTGCTTGCATACGATATGAATAAGCAACATCGACACCTTCATCCAAAACTTTACGTACTAGACCTAGCGCAGTTTGTTCAGGCACATCAATTTTGGCATGGTCTTTACCATAATCCCAATCCCCTGCTGCTGTGGCACGTATACCCACACAGAACGATGGCATCAAGTCATAAAAGAAACCATTAAAATGGTCAGGACCAAAAGTAATGATTAATGTCGGATTATAGGCTTGAACTTCAGTAGCCAACTTTTCAAATGTTGCACGAACCACTTCTTCCTGACGTTTTTCGGCAGGTGAAGCAAATTCCATTAATGGGCTATGCGAAGCACAAATAAGTTTAACGGTCATGTTGGACTCCGAAAGAGAAGTAGTGGCAATACTTCTTAATCTCCCCTCTTGCACAGCCATACTGTTCAGATTTTAAAAAGAGGGAAACTAATACACAAAAGTGAATTTAATTTATTAATTAGACTTATTACGTAAACCATAAAATGTTCAGATTTTAAATTTGAGACATATTTAAAAATGTCTCGGGCGTTCCTTCTTCCTTCGGGAGAAGGCTAGGATGAGGGGCTCTAAAAAAACCTCTCCCTAACCCTCTCCTAACAGGAGAGGGAACACTCAATATTGATCTAAATCAATCTGAAAATTACTTTAGTGATCTAGTAAACCCATCACTCATCAAAAAAACCCGCACGAGGTTGACGCAAACCACGAATTCCCAAACCACACTCAGCATTAATTAAAACACCTGTAAGCGGTCGGTTATTAGCACGAGATGCAAGTAAGACATATGAACCTGTCATATCTTCAGGTTCAGGTAAAAAGTTCAGTGGCATACCACGTGCAATTTTTTCAGGGTCACGTGCATCTAACAAACCAAGATTTTCCTGACCTAATGATGCAGCACCTTTGATATTGACATTCATACCTGATGGTGCGACCGCATTGACACGCACTTTCGGTGCAAGTTCATATGCCAATTCTTTCATCACCCCCACACCTGCATGTTTCGATGCTGTGTAAATTGGTCCACCACCTGCGGAATACAGTGCAGAGTTAGACAGTGTAAAAATGATTGAACCTTCAGATTTGACCAACTCATCTAAAGCTGCTTTTGCACCTAAAATCAAAGATTTGGTGTTAATCCCCATAATCTCATCAAAGGCTTTTTCCAACTGTTCACCGCTCATATTGACGATGTCAGCATAGTGATCCCAAATACCTGCATTACCAATAAAGCAATCCAGTTTTCCAAATCGCTCAATCGTGGCATTCACTGCTTTTACATTATCCGCAAAGTTGGCAACATCGCCGACGACAGTGACAATCTGATCCCCAAAGCGCTCATTCAGTGCATCCACTTTAGCTTGTGAACGTTGTAATACCGCTACTTTTGCACCTTCTGCAAGGAAACGCTCCACCAAAGCCAAACCTAGACCTGAACCGCCCCCTGTAATCAGTGCAACTTCACCTTCGAGCCAACCCATGCTTATTCTCCTGACATTTCCACGTATAAGGCACCATCTTCAACAATCACAGGGAATGTTTGAATTGGATCTGTTGCAGGCAAGCACAGTGCTTGACCTGTTTTCAAACAGAAACGCGCTGAATGTAACGGACATTCCACTGTGCCATCATCTTCAAGATAGCCTTCAGACATCGACGCATTACCATGTGAACAACGGTCATTCATCGCAAAGAAATCACCACCATTGTTGAATACTGCAAGTGCTTCAATGCCATTTACACCACAATCTACTTTGAGTGCTTCGCCTTCATCCAACTCGTCGATTTGGCATACAAAAATTTTGTTCATTAGAAAAAGATACTCAAGTTATGTGAGTTGTAAGTTGCTTGATCTAGCATGATCTTACGATTAAAGATTTGGAATCCTAAGCCATCTTCCACTTTACGCAGTTTGTCGTGACGCTTACCGCAGTAGATGGTGACATCTTTTTCTTTCTGCGTGCGGTAAAGTAAATACGTCACATAAACATCGTATTCATCTGCAATATCAGTGGCTTCAATGATGACATTTGACACCATATGCGTTGTACGTGAAGGTGGTTCTTCTGCCCAAGCCATCCCCGTTTCTAAACGGGCAACACGGCGTTCTAACAAATCTTTAGTGTCGTTAAATACCCATGTTGTTGGTGGCTCAACTGAACGACGACGGTCACGTGTTTGTGCATTTGGAGTAGTACGTAGCGTATAAGAAATATCTTCAGCTAAAGTAGCTAACCAATCGCGGAATTTCCAATCATCAAGCAATTTGGCTTCACGATAAAGAAACTGACTAATTTGATGTTGAAGTTCTAAACTGATCTGACTCATTTGATTAGCTCCTTCTCATATTCGTCAGCTGCTTTTTCCACGTCTTCCCATTTTTCATGAATGAGTAAATCTGCCCAACGGCGGTACATACCACGCGCTGCTGTTTCAGAGAAAATATAGTTGGTAATCCCCGGAATGCCATCTTCACGGACTTTCTCATTCCCTTTACCCATTTCCATGATTAAACGGTTTTGACGCGCTTTATAACCACGTAATACTTTTTGAATTTCGATCCAGTTTTCAGAGTCATCTTGCTCAAGGAAACCTGCAGGACCGAATGCACGTGTTGCTGAACGTTCAAATGCTTCTTTTACTTCTTGTGAAGCTTCAGCATCTGCAATACAGAATGCCCATACTTCTGTTTTATTTGGACCACGTGGATGCCAGACACGAAGTGTCGCTGTACCGTTCAACCAAGACATCGTTGGGAACATCGTGTTGTGACCTGCCAAACGCAAAGCACGCACCTCACCTAAACGTTCTTTTACTTCTTCATATGTTTCACGGAAATAGTTGGCAACTTCACCATCGACCCAGACGTTTGCGTCTGGTTTTTCTGTGAAGAAAAAGCCTGAACCATGACCACGTGAACCATATTGGATGGCATCTTTTGCTGTTTCCCAAACTGGACGAGCGGTTTGAGCTGCACCTAATTTTTTCGATGAGTCATCATCTGGTTTTGCACCCAAAACCTGAATCGCAGATGCATGTGAGAACAAAGCATGGTATTGGTCAGATGCGAACTGTTCAGCAGCAAATTTCCAATTACACTCGATTTCCCATTTGTGTACACCGCCAATGATTTCTGTCCCACCTGAACGACGGTCAACGACACCATCTAAATACCAAGCGATATCACCCATGTATTCTTCTAAATCTGGTGTGGTTTCATCCCAACATCCGAAAATTAAGCCTTTGTAAGATTTCACACGGTTGACTTCAATCAAACCCCATTTTTCTTTACATGCACCTTGTGGAAAAGCTCGGTCTTCTAATGGAATATCTTTTAAAGAACCATCTGTGCCATATGACCAACCATGATATGGGCAAGTAAATGCACGTGTATTACCACAGTCTGCAAAACTCACACGCATAGACCGATGACGGCATTGGTTTAATAATGCTTTGATTGAGCCATCTTTTTGACGAACCACGATAATTGGATCTTCACCCATGTAGGTATTGAAAAAATCACCTGCCTTTGGAATTTGGCTTTCATGGCAAAGGAATAACCAAGTACGACCGAAGACTCTTTCGAGTTCGAGTTCATACAATTCTGGATCTGTATAAATGGATGGCGAGATACGTCCATTTTGTGCATCGACTAAAGCGTCGATTTCACGCACATCTATTTTTCCACTCATGAAAGCTCTCCTGCGACAAACGTGGGGTCACACACAAATTGACTCAACTTGTAAAAATCATCGCCGTTTGGAGCACTTTTAGGGAAATATTTATTTTGTTTTAATTAATATGTTTTATGGATTATTGAGTTAGGCTTTTTCTATATAAAATGACTGATCACTTCGATTTCGTCATTTATTTTCTAAATGATGCAATCATCTTCACCTCTTAGTTGTTTATAGATTATACTCAAGTGAATTCGTAGTAAGACATTTTTTGGATTACTCTTTGGAAAAGTTATATGGAATTACGACACCTTAGATATTTCATTACTGTTGCTGAAGAACTTAACTTTAGTAAAGCAGCTTTGAAACTTTATACCGCCCAACCCTCTCTAAGCCAACAGATTAAAGACCTTGAAGAAGATGTCGGTGTTCGACTACTCAACCGCACTAAACGTAAGGTTGAACTGACTGAAGAAGGTGCTGTTTTTCTTGAACAAGCACGTTTAACTTTAGCCCAAGCAGACAAAGCAATCGCTATGGCACGCCAAGTGTCCAAAGCCAAACAACAATTGCTGCGTATTGGATTTGTTCCTGTCGCAGAAATGAAAGTTTTTCCTTATGTATTGCCTAATTTACGTGTACAAAATCCAGAGTTAAAAATTGAATTACTCAGTTTAAATAATCTTGAACAAATGCGTGCAATCCAAAAAGGTGAGCTTGATGTTACCTTTACGCGCCATAATTTTCACAATGATGAAATTGAAAGTAAATTTGTTTTAAGAGAACCTTTAATCTTCATCTTACCTAAAGATCATCCCTTAGCAAAATATGAAAGAATCCCTGTTAAAGCATTGAATGGTATTGATTTTATCATTCCTGCTGAAGAGCAATCTGGGACATTACACAATGCGATTTTAGACTTTGCTAAAGCCCAAGGAATTGAATTTAATATCGTGCAAAAAGCCGATAATATTTTGTTTAATATCAATTCAATTGGGATGGGTTTAGGCTGCACCATTCTTCCTGGTTATATTGCACCACTCACCATGAATAATACGGTGATTCGTCCTTTAGATGTTGAACTGCCTTATCTTGATTTGTATGTCAGTTATCGTAAAAATGCCAGTTCTATTTCTGTACAGAAGTTTATTGAACTGCTGACCAAGGTTTTTTACTTAGACATTAATCGAACAGATGATTAGCATTTAAGCTGACTGCCAATCAACGCATCCATTGACTATTTATTTAAAAAATGGTGATGCCAATAAAATAGAGAACTTATTCACACTTTATAAAAACAAAAATAATTGAATAAGGGATCGATTATTTCACATCAAATACGATTTTCAAGGTTGATTATTTTTTCATCCACGACTTAAAATAAAAAATATCGTACTTTAGCTACAACTTAAGTCTAATGCATGTAAAAATACCCCTTAAAAGAAATGTAAAGAAAAAATATAAACTCATAGTGCAATGAGGTTTTTCATGATTAAACATCGCTTGCAAGGTATAAAAATTGGGATCCAATCTCGCTTCTACTTCTTTATCACCTTTTTACTCACTGCAATTTTATTTATTTTTCTACATTTTACGACGCATTGGGCATGGTCAACTCAGATTTTACTCAGTTGGAATGTGTCTATTTTATGCTATTTAATCTTCACAATTCGTCTCTTATGGCGCACAGATCGTCACCATATTTTAAAACGCGCACAACAGCAAGATGCCAGTAAATGGATCATTTTATTGTTGGTATTTTTCACTTTAATTATGTGTTTTATTGCGATTGTGATTGAACTGAGTCATTTACCTCATCATGGATGGATTAAATCAGGGCATTTAGCTTTAAGTATATGTACCATTATTTTTGCGTGGTTATTTATGCATACTGCATTTGCGATACATTATGCGCATGATTTTTATTTGGCTATAGCAAGACATGAAGATGGCGGCTTAGATTTTCCTAAAACACCAGAACCAACCTATCCTGACTTTTTATATTTTAGCTATGTCATTGGCACCTCTGCACAGACTGCGGATGTCTCTATCGCTTCACGCTCAATGCGTATTTTAAATATTTTACATATCCTTTTGGCTTATGGCTTTAACACCACAATTTTAGCGATTTGTATTAATGTAGCAGCGAGTTTTATTTAAATGAAGTGTAATGTTATTTCCTATTCTATCAATCAATTCAAAGCCTTAAAATCCCTATATTTAGTGCTTTTGCATTTTACGTGAATTAACCTAATCTGGTGATGCTATCGCAGGGCGACATGGATGTCGCCGTTGGGTGAAGGTTCATGGACGAACCCCTCACCCAACAAAGGATTTTTGTTCCTTTTCATCCCTGAAAAGGAAGGCATTACCTACGCAAATAAATCTAAATTTTCGGTGGTATATGCGGCAGTGCAAATAAACTTACTATTTAAAAACTCATATTTCACATCATTTAAACTACTAATTTTATTTACACGACGTTAACTTGCATCAATAAAAAAGGACAGCTTTCACCATCCTCCATTTACTACACACAAAGTATTAAAAATACCTATACACCACGTGCAGTTAAATAATCTTTAATTACCGTATTAAACTCTTCAGCTTTCTCAACTTGCGACCAATGACCACACTGACTGAAAATATGCGCATCTGCATGTGGAACAATATTTAAAATATCCCATGAACGAGAAACAGGAATCACCACATCTTGCACACCATGAATCAACAATACAGGCACTGTAATGTCTTTCATTTTTTCAAAATCGAGTGGGAAATCAAAACGATCGCGATCACGTGCGCCAACCACTTCCATCAAACGATCAAAAGCATAGTCATTTTTTGCAGCCTCATAACGCACTTTCACTAACTCATCTGTAATCAAATCTTTGTTCACAACAAACATAGATAAAGTTTTTTTAATGCCTTCTTCTGTCAAAACAGGGTTTGCATGTGCTTTGAGTGCAGCAGTTTGTTTTGCACCACCTGTACCCATTGAAACAATACCCAGTACACGCTCAGGATAATCAAGTGCTAATTGAAAAGACAACCATCCACCAAGAGAATTTCCAACGAGCCATGTTTTTTCAATACCTAAAGCATCTAAAGTACGAATAGCATGATCCACCCAAGCACGAATACCATAAGCAGTATTTGGTGCAACAACAGTTTGACCATAACCAATCGTATCAATCGCGATACAACGTGCTTGCTCACCAATGTGTGGTAAGTTTAACCACCAGTTTGCGGCGGCAGAAACACCCGTACCAGAACCATGTAAAAATAGGATAGGCGTACCTTCCCCCACTTCATGATAATGCGTTAATTCACCTTCAGCAGTTTCAATCCATTTATCTTCTAAACCAAAGAATGAATCAGTTTTATAATCGGGGATTTGCACAGTGCTCATACTTATTCCTCGTACAGCCTAATCGATGGGTTGAATCCATTTAAAACACATCTATACAGATTCAAATTGCCTAATTTACAGCTTTATATTACATGCTTCACAAGCACAAACTGATACTTATTAACGATGACAAACTACAAAATAACGATAATTTAAATATTTGTTTTACAACAACTTTAATTAAATATAAAAAATAAAATCGCGCTATTTCAATAGCACGATTTTTTAAAATGATAAATTAAAAACGATAATTATAAGTTGTTGCAAAACGATACTCTTTTAAATCTGTTTTCCAATCATAATCGACATCAATATACATCGCTTGGAAGCCCAGACCTTTCATTTTCCCTTCAGGTACGGTGTAATTTACAATCACATTGAGTTCATCAGAATCCTGTTCTTTTTTACCTGCCACTTCTGCATTTGAACCCATGAAATACATCGCTGTGGCATTTAAACCCTGAGCACCCAGTTCGGAAAAATCATAACCATAGGTCACGCCCCAAGACTTTTCATTTTTATTGGTAAATGTCGCAACACCCCAGTTCACCAAATAGGGCTGTGGCACCCAACCTGCTAAGGTTGGAAAAGCATTTTCACCAAACATTTGCTGATAACCTAAGCCCAAAGTATGCGCAGCATAATTCACTTTGGCACTTGCAGAAATCGCTTGGTTATCAATCGTGCCATACAACTTGTCGCCTGATTCTGAATTGTCAAAATAACGCACATAGCTGTCTAATTTTACTTTTTCAGAAAATTTTGCTTTATAGCTTGCACCTACATAATGCTGTTGATAAAGATCACGAACATCGGCATACCAATAACTGCCGCCAATTTCAGAGCTAAATTGATGATCAATTCCAGCGATATACATACCATCTGCTGCTTTTGCTATGGTTGGATTATTATTTGGAAATAAACTCAAATCTTGAAACTGGTTGTCATAACGCGCATTGATGCCGTCTATATATGCCAAAGTTAATTTGGTATTTTTAACATCTTTAGATTCTAACCATGCACCGCTATATGTGGTGAGTAATTGACGAGATGGGTCAAAAACCAATACAGGAGAAACAGGTAAAATTTCACCCACTTTCAGCTCAGTTTGAAACACTTTGGCTTTTAACGTTGCGCCAACTTTACCAAAATGATCACGTGATTTTTCCCCATCATGTGCTAAGACCCAGTCAGCATTTTGATCACGCCCATTGAGTTTAACTGCATGTTGTACCAATAAGTCAGCACCCACTTGAATGCCTGCCCCAATGTCTTGATAACCAGATTTTGCATCTAAGGTCACACCCTGTGACCAACTGCCCCAATTATTTTGTGGTAGATCTGCATACTGTCGATCTAAATAGAAGTTTTTAAAATTGAGTTGAACTTGGCTATCGTCGATAAATTCTGCATTCGTTGCAGTTGTACCTAGTATTGCGATTGCAGCACAGATTGCTATCCATAATGATTGACGAGGCATCGTTGTTTTTCCAATTAAAACGAAAATCGATGACAACATCATGCAAAATGCGACAAATAGAAAAAATCAGACCACAGTATAAGAATTTTGAGCGAATATCTTAGAGAAAAATTATCATCATTTTTTGGCTATTTTTTTAATATGTTTTAACAATAACTCATTATGTAAGCCAGTTTCACTCAGAGATTTTAGTATAAATTTTTAGAAGAATTCATTCTCAATATAACCACCTAATTATCAATATATGAAATCTATTAGTGTTTTTTTGTTTAAGTTATTTATTCACAGAGCAAAAAGCTTTTATTTTTTTATAATGAATAACGTTTACAAGAAACTTTTTTTCTATATATCCAACCTAAAGCAGTATAAAACTCAACCAAACAGATTCTAATTGTTAACTTTTTATACAAGTGCATATAAAAATACCTATAAAGTATTTGGATCCAAAGTCTCCTACCTGTAAATTTGCCTAACTTTTTCAAAGACCATTTACAGGACGTAAACCACATGAAAGGACTTAAAACTCTATTCTTAGCCACTGCCCTATTTTCAGTCAATCAGATCAGCTTTGCTGATTGGATCAAGGATGCAGCGCTTCAAGTTGAACCTCAAACCATTCAGTTACGTCATCAAATTCATCAAAATCCAGAATTGGGCAATATGGAGTTCAATACTTCGAAATTAGTCCAAAAAGAACTTAAATCTTATGGCATAGATGTACGCACAGGCTATGCTAAAACAGGTGTGATTGGCGTTTTAAAAGGTGATCTTGCTGGTCCAGTCATGGCGTTAAGAGCAGATATGGATGCCTTACCTGTTGAAGAAAAAACGGGCTTAAGCTTTGCCAGTAAAGTCAAAGCACTTTATCAAGGTAAACAACAGCCTGTTATGCATGCTTGTGGACATGATACGCATACTGCCATGCTTCTCAGCGCAGCTAAGGTGCTCGCTAAAAATAAAGATAAACTTGCGGGTACAGTGGTATTTGTATTCCAACCTGCTGAAGAAGGTGCAGCAGACCTCGACAATTTTACTCAAGGCGACCAGATTGGCTCACGTAAAATGATTGCAGATGGTGCTTTAAAACAGCCTGCACCTGAAGTTATTTTTGGTATGCATGTGATTTCAGGCATGCCAAGTGGCAATATTTTCTATAAAGGCGGCGCTATTTTAAACAGTGCTGATGAATTCCGTATCAAGCTGAAAGGTCAGCAAGTGCATGCGTCTATGCCTTGGGCAGGTAAAGATCCAATTGTGACTGCTGCACAGGTCATCAACAACTTACAAACCTTAGTCAGCCGTCAGTCAAATTTGACTAAAGGCATGGGTGTGGTGAGTGTCGGGCAAATTGCAGGTGGTACAGTCAGCAATGTCATTCCCGATGAAGTGATCATGGCAGGCACCATTCGTACCAATCATGAAGATATCCGTCAAACCATTTTAAAACAGCTTCCAAATATCGTGAACTCGACTGCGCAAGCCAATAATGTCAAAGCCGAAATTGACTTATCTTCGTATGCAGGTGTTACGAGCAATGATAAAACTTTAACTGAACTCACTGCACCAACGTTAGAAGCCGCAGTGGGCAAAGAACGTCTACATCTAATGGAAAACAATGCTAGCCCAAGTGAAGACTTTTCTTACTATGGCAAAATCATGCCTTCTTTATTTGTCTTTTTAGGTGCGACACCTGAACATGAAGATATGAACAAAGCAGCGCCAAACCATAGTTCTGAATTTATTGTAGATGATGCCACACTGAAAACAGGCGTTGAATCACATGTTCGCTTTATCATGAATTATCCTAGCATTGCAGCAAAAGTCCAATCCGACTGGAAAGCAGCACACTAAAGCTCTCTAGCAAAGTGAGTTTGCCTTAACACCATCTTATTTTAAAAGTCAGTCTATCACGCCCCCAATTTCTATCTGTGAAGTTGGGCGTACTCCCCTTGTCTATTTTCAGATAAAGCTTCTTTAAAACATCTTAAAACAAAGGATTTATTAAGATGAATAAAACCATTCAACTTATTGGTTTAATGACAACGCTACTCACTGCAAATCAAGTATTTGCAGAATCTTTAACATTTGGTGATGCAAAAACAGATGCAGGGGCTTTAAATGTTTCTGGTGCGATTCGTGGTGCGTATCTCTATAAAGATTATGCAGAACAAGCCAACGAAGGTACGAAAAATGGCACGATTAAGTTTCTTGATACCAAAGTCATTTTAAATTATGAAAATCCGAATTGGCTAGCATCTATGGATACGCGTTGTTATCAGTATGATCGTTTATGTGATGCGATTTATGTCCGTGATGCATGGGTCGGTTATAAACTCTCTGAAAATAGCCGCATTTCAGCAGGTCAACAAGATATTGAGTTTGGTTTTGGACGTCTGTGGGGCAACACCAACTATGGCTCGATTTTTTCAGCCACTGGTCTAGAAGATGTGCAAAATATCGGCTTAAAATACAATTTAAACCAGCAAGACTATCACTTTACTTTGGGCTATTATCCTGTAGATGGTGCTAATTATAAAGGTTTAAGCAAAGACTCCAGCCGCTATGGAGTAAACTATGTGGAAGCTGATGAATTGGATCAGGGCACACATCTTGAAGAAAAAAATATGTGGGTCACTCGCCTGAGCAAAACCTTTCAGATTGATCCCGACCAAGGTTTTAACACCGAAATTGGTGCATCTTATTGGCACTCAGACTTAGACAACAAAATTACAGGAAAAAGCGGCAACCGTGATGCCTATAATATTTTTGCCACCACCAACTATAATCAATGGCAATGGTTAGTATTGGTAGGAGAGCAAAAAGTTGATAATGCTGACCAATTATTTCCACATGACTCAACCATGGGTTCACGTGATTTTTCTTACCAAGTTGCCAATGATGGTAAATATTTACTCAATGAAATCAATTACACCATCAAACAACCATTCAAACATGTTCCTGAAATGAAACCCTATTTGTCTTATGGCAAATACTATAAAGATCAACAAGGTTATCTTGATTCAGAGCGTTTAAATGCAGGTGTATATTTCTTCTATAAAGATATTGGTATTCAGGCTGAATACATTATCAGTAAAAACGACCCTGCTGTAGGCAGCAGTGCCAATTCGCTTGCCAAGGGAGACAATAACGACATCAATAAACTGTTTGCTTTAGCAGTCGGCTATTTCTTCTAAAGTTTAAAACTGCCATCACTATTGTAAAAAATAAGTACAGGAACATTGCCTGTACTTATTTGATTTCTAATTCATTACATTAAACATGTGCTGCTTTGGTTTTAGACATGGTCAATGCCAAATCTTCGATCATATCTTCCTGACCACCAACCGTACCACGACGACCTAACTCAAGTAGAATTTCACGCGCAGAAACACCATATTTTGCTTCCGCACGTTTTGCAAATAACAAGAACGATGAATAAACCCCTGCATAACCCAAGGTCGCTGCATCACGGTCAGCACGAATAGGTTGTTGCATCATCGGTACAATCAACTCTTCTGCAATATCCTGAACTTTAAATAAGTCCACACCTGTTTCGATCTGCATACGATTTGCCACTGCCACAAATAGCTCAAGTGGTGTATTGCCTGCGCCTGCGCCTAAACCTGCTGATGCTGCATCAATACGCTGTGCACCTGCCGCAACGGCTGCAATCGAGTTGGCAACACCCATACCTAAATTATGATGACCATGAAAACCAATTTCGATATCAGCAGCTAAGTTTGCACGTAAAATACCTACATGGGCTGTAACATCTTGCGGCAACATATAGCCCGCTGAGTCTGTCACATAAATACAGTTTGCACCGTACGACACCATTTTTTGTGCTTCTTCGAGTAGTTTTTCAGGACTCGCCATGTGTGCCATCATCAAAAAGCCAACAGTGTCCATACCCAGTTTACGTGCAGCCGTAATATGCTGTTCAGAAACATCTGCTTCGGTTGAATGTGTCGCCACACGAATGGTCGCTACACCAACATCATGTGCCATTTTCAAATGGTCAACTGTGCCAATCCCTGGTATAAGCAACGCTGAAACTTTGGCTTGTTTTAAGTTTGGAATCACGGTTTGCAGATATTCTTCATCTGTTGCGGCAGCAAAACCATAGTTGACTGAATTACCACCAAGACCATCACCATGCGTGACTTCGATCAAGGGGACACCTGCCGCATCTAATGCAGTTGCAACAGTCAGCATTTGGTTAGGGGTAGTTTGATGGCGCATTGGATGCATACCATCACGTAAAGTCATATCATTGATTATAATCTTAGACATGAAAATGCTCCTTATGCGTCTACAGTTGATGAGGTATTTGAAAGAACACTTTCAGCAAACATTTCAGCAGTACGTGCAGCCGCAGCCGTCATAATATCCAAGTTGCCTGCATACTTCGGTAAATAATCACCCAAGCCTTCTACTTCAAGGAAAATGGATACACGATTGCCATCAAAAATAGGACCATTCACCAGTTTATAACCCGGTACATATTTTTGAACTTCTTTAATCATGGCATGTACAGACTCAGTAATCGCAATCTGATCAGGCTCACCTTCCACCAAACAATGTACGGTGTCACGCATCATCAATGGCGGTTCAGCAGGGTTAATGATAATGATCGCTTTCCCTTGCTTAGCACCACCAACTTGCTCGATTGCACCCGCAGTAGTACGAGTAAATTCATCAATATTTTTTCGTGTACCCGGACCGACAGATTTGGTTGAAACAGTTGCAATGATTTCACCATATTCAACTGCTTGAACACGTGAAATTGCAGCGACCATTGGAATTGTTGCCTGACCACCACAGGTCACCATATTGACATTAGGTACTTCACCCGCATCCAATAATGCTTCAAGATTTACAGGAGGCACACAAAATGGACCAATTGCAGCAGGAGTCAAATCAATCATCAACACGCCAAGTTCATTGAGCTTTCGGCTATTTTCAGCATGTACATAAGCCGATGTCGCATCAAAAGCAATTTTAATTTCATCTGCAACAATATGAGGAAGTAAACCATCTACACCATCACTTGTGATTTTTAAACCCAGTTTTTCTGCACGAGCCAAACCTTCTGATGTTGGGTCAATTCCCACCATCCATACAGGCTCTAAAAATTCACTACGTTGTAATTTATACAATAAGTCTGTACCGATATTTCCCGGACCAATCAAGGCACATTTAATCTTTTTCATGAGCGATTTCTCTTTAAAATTCGTGATAAAAACCGCTTTTATCAAATACTTTTCTTCTTTATTAAGAGGAATATCCATCTGTAAAGATGATCAAAGCGGTTCATTCAAAACATCTTATTCAGCAGCGAAAGTAGCCGTCACTGAACCAAAGCCCTCAATTTCAACCACAAATTCATCACCTGCATGAGCTACAGCCATTGGACCAAGCGCACCTGTGAGAATGATGTCACCTGCTAATAAAGGACGACCACGACGTACCATTTCATCTGCTAACCAAACCGCAGCATTGAGTGGATTTGAAAGGCAAGCTTTACCCACACCTTGAGAAACAACTTCATCACCACGCTTCATAGTCATTTTGCAATTTACAAGGTCAAGGTCTTCAAGTTTTACAGGACGTGAACCTAAAACATAAGCGGCTGAAGAGGCGTTATCTGCAACTGTATCAATCAGTGAGATTTTCCAATTTTCAATACGGCTATCAACCACTTCCACCGCAGGCAAAGCATACTCAGTTGCACTGATAATATCTGCATAGGTATGTTTTTCTTGGGTTAAATCTTTATTGATGATCAAGGCTATTTCAGCTTCAACTTTAGGCTGAATCAATGTGCCTGCAGGAATCGCTTCGCCATCGCCAAAAGCCATATCGGCAAATAGCATGCCAAAATCTGGTTGATCTACGCCTAATTGCTTTTGAACTGCAATTGAAGTTAAGCCAATTTTACGACCAACTAAGCGGCGTCCTTCCTTCAGCGCACGTTGTGTATTGACTTCTTGTACAGCATAAGCAATATCAACATCTGCATTTTCAGCACCCAATTGTGGACGAACAGGTGCAATTGCAACTTTTGACAATTCAGCTTCACGGAGTGCCAAGGCAACCGATTCAACACTTGTTTTAACAACAGCAGAATTCGACATCATCTTTCCTTAAACTACAAAAATGGACTCAATACCGTTTTCATGAATCAGACCAATCTTTGCAGTTCCACTGCATCTGAACTCATCTATAAAACATGTACTTTTATGAACAGTTTAAGCATCAGGAAAATGTCATTTTTGTGCCAATACTTATTTTATGTATGGCAATAGTTAGAAGCTATAAATGCTTATTTGCATAGAGAAAAAGTTAAATATTTTATAAATTTCAAAATAAAATAATCAGAAATAGAGAAAATAAATTCATGATTTATTTTTGAGCAGATGATGTTCTACGACTAAAAGATAATAAAATGCACGACAAAATAAAGCACAAGAACTGCCGTTAATTTTTGTATTTTACGGATCAATTCGCATAAATATTCAGAAGAAAATATGTGAAAGAATTAATTTGCCTAATCTTTAAACAAAAACTTAGCAAACAAAAATCTAGGCGAAATTAATTCTTGATTTTAAAAATATAACAAGATGACTAAATTGCGTCTTGAAGCTGATTTTGTCGTAACAAAAACTGATGCAAAGCCTGAACATCATCAGCGATGGTTAAAGGTGCAAACTGCTGTAAAGTTTCAGGCGTATGTACACCATAGCTCACGCCTACACGAGGCATGGCAATGTTTTGCGCCATTTCCAAATCATAAGACGTATCACCCACCATAATCGCACGATCTGCCTCTACGCCCGTATGTTGCAAAATTTCAGCAAGCATCAATGGATCAGGTTTAGATTTGGTTTCACTTGCGGCACGAGTCACACAAAACAAATCCTGACTTTGGGTCTGCGCCAATACACGATCTAAACCACGACGGCTTTTTCCAGTTGCAACAGCGAGTTGAATGTTCTGACTTTTCAAGTCATGCAACATTTCGGCAACCCCTGCAAACCATTGATCATCCTTGGAATGCTCCACATAATGATCGCCATAGCTTTTTAAAATATCGGTGTGTAATTCAGGTACATCTGGAAATAAAACCTGTGCCACTTCAGGCAAACCCAAACCAATAATACTTTTTGCTGCGTCATCAGTTAAAGGCTGATCAAATTGCTGTGCAGCAAATTTTAAACTCGCCACGATCTGCCCGACAGAATCAAATAATGTTCCATCCCAATCAAAAATAATCAGCTCTATAGGTTTTTGCATGATAGATTCCCATATTTACTTTTTGATAAATCCTCACCCTGAGCAGAAATGCTGCGCAAGTCTTCTTTAAAAAAGGAGAGGGAACTTTTCATTACTAAAAACTATTCTAGTTACAGGTCGTTCCCCTCTTTCTCAAAGAGGGGTTAGGGGAGATTTGCTAATTAGTAGGCTTATCCGCTTTCTGCGCTCTTAACTGCGCCACCAAACTCTGCATATCCTCAGGCAATGGTGCTTCAATCGGCTCATAGCCCGGAATTTCCAAACGCATCGCATGCAAACACAAACGACGTGGATTTGGACCACGATATTCAGTTTCATGCCCGTATTTATCATCACCCACCAAAGGATGCCCGATACTTAAACCATGTACACGAATCTGATGGGTACGCCCTGAAAGCGGTGAAGCATAAACCAAAGTCGCATGCATAAAGCGTTCCGCTACCTTCCATTGTGTCTTAGATTCTTTACCATCTTTTGACACACGAACACGACGCTCACCATTGGCAAGTTCATAACGCAATAAAGGTTGATCAATCAACTGATCATCCAGACTGACCTGACCTTTGGCAATGGCTGCATAAGTTTTACGAATTTTATGCTCACGCAATAAATCTTGCAGTGTTTTCAATGTGCTACGCTTTTTACTGATCATGACCAAGCCAGAAGTATCACGGTCGATCCGATGAATCAGCTCCAGATATTTTTTACCAGTCGCGGCACGCAAGCCTTCAATCAATCCATATGCAACGCCACTGCCGCCATGCACAGCAATACCTGAAGGCTTGTTTACAACCATTAAGCCTTCATCTTCATAAACCACACGACTTAGTAAACTTTGTGCGACTTTATCTGAAACAGGTACAGCAGATTCATCTTTTTGTTCAAAACGAATCGGAGCAACACGAATTTGGTCACCAATCGCCAGCTTAGTTTCAGCTTTTACGCGCTTTTTATTGACACGCACCTGACCTTCACGAATCAGTCGGTAAATACGGCTTTTAGGCACGCCTTTTAAACGACTGAATAGAAAATTATCAATACGTTGACCTTCTTGATGTTCGTCGACTTCAAACCAGGTGACACTTTGCCAGTCTTGTGTAGAATTCATACAGTTACGATGACCCAATAAAAACGAAATTTTGATTAAAAACTGATCACTTAGACTATACTTTTCATACAAAATAAATGCATAGCCCATAGGCAGATGATGTAAGGTTTGCTATAGTCAGCGCACGGATACCACCGTAAGTGAAATTTATTGTGACATTTTCAAGACTTTTGAGAATTAAACACATACAAAATTCACCATAAACTCGGAAAGGTCCCAAAAGAATATGCCGACGCCGAAGGCTTTATTATATCGGCAAAAAGACAAACTGTTGCGTTTAATTGTATTTAAAGTACAGAAATCAGTTTGTTTAAAAATATATGTCGCCAACCCAGACGTTGGTTTTTAAACATAAACTGATACACGCCAGACAAGTCGCTTTAGAGTGTTATTCAGGACATAAGTGTTTGAGGCATTGGAACTGCATATTTTGTAAAGATACGACGATAATTCCGTATCAAGACGCGCTCACAAAAAACTGAGCTGCTCTTCGAGCAATATGTCAGTGAAAGACGAATCAAATCAGTCATCCAATGCACCACTTTCAGTACCAGTGAAAACCTCAGAACTTTAATTGTGCAAAGATTAAAGAAGTATTGCAGCATCAATACAGGCATCAAATCCAAACTTGTTCAAGACAAGCTGGTAAATCACTCAAGTTATTAGAAATGATTTTCAATAATTTGAGCATTGATCCAATATTAAGATGTTCGCTTCACTTATAGATAGCGAGTTGTTGGTGTGGATCACTATTAGGTGTTACACCCATGAAACGTATGTTGATCAATGCAACACATGCCGAAGAAGTTCGCGTTGCACTTATCACTGGTCACCGTCTTTACGATTTCGATCTTGAAAATCGCACGCGTGAACAAAAGAAAGCCAATATCTATAAAGGTCATGTGACTCGCGTAGAGCCTTCTCTAGAAGCTGTATTTGTAGAGTATGGTGCAGGTCGTCAAGGTTTCTTGTCGATGCGCGAAATTGCCAATTCCTACTATAAAGCCGATCCTCGTCAAACTTCAAATATTCGTGAACTCATCACTGAAGGCACTGAACTTTTAGTTCAAGTTGAAAAAGAAGAACGTGGTAATAAAGGCGCTGCCCTTTCTACTTATATTTCCCTTGCAGGTCGTTATTTAGTTTTAATGCCAAATAACCCGAAAGGTGGCGGTATAAGTCGTCAGATTTCAGGTTCTGTTCGTGAAGAACTAAAAGAAATGTTGGCTTCTTTAAATACCCCTCGTGGCATGAGCGTCATTGTTCGTACTGCGGGTATTGGTCGTACTCAAGAAGAATTACAACTTGACTTACAACATTTATTAGACCTTTGGTCACAAATTCAAAGCACAGCAAGTTCTGGTCCATCGCCAATGTTGGTTCACCAAGAAGCTGGCGTTGTGACTCGTGCCATCCGTGATTATCTACGTGATGATGTTGCAGAAATTTTAATTGATTCTGAGCAAGCTTATAACGAAGCCTATAACTTTGTGAAAGCAGTGATGCCGAACCAATTAGACAAACTCAAAACTTATACCTTAAATGAACCATTATTTGCTCATTTCGGGATTGAAAGCCAAATTCAAACGGCTTATGAGCGTGAAGTTAAACTGCCTTCAGGTGGTTCGATCGTTATTGACCAAACTGAAGCATTGGTGTCTATCGACATTAACTCAGCAAAATCAACACGTGGTCATGACGTTGAAGAAACTGCATTAAGCACAAACTTAGAAGCTGCTGAAGAAATTTCTCGTCAACTCCGTTTACGTGATATCGGTGGTTTGGTTGTCATCGATTTTATCGACATGACCAAAGAACGTAACCAACGTATGGTTGAAGCGAAACTTCGTGAAGCAACACAAAGTGACCGTGCTCGTATCCAATTCGGTCAATTATCACGTTTTGGCTTGATGGAAATGAGCCGTCAACGCTTACGCCCTTCTCTTGAAGAAGCAACGGGTTATGTTTGCCCACGTTGTCATGGCACAGGCATGGTACGTGACTTACGTTCACTTTCACTTTCAATTATGCGTAAAGTTGAAGAAATTGCTCTTCGTGAACGTCATGGTGAAGTACAAGTCGAAGTTCCTGTCGAAATTGCAGCATTCTTATTGAATGAAAAGCGTCACAGTCTTGTTTACTTAGAACAAACCTCAAATGTACGTGTGACTGTATTGCCACATCCACATTTAGAAACGCCACATTACGAAATTTCATACAACCCTGAAGGTTTCGCACCAACAAGCTATGAGCGGACTGAAGCAACACGTTCTAGTGAAAAAGAATTGGGTTATGAATCTTCTGAATGGCATTTAGAAGAAGAACATGCAGCTGCTCAACATACAACTGCGCCAACTCCAAACAATAACAACAAAGTATCTAACAACCATAAAAAGCAAAATACTGCGCCAGTGGTACAAGCAACTCAACAACCACAAGTTGCTAAAACACCGACTGCAACGACAAGCCCATGTGCATGGTTAGAAAACTTGTTTGTCCAAAAACAAGCAAGCACGATTGACCAATCCCGCACAGCAAATAATGCTGCGGCTGCGATTGAACAAATGGTGAATGGTGGTGCTGTTAGTCGTGGTCAGTTTGGTCATGTCAATACAACAGCAGTTGCTGCACCTCAACAACCTGCACTTGTTGAAACCAATGCTTATTTAGGTCACGCTCCTGCTGCAAAAAATGAGCAACGTGATTACGCTGAAAAAGTGATTGAGAAAGAAGAAAAATCTCAACGTAATAACAAAAAGCGTAACAACAACAATAAGCACAAAGACACACGTGAACAATCACATGATCAACATCATCAAGTGATTGAAGAAGTTGTCCAAGCTCCACGTCAAGAACAGCGTGAACCTCGTCAAGAACAGCAACGTGAGCCTCGTCAAGAGCAACAACGTCGTCAGCAAAAACCACAACGTGTTCAACATGAACAATCTGCTGATACACATGACAGCGTTCCTCGTCGTGACCGTAACAACCAGCAACGTCCAAATCGCCCAAATCGTCATCGCGATGCGAGTGTATTTAATGATGAGCAAAATTCAGCACCTCCTGTTTCTGCACCAAGAGAAAACAAAGCTGTTGAAAAAGCACCAAGCATCAAAGTTGATCTTGTTGAAGCACCACGTAATGAAACAATGACGACTGCTTTAGTGGTGAATGTTGACCAAGCGCAAAGTGAAATTATTGCTTTAGCACCTCAGCAACATGTAGCTGCGAAAAAAGAAGCTGTTGCTCCAGTTGCAAAAGTTGCAGCAAATAAAGCTGCAACAACAACTGAAACACCACAAGCAACTGTTAAAGTTGAACCTGTTGTCGTTGAAGAGCAACCTGTTGCACAAGCAACTCAACCCGTAAAACGTGCAAGCAATGACCCACGTCAACGTCGCCGTCAACAACGTGAGACTGCTACAACCACGCCTGTAGTTGAAGTTCCTAAACTAGCACCTTCACAAATCCCAACGTTAAGCCAATATACGATTGGTAGTTTGATTCGCCATGTATATGGTGAAGACTGTGCTGTGTTGATTGAACAATTTGGTTTAATTCCAACATTCAATCGTGCATTACAAAAATTCTCTGACGAGTATGCAGCAACTTTAAAAGTTGAAAAAACTGTAGCGCCTGTTGAGAAAAAAGCAGTCACACGTGATGTTGCGATTACTAAAGCAGAACCTGAAGCAGAACCTGCACCAGTACTTGATTTAGTACCGCCAAAACCTGTTTCAGACAACCGTGTTGCAAATGACCCACGTGAACGTCGTCGTTTAGCAAAACTTGCCGCTGAACAAGCAAAGCAAGCACATGTTGAACAGAAACAAGTTGCTGAACCTGCTGTTACAGAGGTCGTTGCTGAAGCTGTTGAGCAAGCTGAAAAATCTGTTGAAAAATCACAGGAAATTGCACCAAGTGCAGTGGCAAATGCAGAAGTAACAGCACAAAGTGAAATTGCTCTACAAACAGAAAATGTTTCTGTTGCTGAGTTAACTACAGCTGTTGAGCCTGTTGCTCAAAAAGAAGACCAACCTGAAGCAAAAACCATTGCCGAAGTTGAAGTAGCTATGACTGAGCAAGCACCTGCTGAAGAAAAAGCTGTGGTTGAAACTGCAAAACCAACCAAAGCACAAAGCAAAGCCAAAGCTCAGCCAAATGCTGCAACTGAGGCGCAAAGTGCAGAAGCTGTAAGCAAAAGCACTAAAAAGGCTGAAGTAACCGAAGACTCTGAGAAAGTAGATGGTGAAAAACCTGCACGTCCTCGTCGTCCTCGTGGTCGTCCACCAAAGAAAACGACACCACCTGCAGCAGAATGATTTGCTGAATTGCGGGTGATTTAAGAGAACCTAGCCATTTCGATGGCTAGGTTTTTTTGTTATTTTTAATGGTATTTTTATAAGTTTTGTCAAATTAGGTTGATTGCACTAGAGCACTACCGTTAAAAGGACAACTGTAAAATCACTGTAAAGTAAACTCGCAGACAAAATAGACCATATTGGATTACGAAAAATAAATAGGATGCTTATGAGCTCAAATACACAGAACGATCTTATCGGGATTGCTGATGTCGCAGCGCGACTCCCTCAATTTATCAATAAAGTCCCTAATTTACTCACTGGCCTAAAACAAGCCTATTTACGCACACCCAATACACCTTCTGGTTTAGGTTTAGCATTTGAACGCGCCGTAAAACGCAATCCTTATGGTGATGCTTTACTTTTTGAAGACCAACGTTTCAGCTATAAAGAACTCAACAATTGGGCAAATCAAATTGCACACTATTATCTTTCATTAGGTGCATCCAAAGGTGATGTCATCACGGTAATGATTGAAAATCGCCCTGAGCTGATTGCTACTGTGATTGCACTAGCAAAAATTGGGGTAACTTCTGCTCTTGTGAATACTTCTCAAGTTGGAAAAGTTTTAACTCATAGCATCAACCTCGTTAATCCAATCGCGATTATTGTAGGGGAAGAATGTCGTGCCGCAGTTGATGAAATTCGCCAAGATTTAAATATTGCAGCAGATCGCTTTCATTGGTTTGCAGATCAAGAAACGTTAAAAGATATCGGTCAAGCACCTGAAGGCTATACCAACATTGCCCAAGTCATTGATGATTTTCCAAAATTTAATGTACCAACGACCCACAAAGTCACAGGTAAAGATGGTTTATTTTACATCTACACATCAGGTACTACAGGTTTACCTAAAGCCGTTATTTTTACGAATAGCCGTTGGATGCTGGCTTTTGGTACTTATGGTCATGTGCTCAATCTAAACGAAGATGATGTAATGTACTGCACACTCCCTCTCTACCATGCAACAGGAATGGTTGTGTGCTGGTGTGGTGTACTCGCTGGTGCAGCAACATTGGCGATTCGCCGTAAATATTCAACATCAGCATTTTGGACAGATGTTAAAAAGTTTAATGCTTCTGCTATTGGCTATGTCGGAGAACTTTGTCGCTATTTAATGGATGCGCCTGAATCAGCAGCAGATCGTGACCATCGTGTAACAAAGATGATTGGTAATGGTATGCGTCCAAATATTTGGAGCAAATTTAAACAACGTTTTGGCATTAAAGAAATTTTAGAGTTGTATGCTTCAAGTGAAGGTAATGTCGGCTTCAGTAATATCTTTAATTTTGATAATACAGTCGGTTTTTCACCTATTCCTTACGCAATCATCCAATTTGACAAAGAAAAAAATGAAGCTGTACGTGATAAAAAAGGATATTGCATTAAAGTCAACAAAGGTGAAGTTGGCTTATTATTAGGCAAAATCACCAAACGCTCACCTTTTGATGGCTATACCGATCCTGAAAAAAATAAATCTGTGATTATGAAAGATGTCTTCCAAAAAGGAGATTCTTATTTTATTACAGGTGATTTAGTCCGTGATATTGGCTTCCGTCATGCTCAATTTGTTGACCGTCTAGGCGATACATTCCGCTGGAAAGGCGAAAATGTTTCTACAACTGAAGTTGAAAATATTGTTAGCGAATATAGCAAAATTACTGAAGCTGTTGTTTATGGTGTCGAAATTCCAAATACGAATGGTCGCGCAGGAATGGCAGCGATTACGTTAAGTGAAAATGAAACGCTGAATGAACAAGATCTAACCAACATGGTTACGGAGTTTAAAAAAGGACTTCCTGCTTATGCTATTCCTGTATTTTTACGTATACAAGAAGCAGTAGAAACGACTGGAACCTTTAAGTATCAAAAAAATAAGCTCAAAGAACAAGCTTATGATCCAAAGAAAACCTCTGATCGCTTATATGTTTTTTTACCGAGCACCAACTGTTATTGTGAAATGACAGATGAAATTTACAAAAATATTGAGGACTATAAATATCGTTTTTAAGTCAAAACGAAGCGACAAAAACACAATTTTAGAAAATAATTGCTAAAATTGTGTTATTTATAACCGAACGTTGCAAACTTTATTAATTTTTACTTGCGCTCTATCAATAAATTGCTAAAATACGCTCCATCAAAACAAAGTAGTGTTTAATTTTATTTTACACTGCGTATTTAAGGTAAAACTTAGATATAGTGGGTCGTTAGCTCAGCTGGTAGAGCAGCGGACTTTTAATCCGTTGGTCCCGCGTTCGAATCGCGGACGACCCACCACTTATTTTGATCACCTTTAGATGGGTCGTTAGCTCAGCTGGTAGAGCAGCGGACTTTTAATCCGTTGGTCCCGCGTTCGAATCGCGGACGACCCACCATCTCATTGTAAAAGCCAATTTTACAATACCTGCTCAGGATAGCTTATCCTTGCTCAGGGTCGTTAGCTCAGCTGGTAGAGCAGCGGACTTTTAATCCGTTGGTCCCGCGTTCGAATCGCGGACGACCCACCATTCTTTCTTAGGGCTTCTTTCTTTAATACAGCAGTGTTAAAACAGAAACGAAACCTACAAACGATCCGACCAAGACCAAACATCTACAACTAGATGCTTCGCCATTCTCGATTTTTTGTTAAATTTACCTGTTAACGATATAAATTTGATATTGTATGTCAAATATTAAATCTGCAAACAGTTAGATGGCATATGTAATCTAGTATTCAAAACTACATACTGCGTCTATCTTGTAAAAATTTTAAAACGATATTTTAACGTGTTTTAAAATTTTCTCAGGGTTGTTAGCTCAGTTGGTAGAGCAGTAGACTCTTAATCTATTGGTCGTGGGTTCGAGCCCCACACAACCCACCATATCTTTTAAATTTAATTTTTAATTCTTGGTTTCTAACTTTTTCAATACATACGCTTTAGTTGGAACATAAGTACCATCAATCAATTGACCATTTTCAACTTTATTGTTGGCATAGATGCTGTCAAGATCAATAACCAAATTACCCTCTGGGTTAACGTGATAATAAAAGTTTACCCCTTCTTTTCTTTTAACTTCAATCTGATGTGTTTTAGGATTAAATGTCCATGTATTTTGTTGATAGATGTGGCTTGAGGGTTTTGATCTCGCTTCATGACTCATTTTACCCAAATAAACAATGGTACGATGCGATGTGCCATCTGCCAATAAACTAATGACAAACTCTGCTTTCCCTTTATCACATAAAGCAAATTTTTCAGAACAATCAATAATTAAGTGATAACGCCCCACATAGGCTTGCGATGCCTTTGAAATCATTTTTTTAGAATGAGCAATAGATTCAGGTTCTGTTAAACGTGGCAAAGCGGTTCTACCTGCAACTTCTGTAAGACGCTTCCCATCTTCGATATCTACCGTATTTTCTTGTGCTGAGTCTGCAACAACCTTCACCGACGCCACATCACCCTGTGAACTGGTCGTATTTTTTGTTTGTGTTGAAGAATCACAAGCCCCTAACAATAAACAAATAGCCATTCCAACATATTTAAAGGAACCGATTTGAGTATATTTAAACGCCATCATATGAATAAACCAATGTTTATTTTAAATAAACTTACATATTTTAATAGTTAAGCTATGATATTTTATTTTCACTTAAACTATAAATTAATCCCCCCTGATTGTTACAAAACTATATAACAATATAATAAATCTAAACATTTAGAGAAATTAATTCACCTTTTGGTGAAAATTAACTTTTTAATTCATGATCAATTTTTTATTTACAAAAGTATACAAACCACTTCCCTCACATTCTTTAAATTTTAGAATAAAACCCAATATATAAATTAAAGGTATTTTACTTTTGATTTAAATTTTAGGAGAAATTATTCATGACCAAATCTGGTTTATATCGTTCTAGCCGACAAAACATGATTGCGGGTGTGATGGGCGGTATTGCTGAACGTTTTGGTTGGAATGTAACATTACTTCGCATCATTTTTGTTCTTGTATCATGTATGAGTGCTGCATTTCCTGGAATTCTGGTTTATTTAGTTTTGTGGCTGTTAATTCCTAAACAAGATTTGCAACTAAATTCACCGCATGCAAATCCGTATCAGCAATCTATTCGTACGGTGCATGAGGAAAAATATAAATAAACTTATCGTTATAGATTACTTTTTTACCGCTACGACAGCGTCCCCCTAGACTGTCGTAGCGTTTTTTTATGCGCTAAAATCTCATGGAGTACGATTTAATTGTTGTTGCATGGCTGCAATCATATCTGCACGGCTAATAATGCCAACCAATTTGTGCTGTTCAACGACAGGAATATAATTAAACGAGCGCTCTACAAAATAAGGCACTAAATCTTGAATGGGTTGTAATGGTTGCACCGTCACGACTTTACGATTCATAATCTGTTTCACCAGATGCTCCCAAGAAGCACGTGGATCTGCAGCTCGCTTAAACCATTCTACGACTTCATAAAGTGCAAGCGTCCCAACTAACTTATTTTCAGTATTAACGACAGGCAAGCTCATTAAATTAACATGTTTAAATTTATCTAAAGCCTGATGAATATCATCTTGCTCAGACAAACTAATGACATCTTTACTCATAATGTCTTGGCATAGGTATTGACTAATTGCTCTTGCATTGGCTTTTTCCTGCGCTTCTAAAATAATTTTTTGTAGATCGTATTCACTGATATCAAGTAACTCAGTTTGATGCTCTAAAACCTCCTGAATATCTTGCGGTTGAATCGTGACTTTTTGCATTGGCGTTGGGTCTTTAGAACGCGTATTGACTTGAGCAACTTGTGGATATTGCTTGCCAAGTAAACGGTTAAAAATAATTGCCACAGCCAAAAGTAAAACAGAATTTAATAAAACAGGATAGAAAATAAAGTGATAGCCTAACTCATGAACTGATTCACCACCTAACACCGCTGTAATGGCAACTGCACCACTGGGCGGATGTAATGAATCTGTACTCATCATCAGGAAAATTGCCAAGGCAACAGCAAGACTAAAAGCCGCAGTCTGATTCGCAATAAACATTGCACATGTCACACCAATAAAGCCTGCAATAGTGTTGCCAACAATGATATTCCAAGGTTGCGAAAGTGGACCTGCAGATACTGCAAACAAGAGTACAGATGATGCCCCCATCGGTGCAATGTACCATGCATTGAAATCACCTAAGACATACCAACTGATTAATGAGGAAATTGCGAGACCAATTAAAGCCCCAACTCCACATAATAATCGTTCTTTAAATGGTAATACTTTAAAGTTAGGTTTTAAGGTATTCAGCCACTCAAGTTGCGTATGAAACATTGAAGTCCTTCGCTTTTGCACAAATGAAGTGCGAATTATACGTGGTTGTTATGATAAGGTGTATTTATTATCTATTTTAATGCGCTAAAAAAGACACTGCTTTTATCACATAATGATTTTTATCAAATATAATCAAAGAATTAAATCTATATTAATCAGCACTATTATTGTTCAAATATAACCCAATCATGCCTAAAGTACACGCATCTGATCATAGTGGTTATTGATAATGGACATAAAATTGATTATTGAAAATTTCATCTGCATCATATTTTTTCTTTAAATCAAAAAAATCATCTGCCTGCGGATAAGCCAAACGCATTTTTTCACGGCTGATATGCAAACGATAGGGCAAATAATAAGTTCCTTGATGTTTCAGTACGGCATCCACAAGCTGATTGGTCAATGCTTGCATTTGTTGTTCCTGCTCTGGTGTTTTCTTTTGATTGAATAAAAATACAAGCCCAAAGACATCTTCACGTGCGTAGTTCATAAAAGCATCCTGATCATGACGTACTTCCCGAATAGTGATATTCAGCAAGTCGATTTTTGATGCTGTTAAAATTGGTTTTAAATCCTGAATAAAAGCTGCCAACTGCGATTTTGGAATAAAATATTCATGTAATAAATCAGTTGAACTTGGATCTTTATTTGCAATAAGACTGGCTTTCTCATTCAAAATTTCATTGCGACTAAAGCTGGTATAAGGTGAAACCTGATTTAAGCTGCTTTCCAGATCCCAACGCAGTCGTTTGCCATATTCATTGTCAACTGAACCTCGAAAAACAATCCGTTTCACTTCCGCATTTTTATTTTGCTGTTGTTTCAATAGCAACGGTTTTTCATCGGTTTTGATAAAATAATTCAGGCTTGCCTGCTTCAAACGATGTTTATCTGAAATACGCAAACGTCCATAAGCAAACTGGACTTGTGGATTGTTCGTAACGAGCTGCTGATAAGTTTTTAGGTAATCCTGCGGATCAAGCGAAATCGAATTAAATTTCAAAGCCACATTATCAACGACTTTAAGTTTGACATCCAAAATAATCCCAAATAAACCATAGCCTCCAATGACCAGTTTAAAGAGTTCAGGGTTTTCATAACGACTACAATTGACGATTTCTCCATTTGCCTGCATTAAAGTAAATGACTGCACACTTGAGGAAACAGGCGCTGCATTTTGTTGCCAACCATGACCATTGACACCGATTGAACCACCAATGGAAAAATCACTGAAAGATTGCATGACTGCAATAGATTTACCAAAACCATCCAGATATTGCAGTGCCTGTTGCCATGTTGCACCTGAACCAATGCTAAGAATATTGGTCTTTTCCTCCAAATGCATGTGATTGTACGGCAACATATTTAAAGCAATGCCATCGGGGTAAATGGTATGCCCGCCCATGCTGTGTTTTGCGCCTGAAATGGAGACTTTTAAATGATGTTGTCTAGCATAACTAAGTAATTCTTGGATTTGTTTTTGTATGGCGTGTGGTTCTGTTTCAGCATCCACAATTTTGGCGACTTTGGTTTTATTTAAATGGCTTGCATCATCACGATAACCTGTCGGGAGTTGCTCAATATTTTGATGTTCATTGATTTTTGTACGAATTAGATGAATTGCTGGAATTGAAACTACAGCAAATAAAATCAGAAAAATGCTGAGCCAAAGCGAGGTTTTATGGTGTTTTTGCATACCTATTTATTTTTAATATCATGTATATTTATTTAACAACTTATAATCTATAAATCAGAACAATGCAAAAAGCGTATCCAAACGTCATTATTCTACGAAGTTTATTGCTCGCGCCTTTACCCGTCCTTTTTGGTTGGATGGTTTATCTCTGTTGCCAACCGACTTTTTTTGATCATTATGAAGGATTTAACAATCTAGCCTTACTAATCAAACTTTCTCTAGTCGTGTATTTGATCTATATTTTTATCATTTCACCATGTTTATTTATAGGTTTATATTTTTTAAACAAACATAATAAAATTTACTTTTTTATTTTGCTAACAATTGCCTATTTTTCAACAATTTTACTGACTTTATTGGGGAATTATTTTAAAGACCATGACTTACCCAATACCCTCTTTGAATTTAAAAAGATTTTTATTTTAAACCCTCTGTTGCTTTGGACAGTTTCAACTGCTATTGCTTTTTGGCTATTTTTAAAATGGTATGATTACAGAAATCGTTCAGATCTAAATGCTTAATGTTATATCCTATAGAGATAACACATTTTAAATAACATGAAGCATATCAAAGGAAAATAAATGGCTTATATCATGGTCGACATCGAAGCCGATGGACCAATTCCCAGCGATTATTCAATGATTGCATTAGGTGCTGTACTTGTAGATGAAGATTTAAATCAGCAGTTTTACGGCTTACTAAAACCTATTTCAGAAAATTATATTCCACAAGCCTTAGCGGTTTCTGGTTTTAGTCGTGAAGAAACTTTAAGTTTTAGTAACCCTGAACATGTCATGAAGGACTTTGCCACATGGATCGCCAAAGTCAGCAAAGACCGCCCTATTTTTATCAGTGATAATAACGGTTTTGACTGGATGTTTGTCTGTTGGTACTTTCATCATTTTACAGGAAGCAATCCGTTTGGTTTCAGCTCGCAAAATTTAGGCAGTTTGTATAAAGGTTTGACCAAAGACATGTTTCGAAATTTTAAACATTTGCGTAAAACAGCGCATACCCATAATCCTGTTGATGATGCCAAAGGCAATGCTGAAGCATTATTGGCTTTGAAAAAAGATTATGGGTTGAAGATTAAGTTTTAAATGAATATAGAAAATAGCTTTTGAAAAAATATGGTAAATATATTAAGCATATTCAATACCTTAAAAAAAACCAAAGGTCATAAATATTGAAAAAAACAAACCATCATTTCACTATTAAAGTGCTTTTTCTAAAACTTCAGGTCAATCATTCTCAAATCAAAAAATGTTTAACGATTGCACCTTTTTATCCTTTGGCTTTCTATTATCTTTTGACTAATTTAGCACTTCTGATCCAAACACAATTTGCGTTAGAAACCTTTGGCATGTTCATCATGTTATTACCTTTTGTTGTAGGTGCTTTAATTTTTTACTTCATTCTCATTTATGCTTTTATCTATGCTATTCAACTTTTTTTACACAAGTACTTGTTTATCAACTTTTGGACGATTCTTTTTTCAGCAATCCTCCTCTCCGCTATTTTTATTTTGCTCGGCGTCAAGGTCTTACACTTAGAATTAAATGATTTATGCTATCTATATTTATTCTCAGTTCCAACAGCCATCGGCTACTGGTTTTTACTTTTGAAAGAACATCATAAAAACACAAATGCTTAAATGACAATTTTATAGACTAACCTTTGCCACTCTCCTGCAAAATCCTTATACTTAGAACCAATTTTTTCTAATACTTATAGTGGATGCTGCATGAGTCGCGCCATATCGCATATTGATACATTCCAAGGCTTAATTCTTGCCTTACAAAACTACTGGGCTGAACAAGGTTGCGTCGTGTTACAACCTTACGATATGGAAATGGGTGCAGGGACATTCCACACAGCAACATTCCTTCGTGCGCTTGGTCCTGAAACATGGAACGCTGCATACGTACAACCATCACGTCGTCCGAAAGATGGACGTTATGGTGAAAATCCAAACCGTTTGCAGCACTATTACCAATTCCAAGTGGTACTTAAACCAAACCCTGACAATATCCAACAGCTATACCTTGACTCGTTAAAAGCAATTGGGATCGACACGTTGACTCACGACATTCGTTTCGTAGAAGACAACTGGGAATCGCCAACACTCGGTGCTTGGGGCTTAGGTTGGGAAGTTTGGCTCAACGGTATGGAAGTGACTCAGTTTACTTACTTCCAACAAGTCGGGGGTGTTGAATGCTACCCTGTGACGGGTGAAATCACTTACGGTTTAGAACGTTTGGCAATGTACTTACAAGGCGTAGATTCTGTTTACGATTTGGTTTGGACTAAAGGTCAGTTCGGTACTGTAACTTATGGCGATGTATTCCATCAAAATGAAGTTGAACAATCGACTTATAACTTTGAATACGCACCTGTTGAAAAAATGTTTGAGCTTTTCGACTTCTATGAAGCAGAAGCAACCCGTTTAATCGAGGTAAAACTTCCACTTCCTGCATACGAGCAAGTCATTAAAGCCTCTCACTGCTTTAACTTATTGGACGCTCGTGGCGCGATTTCTGTGACTGAACGTCAGCGTTATATTTTACGTGTACGTACACTGGCACGTGCCATTGCACAAAGTTATGTTGCCGCACGTGCCGAGCTTGGTTTCCCAATGGCTGAACCACATTTACGTGATGAAGTATTGGCACAGTTAAAAGCACAAGTTGAAAGCGAGGCAAAAGCTGAGAAAGTTGAATCTAAGGAGAGCAAATAATGTCTAAACATACAGTATTGTTCGAATTAGGCTGTGAAGAACTTCCACCAAAAAGCCTCAAAACTTTACGTGATGCGTTGACTGCTGAAACTGTAAAAGGCTTAAACGATGCAGGTTTGGCTTTTGATGCGATCGAAGCCTATGCAGCTCCACGTCGTTTGGCTTTGAAAATTGTCAATGTCGATGGCGCACAAGCAGACACTCAAAAACGTTTTGATGGTCCTGCAAAACAAGCGGCTTTTGATGCTGAAGGTAAACCAACTAAAGCCCTTGAAGGCTTTATGCGTGGTCAAGGCATCACTGTAGATCAAGTTTCAACTTTCCAAGCAGGTAAAGTTGAAAAAGTTTGCTACTTAAAAGACGTCAAAGGTCAAAGCCTTGACGTTTTATTGCCACAAATTTTACAAACGGCTTTGGATAATCTGCCAATTGCAAAACGTATGCGTTCAGCGGCAAGTCGTACCGAATTTGTACGTCCTGTAAAATGGGTAGTTTTACTTAAAGACAACGAAATTGTGGATGCAACCATTCAGGATCATAAAGCAGGTAACGTGACTTATGGTCACCGTTTCCATGCACCTGAAGCAATTACATTGGCAAACCCAGATGCATACTTAGATGCACTTCGTAAAGCTTATGTAGTTGCAAACTTTGAAGAACGTCAAGCAATCATTGACGGTCAAGTCAAAGCTTTGGCTGATGAAGTGAATGCGATTGCAATTGTACCTGCTGACTTACGTGACGAAGTGACTGCATTGGTTGAATGGCCAGTTGCGCTTCGTGCAAGTTTTGAAGAGCGTTTCCTTGCTGTACCACAAGAAGCTTTGATCACCACCATGCAAGACAACCAAAAGTATTTCTGTTTGGTCAATGCGGACAATAAACTTCAACCTTACTTCATTACCGTTTCAAATATTGAGTCTAAAGATCCGACTCAAATCATTGAAGGGAATGAGAAAGTTGTACGCCCTCGTTTGTCGGATGCTGAGTTCTTCTTCTTACAAGATCAAAAGCAACCGCTTGCCTCTCGTAAAGAAAAATTGGCAAACATGGTATTCCAAGCTCAATTGGGTACGCTTTGGAATAAATCTGAACGTATTGCAAAATTGGCTGTAGCATTGTCGGCAATCACAGGTGCAAATCCTGCCGATGCTGAAAAAGCGGCACTGCTTGCAAAATGTGACTTAACTTCCGAGTTGGTGGGTGAATTCCCTGAACTTCAAGGCATTGCAGGTACTTACTATGCACGTCTTGAAGGTGAAAATGATGAAGTAAGCGAGGCTTTAGGTGAGCAATACCTACCGAAATTTGCGGGTGATGTTTTACCGCAAACTAAAACAGGTACAACCATTGCCCTTGCAGATCGTTTAGACACGCTCACAGGTATTTTCGGGATTGGTCAAGCGCCTACAGGTTCGAAAGACCCGTTTGCACTGCGTCGTTCTGCGATTGGTATTTTGCGTTTGGTGACTGAAAACAATCTTGATGTTTCGATTGAAGAACTGATCAAGCTTGCTTTAACTGCATATGGCGATGTTGTGAAAGATCACGACAAGACTTTGGCAGATGCAGTTGCATTCCTTGAAGGTCGTTATCGTGCGAAGTATGAAGACCAAGGTGTTGAAGTTGATGTGATTCAAGCGGTTCAAGCGCTTTCTCCAAAATCTCCTTTAGATTTTGATAAGCGTGTAAATGCCGTGAATCATTTCCGTGACTTGCCTGAAGCTGCTGCGCTTGCTGCTGCGAATAAGCGTGTTGCGAATATCTTGGCTAAAGAAGCTGAGCCTACAGGTGAAATTGTTGAATCTAAACTGGTTGAAGATGCTGAAAAAGCACTTTATGCCGAGATTCAAAAATTGCTTCCTGTGGTTCAACCGCTTTTGGCTACGAAAGATTATACTGAAGCGCTTTCTAAATTGGCTGCTTTACGTGCACCGATTGATGCGTTCTTTGATAACGTAATGGTGATGGCTGAAGATGCTGAGTTAAAAGCCAATCGTTTACGTATCCTTGCGCAGTTGCGTGGTTTGTTTACGGCTGTGGCGGATATCTCGGTGTTGCAGCACTAATTGATTAGTGAATAAAAAAACCCGCTTCAGCGCGGGTTTTTTATATTTTAGTAAGAAACATAATCTAGTTTACATGTATAAAACTTCATATTTGTCGCTGTATCAGCAAACAATGCTTCTCTTAAAAAATCTAATGCTTCTGGAAGGCTTAAACCACCATCAGTTAAACTCTTAAATTGGATTTCAATTGCTGCTCTTACCTTTCCTCTAGCTTTCAGTAAATAAGTTTTTTCATTTAGGTTAAGTCGATCAATTGAACTTTGTGCCATTATTTTGAACTCTTCTGGACATTGAGCTGATACAATAATTTTCCCATCAGTTTCAAAGGTAAATATTTTTACTCCCTCTGGAATATGTAAAGGATTGAAGATAATATTAGTCCAATCTTTTTCACCTTTATCTGCATCACAATGCCTATTTTTTTTAGAAGTAAAACGCTCATCCTCCTGAAATAAACGTTGTGTTCCACCATGACAACACCCTAGTAAATTAGACCATGTTAAATGAGCATTTTCTCCATTTGGTAAAGGGGTTTGTTTCTTAGGATAGAAGTGCTCTACCCTAAAGTCTTTGATATGTGCCTCATCCGACACATGAAAATCAATTTCACAGTAACAACAAATTCCTAATTGATCACTTTTGATTGTATTTTGAACTATCTCATGTGCTTTTTGTGCTTCATCACCAAAGTTTTTCCAAGTAGCATCAGGATTTTCTGATAAATATTCCGCAAGCCCTTCTGGACATAAAGATTTAGAAATGTGTCTCATTTTTTAGACCGCTTAAAAGCTCTTAAAGAGATTTCTATATCAATTTTATCTAATTCAGTTTCTTTATTTTTTCCCCATCTATCTAATCTTGTACGTAGCTCTTTAGCCTCCTCTGAGTCCCATTCATCATTGTTGACCAATTTAATATATTGATCTAACCATTTTACTTCTTCTACATCTTGAGGTCTTGGATCTACATAGAAGACATCTTCTAAAACTACATTTGACTCCGCACCTTTTGTAAATTTAGGTATCTCATATTTAAATGTATTTGTTTCATGATCTATGCATATAGAACGAATGCATTCAGCTTCTACTGTTGTTAAAACATGGGGACTATGAGTAGTCATAATAAATTGAAGGTTCGGGAAAGAGTCTCTTAAAATAAGAATAATTTTCTGTTGCCAACTAGGGTGTAAGTGCAGTTCAATTTCATCTATAAGAACAATTCCTCTACCATCAAAAGGCGTATCAGATACATCATTGAGTAAAAGCAAACGTCTTGCAATGTCTCCTATTAAACCAAACAAAACTCTTTGTCCATCAGAAAATTGGTGTAAATAGATTTGCTCATTTTCTAACTCTATAACTACCTTATCCTTACCATCATCTTCATAAATAAGCTTTATTTCTTTTAGTTCGGGATAAATCTTTTTAAATAAAATTTCTACATTTTGAATTGCTTTTTTAGCTTTCATATTCTTTACATTTTTTTCTTGCAAATAGGTATTTCCTTCTTTTGCAAGTTTTAATTGCTGTACTAACCAAATAATTAGCGTATCAAACGATGTTTTATCATTTAAAGATAACGAACTATCATAACCCTCAATTTTCCCAAACTCTGAACTTTTTGATTTTTTTCCTGTGGCTTGTATACGATCTATGCCATAAAAAGCAAATAATGGTAAATCAATATTTTGATACGTATTCAATATACGAAAGTTTCGCCCTAATTCACGGTATTTTGTTAACTCACTTTTTAAATCACTTATAACTCCATCTGGTGGAGTAGCAACACGTCCCTTACATTTATAATTTTTTCCTATCTGAAATTCACAATCAATATATGCTCCTTTATCTTTGTAGAAATTATTTACTTCTTCTTTTGTATCAATAGTCCCACCATTTGTATTATCTTTACGTGTAGTTGCAGCTATCCACATTAAATTTTTACGAATAGCTTCTAATAGGCTCGTTTTACCAACTCCATTTTCACCAATAAATACTGTCAAATTCTGATGGAGAATAATATTTAGTTCCAAGACTTTTTTAAAATTTGAAATAGTTAGTTCATTTAAATAAAAATTTGATTGAATAATCGAAATAGCATTTTCAAAAGCATCTAGAGCTAATTTTTCATTTTTTTCAAAGTCAGGTGCACCATCTTTGTAATTCTGAAATACTTGAACTGCAGCTTCAAAATTTCCCTTCTGTGCATTTTTGACTAAATGATGAGTACTCATATCAATTTCCTAATCGAATTTTTTGAATTACACTTTGAGTATATTTTTGCTCAAGAGATATTAAAAAACTTGGCTCAACATATTTTATAAATCCTAAATAACCTCTGAGATAATTTAAATCTTCAAGAGTTATTTTTTCTTCTATAAAGTTATGAACTAAATGTTTAATATAGCGTTTTTTCTCCCTACCAATCGAAATATTATTATCATTGGTAATCGTTAAACCAGTAACATGCCTATTATGTTTTTTCGATGAAAAAGCTGTTTTAAATTGATTAATTTGAATTTTTGTTCCATAAAACTGTAAGAGAGTACCTCTTACAATATCAGGAACACTAAATAGAATACCAGATGTACTTGTTGAAAAAGTTAAATCATCAGCATAACGTGTATACGTAATTCCATTCTTTTTGCAATATTCATTCAATACTTCATCAAATGAGTACATTACAAAATTAGAAATAAATGGTGAACTTGGTGCACCAATACTTAAGACTAGCTCTTTTGAATATTTGTTTTCACACCAAAATAAAATTTTTTCTAGTGTTTCTTTATCTGCCCAATTTAAATCTATCTTTTGACGTTCACACCCTTCAAAAAAAAGTTTAGGTGTTATAGAGTTAAAAAAATCAGTAAAATCCATTTTGAGAAAAAAAGAATTTCCTGAATGTATTAAAGCATTTGTTTTAATATCCCTTCCTTTCATATATGCCATACAGCAATCATGAATCAGAAATGTAGTCTCAAAAATAGTTACGATTGTTCTTTGATAATCTTTTAACTGACGCATCGGTTGAGCAATTTTTCTTGTCCCCGAAGTTCTTTTAGGTATCTCGTAAGATCTATATTTTCTCGACGCACCTTTGATAAACGACTCAAACCCTTCTTTTGACTTATGAATTTCCATGTGATGTTCTATCAAATACTGGGTAACATCAATGTTTGACATAATCTATCCTAATTAAAAAGCTCAGAGAGATACGGTATCTCTCTGAGCTAGATACTCTTTACTTTAGAGCTAAAGTTTCAATTGTTTGCGAGAACCGAGCGAAGAATTGAAACTTTAGGTCTGCAGTATTGCAATGAGTTTCATCAATAAGTTAGAGTCTGGCTAAACACCCGACTAGACTGTTAAGTCCTAAAGCTAAAGAGCTTTTATATAATAAGCCAATGAATCAATTTGCACAATCCAAACACTTTTCAAAATATTTAGTCTTGATCTATCACTATATTTTTTAGATAGTTATATAAACTTCAATCAAATGTAAATACCATGAAAATCTCTCTATTAATTTCATCAATTTTAACAACATTCGCCCTCACCGCTTGTTCAACCACACCAACAAATCCTAATGCTCCTATTGTCATCGAACAACACAAAAACATCTCTGTTGAACCCACAACTAAACACAACCTCGCTCGTCTCATTCAGCAAAAAGACAACTGCGTGATCGAATTTACAGGCAACTTTGAAACAGGCAAAGCCACGGAACACTGGATCTTTAAAGGCGATCAACTCATTTCAGCATTTTCAAATGTAAATGCCGAAGTAGAAAATAAACAAACTGTTTTTGACATTCAAGATACTGAAAAACTGAAAAATTTTGCAGCCTTACAAAAGAATTTTAAAGCAAAAAACTTAGAAAAATGCCAATAATCATGACAGAACTACTTTAAATTAAACCTTTGAAGTAGTTCTTTTTCCATTCATCTTTAAAATATAAAGAATTGGATAGAACCACAAAAATAGCGCAAATATTCCCACAACAACAATCACAAAAAATGGGGGTATAACATCTCGAATTTGATCATAAATTTTCATTAAACCTAAAGTGTCTGTATTAAATAATACCCCTATCATTAAAAATAAAATCATATGAGGAACAATAAAATGAACAATTTTTAATGATAAAAATTGATAAAATTTTACAAACCACAAGCTCGGTATTAAATAAATGAATAGGACGATCAACCTGATCATCCATGTTAAAATTTGATAACCAAGGCTTAAAGAATTTTCCCCACCACAACCACAGGCAAAGCTCGGTTGTAAAAATAGAATCGGGATAATCAACCAAAATATATTTAAATATTTAATTTTTATCATTTCTAATTTCTCAATGATCTTCTTATACATGTAGACTATACAACAGCTTTGTTTTTACTCTGTATCACTTTGCTTACAGAACCCATGTCACTACTTTTTTCACAGTATGATACTAACTAAACACGTCATGAACCTCTATATCTGAAGGAAGAAGTCACAATGAAAAGTATTAAAATTCTGTCTTTTGCTACTGCCATTTTGGCAACATCCTCAATTTATGCAGAAACAAAAACACCACCACCTTATGGTGATAACCCAAATATTTTCAAAGTTTTAGCACATAAGACAGGTGAAAAAGTTCAAAATACTGCTGAGCGTGTGGGTGCTGCTGCTGAACGCGGTGTAGAAAAAATTAAACCGAAAGTAGACAATGCATGGGAAGAAACTAAAACCTTTTCAGAACAACAAACTGAACGTGCAAAAATAGGTGTACAAAAAGGTGCGGAAAAGGTGACAGAAACGGCGAGTAATACCCGAGATGCTATAGTCGGAACAAATAAAGGAACTGTTCCTATTGAACGTGGGCATTTAAGTCAGTCTGCTACAACAACTATCGTGACGCCGCAAATAACACCGACTACAAGTAATCATTCTTCAGTAACAAACCCAGCGACCACACCAACAACGACACAAATCTCAACAGAAACTGCGGTTACCATAGACCCAACTCAGCAGCATTTAAATGAACCTGTAGAACCCGAGATCAGTAAACTTTCTTTGCCAACTCCTCAATCGAACAAAAATAAAGAAGATATTCCACAATAATCAGTTAGAGCAAAATGATCATATTTATTTAATATTTATAATAGTTTTAAGTAAATTTGATCATTTTTAATGTTTTGTTTTAAGGGTCATACAATCGTTTAAAAATAAAACAATAACGATACAAAACAATAGGTTAAATAAAACAGCATCACATTAATAAATGTAAACTTATGTAAATTTCAAATAAAAATATAAAGCCAATAAAAAATATAACAATATGAAAATAAATAAATTATCCTATTAAAAACATCTTATAACCACCTTATACTTATGTAGTCTTATTGTGGTAAAGATGTATCATTTTATCTCTTTTTCACACTTAGAAAGAGCTTGGTTTTAACATGCCCGCCTTATTATTGGAGTACGTTGTCAGTACTCCTCACATTGAGGAAAGTCTTATCATGAAAAGCATAAAAACAACTTTGGTCGCTGCAAGTGTATTGGTTTGTGTTCCTGCTTTTGCTGAAACAACTACAACACCTGTAACTAAAGCACAAGTTGCAGTTCAAAATACTCAAGCGAAAGCTGAACAAGTTCAAACTGCCGTTGTGACTAAAACAGTAGAAGCGAAAGATGTGACTGTTGCTAAAACTGCTGAAGCGAAAGATGCGACTGTTGCTAAAACTGCTGAAGTGAAAGACGCGACTGTTGCTAAAACTGCCGAAGTGAAAGATGCTGTTGTTGCTAAAGCTGCTGAAGCGAAAGACGCGACTGTTGCTAAAACTGCTGAAGCGAAAGACGCGACTGTTGCTAAAACTGCTGAAGTAAAAGACGCAACTGTTGCTAAAACGACTGAAGTAAAAGATGCTGTTGTAACTGAAACAACTGAAATCAAAGATGCTGTTGTAGAAAAAGTAGAACAAACAAAAGAAGTTGTAAAAGATCAATCTGAAAAAGCACAAGGTTTCTTTTCTAGATCATGGGAAAAAACAAAGAACTTCTTCCGTGGTACACCTGCAACTACAAGCGAAAAAACTGTAAAAGCGGGTGCTTAATATCCTTCAAATATTTTGATTGATATCATAAAAAATCCTTCATTTCATTGAGGGATTTTTTATACATGACTTAGATCTAGATTTAGCCTTCATCCACCGCTAATAAATAAGCATTATCTTTTAAAGCAGCCAAGTAACTCATCGCAATTCGATAAGATTCCTGAATAATTTTTTCAGAAATATAATTTTCATTATAATAACCATGTTTCATACAGGTAAATACCAACTCCATGAGAATCGTTAAGCTATCTGGTTGCTGTGGTACATAATGATCAACTTTAATCATTTCTAATGCCTTACGTACACCAACACTCACTTTTTTCAATTCAACTTGATATTCTAAATAAGCTTGACGTGTAAACGGTCCACTTAAAATAATTAAACTCGCCACTTCAGATTCATTAAAAAAATGTGCAGTTGTTTGAATCATACTTGCAGATAATTTTTGCCCATATTCATCAATTGAAGCTTTAGGATGTTCACTTAAGACTGCAACTGCTGCATGACCTATTCGTGTGACGAGAACATTTAAATGCATCAAAGCAATATGACGTAATAAATCATACTTTGTAGGAAAAAACTGATAAATACTGGTGCGAGGTATGCCCACAGCATTTGCAATTTCTGGAATAGAAATACGTTCAATACCCACAGCTAATAATAACTCTTGTGTGGTTTGAATGACCATTTGCATACGCTTTTGAGTACGTTCTTGCTTAGGTTGCGCTGTTTTTTTTCTTATTTTTTTTAATACTGAAGTTGCCTGTGCCTTGATCATAGTGATTTCCTTAACTTTTTTGCATTCAATATTATTGAGTTATCTGCCATTTCCTATTGGCTATTTCACAGTCATTCACTGAAATTTAGTGTATGTAAAATATTTAAAATTTATCGTTATGATGTACATAACAGCATACAATCTTTATAAAATTAGACCATGCTTCATCTAATATAACATAGTCCCATCATGTGGATAGTTTACAAATAGATCATCACGTCATTCTCTTTTTTAAAACTACATAATATCGGAATTTATAGTGACTACACAGCAAAAATATAGGCTCTATTTAATGATTTTAATGTTATCAAGCTCAGTGTGTTATGCAGAAAAAGTTTTGCAATCTATTGATAATATTGAATTATACCCAACTACCGAAGGCAATCAATTTAAACTCTCTCAGCTTAAACAAGGCTGTAAAATTGAAGCGCATTTTTTTGGCGAAATAGGCAAAACTCAAGAAAATTATATTTTTAAACAGCAAAATTTACTTTATGCCGCACGTTACGAATATCATTACAGCAAAGGCGGCTTAACAAATCTATCGGAAAATAAAGGCAATTTTAAAACTCAACGACAGCGTATTGAGTTAAACCCTCAATCCTCTCAAACCATTGCTGACTTTCAGCAATATCTTGCCTTATTTTCACCGCTAGAACTTAAAAAGTGCTTTAGATAATGGTATATTTTTCAGTATCCTGCACACTTTCAGCATCAAAATAACAGTTACCTGCTTCATCACAACGCATATATAGATTTTTATAGCTCAATACATAAAAATCTGCACATTTTTTAATAACAATCGGATTCATATCCAAAGATAAAGCATCATCGTATTTAAATAATTTAGTCACTCGACGGTCATTCATACAAATTAAATAGGTTTGCTTTTTAACTTCAATTTCGACTAAACCACTATTTTCAACATTCAGTGGAATAATATATTTTCCATTTACATCAATAACTTGCTGATTGTAACTTTCAAGTTTTTGGGTAATAACATTAAATACAATAATATTGCCAAAACAGTCCTGTAACTGAGTTTTTTCTTCGAAAGGCAAGTTCACTTGAATGCCAAGCTTTTGTAAATCTTGCTCATCAACACGTTTATTGGTCAATAAAATACGGGTGATGGTCTGTTTTAAATTCGCATCAAAAAACGTGCTATCAAGCTGTAAATCAATCCCTTTTAATATTTTCCCTAACGCTTCATTATGTGTACCCAAAAGATGAGCAATCACACTACGATAGTAAAATTTACTGTTCTTTTTGACTTCACGAATTTGTTTATAAAAATAAGTCTGATCATAAGGATATTCAATAAAATCATGCAATAACGCTGAGTTTGCTAAGACAGCAATTGCATCATGTCCTGTATAAGGCAAATGCAACGTATGCAATTGTGGAATCCATGGTTTTATTTTTAAATAATGCTCTTTATCATTTTCAAAATACGGATCGTAAACAATAATATATTCACAATTTTCGACAATATCCTGTGCCTGAATACGCATGTCTGCATTTAATTCAGCATCATAAAAGTCGGTATAACGCTTATCTTCAACTTCATTCGGATCAATCGAATATTGCGGCACCATTGCCACGACACGTGTCATTTGCAATGGTTTGGAATATTTAATCGCAGCATAACCGCCCATTGAACCGCCATAACCCACGATTTTTTTAAATTGTTTTAAAATAGGCTGCAAATGCGCTAATAGCGCATTCATGCTTGAGGCAGGAAACCATGATTTTTGTTTTGGCATAATACCAACAACACTATAATCATATTTCATTAATGATTTTTCAGCATTAATCGACAAGCCTTTAGCACGAGTAATTAAGTCACCAAATGACAAGACCAAAGTATCTGTTGAACCTTGTAAATAAATTGCTCGAATGTGATCGTCTTCAAAAATGATTTGCTTGTCCATTGCAATACCGAAAAACGGCTCTCTTATCTTTAGTTAAAATTAAATAAATAGATAACTTGCCTATTCATCGTATTCAATGTCATATTTTATAGAGTCTGCACAGATAAAAAAGCGCAAAATATGACACATTCTTTACATCCTGCCGCACAAAAAGGCTTTAGTTCTGCTGCTGAACTATATCAACAAGTTCGTCCAAATTATCCATCTGAAATTGTTAATTGGCTAATTGATGAGCTGAAAATCCAATCTAACTCGACTGTGGTTGATTTAGGTGCAGGAACAGGTAAGTTTTTGCCTTATTTAAAGCAAGTAAGCCATCAAATTATTGCGATAGAGCCTGTGGCAGAAATGCTTGCTCAACTAAAAAAAAGCCATCCAGATGTCCAAACCTTACAAGCAAAAAGTGATGATATTGCACTTGCTTCAGAAAGTATTGATGCCATTTTATGTGCTCAGTCTTTTCATTGGTTTTCAAATATTGAAACTTTAAATGAAATGCATCATTTATTAAAACCACAAGGTCATCTTGGTCTGATTTGGAATCAGCGTGATGAAAATGTGCCATGGGTTAAAGCATTAGCCGACTTAATTGCACCCTTTGAAGGAGATACACCTCGTTATCATAGCGGTGATTGGAAAAAAGTTTTTGAACACCAATTTTTATTTAAGCTAGAAAGCTTAAAATTATTTTCACAAATTCACAAAGGAACAGTTGAAAATGTAGTCAGTAAACGGCTATTGTCAACGAGCTTTATTGCCGCTATGCCCTCCACACAACAGCAACAACTAAAACAACAATTTGAAGCTATTATATTGGAGCATACAGGTAAATATGCACATGATGAGATCGAGTTTCCTTACGTCACTTATGCTTATCATTTTAAAAAGCAAACCCTATGAATATTTTAAGGAGTTTTAGTTTCATGCACCTTTTACGCCCTTTGACTTATATTTCAGTACTCCTAAGCGCTGTCCTGATTGGTGCATGTTCATCGGAAAATGATCCTAAAAATAAGACCGACCAGACCACGAAAAGTTCTGATGCTGTCATGACAGAACTCAAAACTAAGCCTATTCAAAATTTCCCAAGTACGCCTAAAGATGCAGCGGACATTACTTTACTTGATGAATATCAAGAAAAATATGATGCCATGAATGAAGCCTTAGAAGCTGATTTAGAAAAAATGGATGCTGAAGGTACATTAACTGAGGAAATTGACCAACAACGTAAACGAGATAGCATTCAATCTGCTTTAAATATGTTAAAAGACTTGGATTTAAAAACTGAACAAGGTCGCTATATTCAAGGCTTACTTTATCAATACTGGGAAAATCAAGCCAAGACCTTTGACCAAAAAGCTGACAAATCAAATCAAGATGATGCTTCACTTGAGTCAGTACGTGGCATGAGTGATTTATTGACGGCAGAAGCTCAGCTTGATAATTGGAAAACCAAAACAACCAAGTAAAAATTTAACATTCAATATTTATCGTTTGATCTCAATACCGAGCTGCTGTCATCTTTGCCAGCAGCTTTATTTTTATATTTTAAGAAATACGAATACGACATTGCCACTGTTGATTGGGTTGTTGACTAGACTCCCAAGGGCGTACATGAATCAGCTCAATATAATCTTGCCCTGCTTTTAAAGCAGTAAAACGAAATACTTTTGTACCACCTGCACCTACAGTTCCTTCTTCAACATCATTTTGTAAAAAAGTTTCTTCTATTTTAAAGTTTTTTAAAGGTTGGACTAATTTCCATTGATAACCAGTACTTGGGTTTTCAGGCGCAGAAAAAACCAAAGTTTCCCCTGTATTCATTTCCATTAAAGTTGGGCAGCTTTGTTTTACAGTGTATTGATGGGTTTTACCATCTACTGTGGGGCTTGTACTTTGGCAAGCTGTTAAAGCACACCCCATAAATAGCACTGCAACCGCAAAAAAACCTTTCATTAACATTAACTCTTTTACATAACATGATTATTTTTCAAGCATAGAAACCTTAGCATTTTTCAGGATTTGTCTCAAACGATCATTCAAAAAAATTCATTTATCTCTCGCTTGATGTACTTATATATTTTGTTTTTCTACCCATTGAATTGAGTCAACACGAATTAACTTACATGCCCCATCACCTATTCCGTTCCAATCAAGTGCAGATTTCCAAACTAAATCTTTATCATTAATCTGTACCAAATCACCTGTTAAACGCACAAGATCACCACGCTTTACTTTCTTAATTTCTTGGGCAATTTTTGGATTGGCAGGAATAATATGCATATTACTCACCATTTGTGTGGCAAGTTTTGGTGGGATAGGTGGACGTGCCATTTTCCAATTTAAATAACGATCATATTGGTTAATAGAAATTTGACGGGCAATTTCAGGCTCAGTAAAAATGCCACGTGTTACAGCATAATCAATAGGTGAAAACTTTGCTTGTTCATCATCTTGATATTCTTTAGATCCTAAAATACGAAACTCACCATGAAAAGGCTCAAGCACAGAAATTTTTTGATCTTTAATAATAGGCGCTAAACCATTGGCAATATTATATTCAGCAGAGTGAGATTCAACGGATTGAGAGGCATTCACAGCTGCTGAACATAATGCCAAAACTGCTGCACACCATAAATTCCGTGTCATAAATGCCTCCTAAAAAATACATATTCAAATTTAAGCTTTAGTATCCCCCATGAAAATTAAAATAAAATCGACTTTAAGTAACAAAATATAGAAATTTCGTCACTTTTTTGTCTTATATTTAAGTCTATATTTTCGTTAGAATATTTTTTTAATAATAAAACTGTGAAAGCGATGATTTATAAATTTTATCAACAACGGATTTTTCCACATTTACTCAATAAAGTCATGCAAACACCAAGCATGATGGATGCACGTGCTGAATTACTCAGGAAAGTCAAAGGACAGGTCTTAGAAATAGGTTTTGGGACAGGTTTAAATTTACCTTTTTATCAGGTAGAGCAATTAATTGCTTTAGAACCCAATGCTGATCTTTACCAATTAGCTCAAAAAAATGTCTTAGATGCCCCCTTTAATGTGCAACATATTCAAGCAAGTGCAGAAAAACTACCTTTTGCTGATCATTCTATTGATCAAATTGTAAGTACATGGACTTTGTGCAGTATTGCAAATTTACAACAAGCCTTAGCTGAAATTTATCGTGTTCTTAAACCTGAAGGGACTTTTCATTTGGTTGAACATGTTCAATATCACGACCATCCAACACTAAAAAAGTTGCAAAATATTTTAACACCTATGCAAAAAGTGATTGCTGATGGTTGTCATCTCAATCGTAATATTGAACTTGATTTGTCCAATGCAAATTTTAAATTTATAGAAAAATATTATTTTGATGCAGATGAGCTACCTAAAGTTGGATGCCGTATGTTGATGGCACGAGTACAAAAAGTCTGAGTTTCATCTGCTTAGCTTCGCCGTTTATATGTCCTCAAAATCAATACGAATGGTTTCAAAACGAACTCGTCCTTCACGAATCGCCTGTGCAATCGCTTGTTGCCCTTTGGTCAAGCGAGCACCTCCACTTTTTATGTCCACCAATATCACTTCAATATTATCAGCATGCCCTTCACCATCTCTGAACTCGCTATAGCCATTAAAAATGACATAATCGACAGGATCACCCAAAAACTTTGCATCACTTGGTAAATAGTGAAATTCGGGCATAATCGGAGCAAGTTGTTCTGCCATTTTTCCCTTTAAAACAGCACGACTGGTATTTACACTTCGTTTTTTTGCCATTGCTAAAGCTTGCTGGTGTTCTAACTCTAACTCAGCGATATAACGCTCATACTCCGCTTTGATTTTGCCATTTCGCGTATTTGATAACACTACAGTTGTTATCACAACACCTAGACAGACACCTATTAACATGGCGACCCACAATGACATGATCAAACTCTACTTTTTTGCTGTTTTTCCAATGTAAACAACTCTAAGACTTTTGTCATGTGTAACCTACTGTCTAAAAAATAATGCTAAGCTAGTGAAAGGACGGGCTTGGATGAATCAAATTAAAAATCATGAAAACAATTCTCATCGCAAATCAAAAAGGTGGTTGTGGAAAAACGATTACAGCTATTACATTAGCTTCAGCATTAGCCCAAAAAGGTTATAGTGTGGCACTTGCAGATGCAGACAATCAGAAATCTGCTTTACAGTGGTTAAAACACCGTCCAAGTGATGCCAATGAAATTCAAAGCTTAGACTGGCGACATGAAAAATCCATTGGTGATACACCTAAAAATGTTGAATATTTAATTATTGATGCACCAGGCGCATTAACAGGTGCTCATGCAGAACAATTGATCAGCGAATGTCATGCTATTGTGACACCTTTACAGCCTTCTTTTTTTGACATTGACAGTACCAAACGTTTTTTAAAACACATCCAAGAAATTAAACGTATACGTAAAGGTAAAGTAGAGATTCTACTTGTCGCAAATCGCGTAAAAGCAAATAGTTCAAGTGCTAAAGATATTCAACAATTTTTTGAAAAAATTGAGCAACAACCCTTGGCTTGGATTTCCGAACGCAGCGCTTATGGGCAACTGGCAATGCAAGGCTTGTCTATTTTTGATAAAAATCAAAAGAATTTTCTACAAATTCAAACGCAGTGGCAACCACTTCTGGATGCTTTAATTGATGATCCGAGCGATTGGTTCTAAGTCAGTTTTTCAAAAAATAATAACTGGCAATGTATTTAACATTGCCTGAACCTATTTTTCAGTTAATATTAACTGAACGATAATTAATTAAACTTCGAGAAATTAGTGTCAGATTTCACTTTCACCTTGCAGCGTATTTTATTATTTGGCTTATTATTTATCCTGATTTTTTTGGGATTTGATATTATCAAATACTTCATTGTCCCTGTGCTTTGGGCGTGCATTATCGCCTATATGACATGGCCTTTGTATAAGCGTATCTTAAGAACATGTGGTGAACATCGACCGACATTAAGTGCCTCGATCATGATCATGCTTGTCGTACTTGTGATTGGCATCCCCTTAGTCTTTGCTATTTTCATTTTACAGCATGAAGGGCGTAATCTCTATTTTGACCTCCATCGTCAGTTGGCTTCTGGGCATTTAACAGTTCCTGACTTTTTACGTCAACTCCCGATTATTGGTAAAGAATTTTCTCGTATCATTGAGGAAATTAATTCAAATCCAACCAATCTCTCACAAAATATTGGCGTTTGGATTCAAGGGCATTTAAATTATGGCAAGTTTGTTTTAAGTGAAATTTCTAAAAACTTAGTCAAACTCTGCTTTGCAATTATGTCATTGTTCTTTTTTTATCGAGATGGGCAAACGATTTTACAGCAGGTCAGTAAAGCTTTAGAAATGGTGATTGGTCCACGTGTACATCATTATTTAGAAACGATTTCTGAAACCACACGTGCCGTTGTGTATGGTGTGGGTTTAACGGCTGTTGCACAATCCTTACTTGCTGGTGTGAGTTATTTTGTTGCTGGCGCACCCAATCCTATGGTGTTAACACTGATTACGTTCTTGATGGCATTAATTCCATTTGGTCCGCCTTTGGCTTATGGTGCTGTGTCACTGTGGCTATTTTCAAAAGGTATGACAATTGAGGCGATTGGTGTCATGGCATGGGGCGTATGTGTGGTCAGTACAGCAGATAATGTCATTCGTCCCTTGGTGATTTCTGGCGCAACTAAAATTCCATTCTTACTCATTATGTTTGGTGTTTTAGGTGGTTTAGCAAGTTTTGGTTTAGTTGGTTTATTTATTGGTCCTGTCATTTTAGCCATTTTATTGGCGATTTGGCGTGAGTGGTTACATGAAACCAGTGTTGCCGAACAAATGCCTAAAGCAACTTTAGCATACGATATAGAAGAAAATGATGATGTCATTTCACCAAAATAAATGACATCAATTTAATAAATTTTTACATTCAAATACTTATTCATTACTGTACAAACTTCTGTACTTTGTTTGAATACCCCAAGACATAACAAAACTTAGGATATTTCATCATATGCATGCTTTTTCTATTTTTAAACTTTCAGCGCTAACTGCATTTATTACGCTGACTACGGTTGCCTGTACCACGACAAGCTCTCAAAATACAGCAAAAACAGCACAGAAAACTGTTGCAGTACATGCTGTTACTGCTGAAGGAGTCGGTGAGAAAATTGGTTCTATTCAATTACAAGACAGCAGTAAAGGTTTAGAAATTAGCACTGATCTTCAACAGCTTCCTTCAGGCTTTCATGGTTTTCATATTCATGAAAAAGGCTCATGTGAACCTGCTGAAAAAGATGGAAAAATGGGAGCTGCTTTAGCGGCTGGTGGGCATTTTAACCCAACACAAGCAGCAGGTCATGGCACACCTAATGATGGTCATTTAGGCGACTTACCTGTGCTCAATGTAGACACTGACGGCAGTGCGAAAACAACGGTTTATGCTCCTCGTTTAAAACTTGCAGATGTACAAGGCTTAGCCATTATGATCCATGCAGGTGGAGATAACTACTCAGACCAACCTAAGCCTTTAGGCGGTGGCGGTGAACGTATTGCTTGTGGTGTGATCTAATACCGCAGTTTATATTTTTTAAATATTAGGGTGAGCAAAGTATAAATATTAATATTATTGCTCACACTTTCACCCAAATAGTGAAGAAAATCTATTTTTAGTTACGTTTAAAAACCGAGTACGTAGCTTGGTTTAATTTTCAATAAATTCAACAATTTAAAATAACTATAATGCATATTTAATTTGCTTTAATCATCAAATTGTTTACACTCAAACTATTATATTCAATACAGTATCTACGATGAATTTTAAAACTTTAAGACTAGTTGGCTTACTCGAAGGTATTTCATTTTTATTGTTACTGTTCATTGCAATGCCGATGAAATATATGTTTGATAATCCTATTTTGGTAAAGTATGTTGGCATGGGACATGGTGTACTTTTCATCCTATTTTTATTGGTTTTATTTATTGTTTGTGAAAAAGAAAAGCTTTCTTTAAAAGTATTTTTAATGGGATTGGTTGCTTCAATTTTACCGTTTGGACCTTTTGTCTTTGATTATAAACTGAAGAAATTAGCGCAATAACATCATTTTTTCTTTGATTTTTTGTATAACAATAGCCCTAAAATCTTTCTTATAAACATCCCTCCTCAGAGGAGGGATGAGAGAAGTACTTTTAAAAGCCCTCTCCCTAAGAAATAAAATAATTATTTAAAACTCACCTTTTGCCTGACGCTGTTGCATGATTTCTTTTAATAATTTACGGGGAATCGTAAACCATAAAGCGATCAAGGTAAAACATGCCAAAGCATATGCCCATAAATGAAAATGTTCATACATGATGCGAATAATCTCAATCACAAAGAAAAAGATAAACATCATTAACACTGAAACTGCCGCAGCAACCGTTCCTTTAGACACATCGGACGCCATCAATGCAAAACGGTAAAGTACTGAAAAGCTGATCCCCTCACCAAAGCTGACCAAGGTCATACCTAAAATGACGCAGTAGAGAAAATATTCACGCCAAATCACTCCCAGTAAGATGATTGCAGTTCCTAACAGCATCAGCGGTAAGCCCATTAAAACGGTTTTACCTAAGGCTAAACGGTCAATCATTTTAATCAGGACAATATTACCCACAATTAAACCGCCCAAAACAGGAAACTGTGCCAAGCCATATTGCATACTACTGAGTCCTAATTCCTCAACCAACATGACAGGTGAAAGTGCAATCCATAACATCAATGGCATCGCCACCATAGGCAAACCTAAAGTCATGCCAATAAAGGTTCTATTTTTCAGGACTTTTTTATAATCATCCCAAATATAACGCAAAGGCTGCTTAGGAATACTCACTTTAGACTCAGGCATTTTGGCTTTTAAACCAAACCAACTCAAACATGCAAAAAAGGCAATCCCAATAAAACCCCAGTGCCAAGACACATGGTCAATGAGAAAAGCCCCTAAAACAGGTCCAATTAAAGGTGCTAGCAAAGAGATATTTGCCATGAGAGCCATGACTTTAATCGCATCACGCTCTTCAAAGGTTTCTTGAATTGCGGCATAACCCACTGCTGCAATGACAGATAAACCAAAACCCTGTAAAAAGCGTAAGGCTAAAAAGCTTTCAATATGATGTGTGAATAAGATGAGTAAACAGGTCATCACAAAGAAAATTACGCCTGCCAAAAGGACTTTTTTACGTCCTAAACGGTCTGATAAGGGACCCAATAACCATGCGACACAGGCACCACCCAATAAATAAAAAGACATGGATGAAGGCGCCCAAGAGCTACTAACACCAAACTCTTTAGTAATCGCTAACATCGCAGGTTGTACTAAATCATTACCAATATAGACTGAAAATTCGAACAAAACTAACGCCAATGGAAACATGAATGTTGCACGGCTCAAAGTCGTCATCTGCTCTTTTTGCATTACATTTTGTGCATTATTTTGCATTGTTTTCTACATATCATAATGGCTTGCAGGTCTACGCTTATTTTTCAGTAAATAAACGTCAGCCCAATGACAAGCACTGAGAATTTAAAATAAATTTAGATTTGCTTTAATCAAGCGAGATCAACACCGTATTCACAAGGTGTCTAAATCAGGTAAAAATAGAAAATAAAATAGAGTGAGATAGATCTGCGTCAATGTTCACTTGAGTCCTACAGACTCACGTTGAAACAGGGTACAACCAAACGCAGAATGCTGAGTGTAACACAGGCTTTTTTTGAGTGAAAGTTATCCATTTGTTATGAATGTAACGTATTGACTACTGCTGAATAAATCTCCCATTTTTCAGGTCGTCATAAGCCTGTAAAATTTCTGTGTAAGTATTCATCACAAAAAAACCTTTGGCATTGATCGGTTCATTCAGTGGTGCAGCACTGAGCAATAAAAATTTGCTGTCACGCAAAGCAGTTACCTGAACCTGCTCACCATGACTCGACATGACTGCAAGTGCCTGATCTTCCAAAATATCATCATTCAATGCCTCATCTTCTTCCTGAAATTGTAGTCGCCCTGTTCTGAGAAAAATTAAAGTGCTATCACCCACTTTGGCAGGAAATGTCGCTGTTTGTCCTGCTTTTAAATCTATATCTAAAACCATGATAGGCGTATGGGTTTTGGCAATACCATGTTGCCCTGCATATTCACCTGCAATGATGCGTACTCTGCCTGCATCATGTTCAAGTTGTACCACAGGAATATCGGCTTGTTTCAAACTCTGATAACGGGCAGGATTCAATTTATCTTTGGCAGGTAAGTTGACCCACAGTTGCACAATTTCAAATGCACCGCCTTGTTTGGAAAAAGCTTCACTAAACAATTCTTTATGAATCACGCCTGAGGCTGCGGTCATCCATTGCACATCCCCCTCTGCAATGATGCCACCGCCACCAGTCGAGTCACGATGTTCAAGTTCTCCCCGAAACATCAAGGTTACGGTTTCAAAACCACGATGCGGATGTTCTGTAACCCCTTTGCGTAAATGTGTCGGTTTTAAATAACTCGGTCCTAAATGGTCTAGCAATAAAAAAGGTGAAACGGTATTGCCCAATTCATGGTGAGAAAAAATAGTTTTAACAGGATGAAAATCTCCAACCGAAAATATCGTGTCATTACGGTGGATAAAAGCGAGTGTTTTCATCATGTTATTTTCCTTTTTTAATTGATTTTTTTAAAGCATCAACCATAAAAATGTTGTTTGAGATGAAAGCTATATTCGGTTAAATATTGCTGAAGTTGTGCCACGTCATTGGTTGGCTCAATTGCACGCAAATTTAAAGCTTCAATTTTATCATTTAACAATTTTAAAATCTCTGCCTGTTCAGGTGCAGAAACCTGAGCTTTTTCTTTCTGCTGTTTTTTAATTTCCAGGTAATCTTCTGCCCAATGGCGCAGTGGATCATTTTCATCAATTTGGGCAAATAAGTTGGTGATCAGGAGTTCAGGCATGATTTCCTGCGTTGCAAGTTCGGCAGACATTAGACCCCGAATTGAGTAAAACACTTTTTTGTAGGTAAAATTATCTGCTGTTTGCATCACATGCATACCGCCTTTGGCAAGCGATAAATAATGATAATACAATGCCTTATAATCTATACGCTCCAGCAATCCATCTCTGAATTTTTCCCATTCAGGAAATTGGTTAAAGTAAATAATATGCGCACGTACCCATTCCAAAACAGTGGGATTACTTTTAGCAAGTAGACCAAACATTTTATTGAGATCGAAAGAAACAAAGTCAAAATCACCGTCCATGATTTCGATTAAATCACGATGCTTTCGATAGTCGTAATACTGGGCTTTGCTCGGTAAGTGAAAACCACGTACATCATAGTCACTGTCAGGACTTGCCATGCCCCACAAACGGCTGCCACTTTCAATATAAAACAGCGGATGTTCGTCTCGGTTTTGGAATAGATTTTGGATTTCTTGTTGGATGTTCATTGTTTTCACGTTTGAGGTCGTTCTACAGGTTTTATATCATTAATTTTGGCAATATCAGGATTTTTTTCACATCTTTAAAAAATTATATTTTTCAGACATTTAAAACTTACTCAATTTAACACAGTTGGAAAGTAATTTTTGCTATAAATACTTCACGAAATTCAATCATATATTTTAACTAAAAATGAAAAAATCACTTCTTACACTCAGTCTTTGTAGCGCTGTTTTCATGTCTGTTGCACCATTACAAAATGTATTTGCGACTAAAAGCCCAAACATACAACGCACCATAAAACATAACACGCCCTCGCCTGTACAACACACCCCGATCTTTGCTGAATTTCACCAACTTAATGGCATCAATTCATTTAACCAAATCTTATGGGAAGACTACTTAACTGACCCTGAAAACGATCAATCACTTTCTCGTATGTTTGCAGAACAAATTAAAAATAACTTGCCACAAATTGAAGCAAGTTCAAACATGAGTGAGGAAGAAAAACAGAAATATCGCGACATGGCAAACATTCGTGAACCTGATGAAAATGACATTAATATCTATAAAAAATTGCTTGAAGCTCAAAAATACGATTTGGGAGAAGGCGTAAAAAAAGACCAAAGCAAGGCGAATGATTTAATTCTTGAAGCTGTTGATTTAGGCAGTTTTGATGCTATGGAACTGATTGGTATTCGTGTCATGCATCAGATTGGTTATACGCAACTTCAAGAACAAGGTATTGATCTACTTTCTCTTTTTGCTGACAATCCTAGTAATGCCGACAGTATAGGCGCATATTGGGCATACGTTGCATATAGCTATGCTTACGGTGTTGGGCGACCTGAAAATCAAGAAAAGGCGCTGCAATATTGGAAAAAAGCCAATCATTTATATTCGATGCAAATTGACCCGACAGGTTTTATTGCCTACATGATGGGAAAAATGATTGAAGATAAAAATATGAATAATCAACCGATTGAAGATGCGATGCAATATTATAAAATGTCTGCTAATAAAGATAATATTGCAGCACAACAAGCGGTTTTAAAACTATTAAATAGCAATAAAAAATTTGAAGACTTAACCTATGAACCTGAGTTATTTATGGCAGAACATAAAGCTGCAAAAAAAGAAAAAGATGCTTTCTATACACTCTCAGAACTGTATGCACAAAAAGAGTGGAAAATTTATGACCCTAAAAAATCTATTGCCTATCTAAACCAAGCCATTGCACTTGGACATGATCGGGCATTACTAGATTTAGCACGTTATTATGAACAAGGCTATTTAGTAAAAGCAGACCCTGCCAAAGCCGCAGAACTTTATAAAAAATCACTACAACAAGGCAACCCAACTGCGGGCATTTTGCTTGTGAACTTATATGAAAATGGCAGTAAAGCTTTTAAAGCCGATGCCAAACAAGCCAAAATTTGGCGAGCTAAAGCGACAGCATTGTACAAAGAACTGGGTTATGGTGATGTTTTACCAAAAGCAGATGAAATACGTTTATTCAATCGTATGTACTAAATTTAACTTACGAGATCGCTCATCTCGTAAGTCCACTAAACGACAATGAAATTAAGAGCATAACTGTGTTTGAAATTCTCTCGAATTACCACGTCTACATTGATAAGTCTTCTTAGTTTCTTGTAGTTTCCATGTATTTTCTACACGTTTAAAAATATAATCAGTACGAATCGCATTCACAGAATCATCCAATAAATTTGAGTCAATTACTGCGATTTGTGCTGCTGTTGGATTTTCTACACGGTTAAATACTTGACGAACAGACATACTATTTTGATTTTTCAGAATCGATGGTTGAGCTTTTATCACCTGTTGCATAGGTGTATCTGAACCACCAAAACTTACTTTACCGGTTAACTTTTCAGTTGTTGCACAACCTGTCAATGCTGCAAAACACAGTGCAGAAATAGAAAATAAACGAATCATTTTATTAGTCCAAAACAAAGAGATAAGCCTATGATGCAATAACTTAGCTCATGATGCTGTTTTAAAACTGTGATTTTGCATTATTTAACAATAAAAAACGCTCCCGAAAGAGCGTTTTTTTATATCAATTTAAATGATTAAAGATCAAATAATTTACCCGGATTCATAATACCGTTTGGATCGAATACTTTTTTCAAGGCTTTCATGTATTCGATTTCTTCAGCAGTACGGGTGTAGTCTAAATATGGCTTTTTGGTCATGCCTACGCCATGTTCAGCTGAAATTGAACCGTCATATTTTTTCACAGTTTCAAACACATACTTGTTTACAACCTGACATTTTGCAAAGAATTCATCTTTACTTAAATCCGCAGGTTTTAAAATATTTAAGTGTAAGTTACCGTCGCCAATATGACCGAACCAGCAAATTTCAAAGTCAGGATAGTTTTCTTCCACAATTGCATCAATTTCTTTAATAAATGCAGGAACATGTGTAATGAGTACAGAAATATCATTTTTATATGGAATAAATGGCGCGATAGATTCTGAAATATCTTCACGTAAACGCCATAAATTATGAACTTGCTCAAGGCTTTGGCTCATTACACCGTCAAGTACCCAGCCTTGTTCCATACAATGCTCGAAGATTTCCATCGCAGCATCCATGATAGGCTCATATGGTGCTTCAAACTCAAGCAAAACATAGAATGGACATTGTGTTTCAAATGGACGTTGTACATGACCATTATCTAACACTTTTTGCATTGCCAATTCACCAAAGAATTCAAATGCAGTAAGGTCAATTTTCTTTTGGAATGCATGTAACACAGGCATAATGGCATCAAAATCAGGCACACCAAGGACTAAAACTTGTAAATCATGTGGTTGACGCTCAAGCTTAATTTCTGCTTCAGTCACTAAACCTAAAGTCCCCTCACCGCCGATAAATAAATGTTGCATCGCATAACCAGTCGCATTTTTAATCATGCCTTTGTTTAAGCGAATTACATCCCCTTTACCCGTCACTACAGTTAAGCCTAAAACCCAGTTACGTGTCATGCCATATTTAATGACTTTAATCCCGCCTGCATTGGTTCCGATATTACCACCGATTTGCGATGAACCTGCCGAAGCAAAATCGACTGGATAATACATGCCTTGTTCTTCAGCATAATTTTGTAATTGTTCAGTCACCACGCCTGCCTGAACACGTACCATACGATCTGCTGGGAAAAATTCTAAAATCTGGTTCATTTTGTCAAAGCTGACAACAATTTCACCATTTGCAGCAACAGCACCTGCAGATAAACCTGTACGACCACCTGACGGCGTTACTGCGACATTAAATTGATTGGCAATTTTAACAATGGCTTGTACTTGCTCAGTGCTCGATGGAAAAACGATGACCGATGGATTTGGATCAAAATGTTTAGTGTGATCACGCCCCCAGTTTTGGAGACTGTCGTTATCGGTTTTTATGCGGTTTTCACCGACAATTTCAGTTAATTGGGTCAATAACTCAGGTGTTAAAGCGACTGGAGCGTTCATCGTTTGCAGACCTAGCAGAAGTAAACAAGTAGAAAATGTCTGGCAGATATTCTATCGTGATAGGCACAATATTGTATATTTTCCAGACAACGGTAAGATCGAAAGCGATATATGGATATCAGCAATTCTTACAGGACAACATTATAAGCCATTTTTGCCTAAAACCTGTAGAAATTAGCATTTTGATCAGGTCACTTTTAAAATTACACAGTTAAATAGACCATAAATGACAGATTTTGACTCATATTTCGCCGAAATACCCACAATCATCGTCATAAAGGAAATGTAAATCAGGCTGCGTCCTATGTTATTATATCGCCACTAAATTTGGCCTTTGTAGCGGAGCCGTAATGAGCCAACATCTTTCACTGCCTAAAGATAAAATTCGTTTCTTGTTGTTAGAAGGCGTTCATCAAAACGCAATCGACACACTAAATGCTGCCGGATACACCAACATCGACTATCGTAAAACTGCGCTTGAGGGTGAAGCGTTGAAAGAAGCGATTAAAGATGCTCACTTTATTGGGATTCGTTCGCGCACTCAACTGACTGAAGAAGTTTTTGAAGCTGCGAATAAACTGATTGCTGTGGGTTGTTTCTGTATTGGTACAAACCAAGTGAATTTAAATGCTGCGATGATTCGTGGTATCCCTGTTTTCAACGCACCATATTCAAATACACGTTCAGTTGCTGAACTTGTACTTGCTGAAGCGATTCTTTTGCTTCGCCGTGTACCTGAAAAATCAACAGATACACATGCTGGTGGCTGGAATAAATCAGCAGTAGGTTCATTTGAAACTCGTGGTAAAACTTTAGGTATCGTGGGTTACGGCTCAATTGGTTCTCAACTTTCTGTACTTGCAGAAAGCATGGGTATGCACGTCATTTATTATGATGCCGTGACTAAATTACCATTGGGTAATGCACGTCAAGTTGGTTCTATGGATGAATTACTTGCGACTGCTGATGTCGTATCTATTCATGTACCAGATGTACCTTCTACACGCAACTTCATGACCAAAGAACAGTTTGCAAAAATGAAGGAAGGTTCTATTTTCATTAATGCTGCACGTGGTACATGTGTCGTTATTGAAGATCTAGCTGATGCGCTTAAATCAGGTCATATCGCAGGTGCTGCGGTTGACGTATTCCCGAAAGAACCTAAAGCGAATGGTGAAGAATTTGTTTCTGCACTGCGTAACTTACCTAACGTGATTTTAACACCGCACGTTGGTGGTTCAACCATGGAAGCACAAGCAAACATTGGTTTAGAAGTTGCTGAGAAATTTGTTGCTTATTCTGATAAAGGTATGACTTTATCTGCTGTGAATTTCCCTGAAATCGCACTTCCATTGACTGAAGGTAAACACCGTTTACTTCACATTCATAAAAACGTACCGGGTGTACTTTCTAAAATCAACAACCTATTCGCTGAACATGGCATTAACATCTCTGGTCAATCTTTAATGACTAAAGGTGATGTTGGTTATTTAGTGATGGATGTTGATGCAACTGCATCTCAAGAAGCATTAGATACACTTCATGAAGTTGAAGGTACAATTCGCGTTCGCGTATTGTTCTAAGTTTCAACGGATATAAAAACCACAGGCTTTGGTCTGTGGTTTTTTATTGCTTTACTTTTATGTGCTTCATGCTCAAATAAGAGACAATCCTTGCTTTCATGCTGAATTTTAAAAATAAGCCTTATTTACATGCGTTGATCTTACTTTTTATTGCCATGATCAGTATGCAAAGTAGTGGCTCACTTGCCAAAATTTTATTTGATCAGTTTCCTATACTTACCGTTTCCGCTATGCGGTTATTATTAGGTTCTGTCATTTTGGCAGTTATTTTTAGAATTTGGCGTATGAATATAAAAGACGTTCATTGGTCTGCGCTCATCAGCTATGGTCTAGCTCTTGCAGGTATGAATGCCTTATTCTATTTATCGATCGAAAGACTTCCGCTCGGTATTGCGGTCTCTTTTGAATTTATTGGTCCCTTGAGTGTTGCACTGTTTTATGCACGACAAAAATTTGATTTTATTTGGATTATTTTCGCCATTTTAGGCTTAATTTTACTCTTTCCTTTTGATCAAACTGCACAAAGCTTAGACCCAATCGGAATTATTTTTGCTTTAGGCGCAGGTTGTTGCTGGGCAATGTATATCATTTTTGGGCAAAAACCCTCTGGTATTTCTGGAAATCATACTGTTTGTCTAGGTATGTTTATTGGCATGTGTTTTTTAATGCCTATCGCGCTCTTTTCAGGTTTACCATTACATAGCTTTCAACCTGAAAATTTAATACTTTTCACGGTATTAGCAATTTTAGCAAGCGCATTACCCTTTAGTTTAGAAATGGTCGCTTTACGCCGTTTAAGTCCTTTTGCTTTTGGCACACTCACCAGTTTAGAGCCTGCTATTGCTGCTCTTTCAGGTTTTATTTTTTTACATGAGCAATTATTATGGACACAATGGCTCGCATTGGCTGTCATTATTGGTGCTTCTATAGGTTGTACTTATACCACCCAACAAGCAAAAAAAGAGGTTGAAGCCAAACTTAAAAAATGAGTCATTTTATAACATTTAACTGCTGCTCTATGGCTAGATTTTTATCAATTTCTAACACCGTCAGTTGAGCACCAAAAACTGCTCCTGTATCAATAAAATAGCAATTATGTCGTTTGGTCACTAAATCAACTACGGTATGCCCTAAAAAAACATAATCAATCCCAGTGATCACATCAAATTTTTTTCTAGCTGAATTACGAATACGTGAACGTCCCCATAAAATAATTTCACGTGATTGATGGTCATTGATCTGGGCTTTAAAAGTATTCCAATCATGATGCTCAATATCACCATGCACAAAACCGTAGTTTAAACCTTGATATTGTACTTCCAACACCAACGGCAAGGTTTGGCATTGTTGAATGACTTTGTGTTGTTCTGCTAGTGGAAGTTCATAAAACCATTCGCCACCATGTTGAGCATGCAAGTCAGCCATTCCCACATCATGCTGACCCAACATACACATCTCTTCATGGTTGCCTAAAATTGATTTAAACCAAGGCTCTTTCGTTAAGTTTAAACACTTTAAACTTTCAGCCCCACGATCAACCAAATCCCCTACAGCAATCAATAGGTCTTGTTGAAAGTTGAAGTTAACGCGTTGAAGCTCTTGCATCAACGCATCATAACAACCATGTAGATCTCCCACCACAAACAAACGTCCTTGTTCATAGTGGTAATATTCGACTCTATTGATGTCTAAAGGTTTAGCCATATAGCTCTATCGCACATGCTTCGATATGTTGATTCTGCTTAGCTAAATCTAAATATTTAACAGCATTCTTTTTATTTTTACGAATACCTAAGCCCTGTGAGTAAGCTTGATATAATTCAAAATAAGCATCTACATCGCCACGCTCAGCAGCTTGCGTAAGTAACACAACACGCTGTTTTGGATCAGCTTCAACACCTTGACCATTTCCATACATTTGAGCCAATAAATAATAAGCCCATGCTGAATCAGCATCTTTTGCCAAATCTAGCCATTGTAAAGCCTGTCCAAATTGCTCTTTTTGTTGCTCATGAACAGCCATACATAGCATCGCTTGTACATGTCGATTATTGGCTGCGGCTTGTAACAATGCTAAATGTTGGGGATGCTCCACAGCAATAAGCATAGCTAACTCAAACTGTGCATCTGCATTATTATTTTGTGCAGCTCGCTCTAACCACTGTACACCATGTTCAAAATTTTTCTCTGTACCAATACCCGTTCTTAAACACTGTGCATAAGAATATTGTGCAGGAATATAGTGATTTAGAGCTGCATATTCAAAAAATTTAAAAGCTTGTTGTTTAAGTTCTTGTTGCTTAGCACCTTCTTTCATCTCATCTGCTTTACGCAAGTTTTGTGCAGCAGCCCAATAAGATGCATCAATATGACCAAGTTGTGCGGCTTTAATTAAAAACTCATGTACAACATCTGGATCGCTTTTTGGATTTTTTTCTTCCATTAAAGCACGGACATAACAACCATAAGGGTTATTTTGTTCTTGTGATTTTTGTGCGTAGTGAAAGGCTTTTTTATCATTGCCTTGTTGAAAATATTGAAATGCAAGCAATGCACTTGCATAGCTATCATGTTGTGCAATTTCTTCTAACTTTTGATTTACTACGTTTTGATCAAATGCAGAATGTTCAATACAAGTTTTTAAACTATTTTCATGCTGATTTTGTTGGTAATTATGCATGAGTAAATTTAAAGCAGCTTCAGGATTATTTTCTAAAATATGCAATGCTGAAGCATAAATAGCCTCAGGATGATTTAAATCAACTGATTTTTTTAAGTAATCTAAACCTTGTTCATTACTAATCGTCGAACTTAAACCTTTTAAACCAATATATGCTAACTCGACCATTGCTAAAGCATCGCCTAATTTTTCTGCATGTTTAAAAAATAAAATTGCTGACTCAATATCTTTAGGCACATAATGCCCAATTAAATGCCATTGACCTAGACACGTACTTGCAGCAGCAAAATTTTCATTTGATGCATGAATTAACAGATCAACACGACGCTGAGCCTCTTGATTCGTTTGTGCTATACCTTTTTTCTCTAAATCTACAACATATTGATAGTCTTGTGCTACTTCATCACCATCATCAACAATCGACATTGATTTTAAATTTTCTTGCACTACTTTTTTGTTTATTTTAGTTTCTGACATCTTCTATACCTATAAATTAAATAAAACCCTAAAACCATATAATATTGTGGGGGTAATTATATCAAACAATATAAAAGAATGTATGCATAGATCATAAAGATTACCGCCCATTTTGAAACAATAAAATGCTAGAATTGGTTGATATTTACTCTCGATTGCACCATGCAAAATACTCAACTACTTGCTGTTTTTTATATGATTATGTCGATGGTGTCATATCAAATCAGCGCCTCATTTGCCAAACAACTTTTTCAGGTTTTAGACCCTTTAACCGTCGTTACACTACGTTTATGCTTTGCCTCTATTTTAATTTTTTTCATGTTTCGTTCATGGAAAATTATTCATCGTTTAGGACATTTACAATGGAAAAATCTACTATTTTATAGCGCTTCCGTTTGTCTGATGAATGTTTTGTTTTATGCATCTTTAGGAAAATTACCTCAAGGCATTGCTGTTGGTTTAGAGTTTTTAGGACCACTTACACTTGCCCTACTCTCAATAAAACGCAAAAGTGATTACATTTGGGTCGGTTTAGCGATTTTAGGCATCGCACTCATGGTGCCATGGCAAGATGCAACTCAACATAATTTTTCTTATTTAGGCGCAGCATTTGCGCTTGGTGCAGGAGTTTGCTGGGCAACTTATATTTATTTTGGACAAAAAGTTATACGACAAAATATTGGGATGCATGCCTTAACCATCGCTATTGCTTTATCTGCTCTAGTGATGTTGCCTATTAGCGCAGTCCACAACCCTGAAGCGCTGATGCAAACTCAATATTGGGGTAAAGCACTCATTATTGCCTTATTAGCTACAGCGATTCCTTATGCACTTGATTTACTTGCGCTCAAGCATCTTAGCAAATTAAGTTATGGTACTTTATCAAGTTTATCACCTGCTTTAGCTGCGGTTGCTGGTATGGTCTTACTCAAAGAACATATCAGTATTTGGCAAAGTATTGCTTTATTATGCATTATGGTGGCTTCTGTAGGCGTCACCTTAAAAGCAAAACAAGACGCTATTTCATCATAAACATCATCGTCCTAATGCATTAAAAAAGGAGCTGAAAGTTCAGCTCCTCGATCTTTTAAGTTAAATGATCCTTATCTTTGGCTTTATATTTTGCATACTCCACTAAATATTGCTGCGCCAAACTACGCTTTTCGACATCATTCAAAATTTTACCAGCCTGTTGAAAAAAGCCATGTTCTTCCTCTTTTAAATGATGATGTACAAGCTCCGATAATTTTTTTGCAAGCACTAACCAATGCGGATGACTCATTGGCATTTCAGTTAACTTTTCTAATAACTCATCCATTTGATGATGCTCTGCCAAAGCATGACGACTAATATTAAGTCCTGAATCAGTCATCATTAAAGGTAAATACAAATAACGATCCTCGCCAACGGCATGAGCAAATAATTCATTCTTCAATAACTCAAATAAGGTCTGCCGCTCTACATTTTCACCAGATGTTTGTATGAGTTTTTCAGCCAGTTCTCTTTGAATTTCATGACTTTCTCTTAATGCTTCAAATATATTCATTGCAACGAACCTCAATAATTTTCGGTTTTAAACAAAAAAATAATTTCTAGATTTCAGTGAACTTAAACATCTTTTATCATAGAAAATAAAAAGAGCTGACTGTGTCAGCTCTTGCAATGATTTGTATAAAAAGCTTTAGTTATGTAAGTCGGTTAAGCAATAAACATTTGATATGCTAAACGACAAATTAAAATACTCACTAAAATTAAAAATAAAATACGTATAAAACCACTGCCATATTTTAATGCCATTTTTACACCGACCACAGAACCTGCAACATTTGCAACTGCCATCATCAAACCCAGTTGAAATAGCACATGTCCAGTGGGAACAAAAAAGCTCAAAGCTGCAAAATTCGTCATGAAATTACCAATTTTAGACAAAGCAGAAGCATGTAAAAAATCAACTTTTAAATAGCGAATAAAATAGAAAATAAAAAAACTACCTGTACCTGGTCCAAAAATACCGTCATAAAATCCGATTAATAAACCACCCACACCTGCAAGAATTAAAATTTTACGAGTCACTTCTTGCTGAATATGCACTTGTCCAAATTGCTTTTTAACCAAGGTATAAATAGCAATGACGATCAGCATAAACAGCACAAAAGGTCGTAAAATTTCTTGTGGAATCAAAGAAACACAAGCTGCACCACCAAAAGAACTAATAAAAGCAGTGATACCAATAACAGCCAATAATTTCCATTGAATTTTAACTTGGCGCAAATATGAAAAAGCTGCTGAAGCTGTACCACAAATTGAAGCTAACTTATTCGTTCCAAAAACAGTTGCCGTTGGATAATGAGGCAATGCACCCATTAAAGCAGGAATTTGAATTAACCCGCCACCACCTACAGCCGCATCAATTGCACCTGCACAAAATGCAAAAAACACCAAGCTGAGTATAAGATCAAGTTCCATCACTTATCCTTTAAATCTTGTGTATTACAAATTTAAAACCCGTTTTGGTACTAGACGCTTTCGATCAGTAATCTCAGCGAGACCTAGACATTTTTCACCATCAAAAACAACAACTTGCTCCTCTGCACAATGATCTATATTGCTTTCCATTCCTCGGCTAAAATATTCTGACCGACCTTCTGGAACTTGTATTTTTGGAAAATAATCAATTGAAGCATATACAGGAAGTAATAATTGTTCTCTTTGTTGTTCAGTTAAACTTTCTAAATATTCAATGGTATAACTTGGATTCAGCTCAAAATGCCCTGTCTGAATACGATGTAAATACGTCAAATGACCATATGTTCCTAAAGCTTTAGCAATATCTTCACCTAAAACACGAATATACGTTCCTTTAGAACTGGTGATGTCCAAGGTCAAACTATTTTCAGTAAAAGACAACAACTGAATATCATAGATATGAATTGGGCGTGCTTCACGTTCGATTTCTATTCCTTTACGTGCCAACTCATATAAAGGACGTCCTTCTTTTTTTAAAGCCGAGTACATTGGAGGAATTTGCTGAATATCTCCTATAAATTGCGTCAATACCTTTTCAATCAAAGCCTCATCCAACTTTGGTACAGCTTTTTCTAACAGTACATCACCCTCAACATCACCTGTTGTTGTACTCTGCCCCAAATGAATAGTTGTTTGATAACGCTTTGTTGAGTCTAATAAAAAATGAGAAAATTTAGTCGCCTCGCCCAAACAAATAGGCAATAAACCAGAAGCCAATGGATCTAACGCGCCAGTATGTCCACCCTTTTCTGCACGAAATAACCAGCGAACCCGTTGCAAGGCAGCATTAGAACTAATACCTAACGGTTTATTCAATAAAAAAATGCCACTGATATGACGACGTTGAATTTTTGGCGATTTTACAGACATAGTAAGGAGATCAAAACAATGTATGACTATTCTAACAAATCCATTTATCTATTTTTATAAATTTGCGCTTTAGAAATTAAAATTTCATCTTTAACTTTTAGCCCATGATAAAATTAAAAATTAATTATCAATAAATCAATTATTTAGTCTTAAAAATCCTACTATTTTGCCATAAAGAATCAAGAAAACACTGCACCAAATAAATGACACATTGGTCTAAAGTCAGCTTATACAGAAGAAACCTATATTTTATCTAATTCAACTTACTTAAAGATATAAATAAAAAAATGCGCCATAAGGCGCACTTTTTTAGTCACGTAAAACGTATTATTTCGCTTTACGAGCTGGTAATTTTTCACGAATACGTGCAGCTTTACCAGACAATTCACGTAGGTAGTAAAGTTTAGCACGACGAACGTCACCACGACGTTTCACTTCGATACCAGCAACAATTGGTGAATGAGTTTGGAAAACACGTTCAACACCAACACCGCTAGAAATTTTACGTACTGTGAACGCAGAGTTCAAACCACGGTTTTTCTTCGCGATTACAACACCTTCAAATGCTTGAAGACGCTCACGGTCGCCCTCTTTTACTTTTACTTGGACAATTACAGTGTCACCTGGTGCAAAAGCTGGGATGTCTTGTTTAAGCTGTGCATTTTCAACAGCTTGTACTAAAGGATGCTTACCGCTCATGGGGTATCTCCGATATATGTGGGTCAGAAGAGGTCTGAATTCCACTGGGTATAGAGGCTAAAGCGCATAGACCCGATTATCTTTCTCTTTAAGATTGACCACTTCAATGCTTAAAAAGCCTATTAATGACTCTCAGTAAAATACTTAGAGTAAATCTGCTTAGACAAATGAATTAACTCTTTTGTCCTTGCAAATCTTTTAGCCATTTTTTTTGCTGCTTGGTCAATGTGACTTGCTCAACCAATTCTGGTCGACGTTCAAGTGTACGTTGATAGCGCTGCAAAAACCGCCATTTCTCAATATTTGCATGATGCCCAGATTTAAGTACCTCAGGCACATCCAAACCTTCAAAATGATCTGGCTTGGTATATTGTGGGCAGTCTAAAAGACCATCCACAAATGAATCTTGCACATGAGATTGTTCATCAGACATGGCACCCGGAAGTCTCCGAATAATACTGTCCAATAAAACCATCGCAGGGAGTTCACCACCTGATAAAACGTAATCCCCAATTGACCATTCCTGATCAACATATTGCTGGATCAAACGCTCATCGACGCCTTCATAACGCCCACAAAGCACAATCAATCCATCATAATCAATAAATTGTTGTACTGCTGGTTCATCTAAAGTTTTTCCTTGTGGTGACATATACACTACAGGAACGTTCACTGCCCCTGCTTGTGTTGCAAGTTCTTTGGCACGATTGATTGCTTTGCTTAAAGGCTCAGCCATCATCACCATGCCTGGACCACCACCAAATGGACGTTCATCCACTCTTTTGTAGTTACCCTCAGCAAATTCACGTGGATTGATGCAATGAATATGCACAATTTCGTTTTTCGCTGCGCGCCCGCTAATACCGTAGGCTGTAATCGCTTCAAACATTTCAGGAAAAAGCGTAATGACTGCAAAAAACATCGCAGACTCCTCTATTTTCCTGCTGCGTTTATCCTATTCGGATTAATAATCTACGCCCCAATTCACGTAAATACGACCAGCTTCTAGATCAACGCGTTGTACCACATCTTTATGCCATGGAATCATTCGCTCTTCACCATCAATGCTTGCAGCAGTTGCGCGAACCACCATTACATCATTGGCACCTGTTTCAAACAGTTCATGGATTTGACCGAGATTAACTTCTTGTTCTTCATCATCTAGACCTAACACGGTTAAGCCTTTTAAATCAGTCCAATAATACTCGTCCACGCCTGCTTGAGGCAGTTGCGATTTAGAGATCCAAACATTTGCGCCAACTAAATTATCTGCTGCGGTACGATCACTCACACCTTTTAGCGAAACAACTAAGCCTTTGCCATGTGGTTTCCAACGTTTTACATCGACAATTTGCCAGCCTGCTTTGGTTTCAATGTACCAAGGCAGGTAGTCAAAAATGTTGCTCATCGGTTCTGTATTGGAATAGACCCAGAGCCACCCATTTAATCCATATGCTGAACGTAACTGTCCAATCTGAATACGATCTTCGGGAACATTCTGTGTTGGTGTCATGGGCAATCTACTACTTAATTTTCAAAAATTATGCAGTAACTGCAGCTTTCTTAGCTTGAGTAGCTAAAGAAGCAACACGTTCAGAAGGTTGCGCACCTTGTGAAACCCAATGAGCAAAACGGTCAGCATCTAAACGAAGTTTTTCTGCTTTACCTTGAGCTGTAGGGTTAAAGAAACCAATACGTTCGATGAAACGACCATCACGTGCATTACGGCTATCAGTCACAATAATTTGATAGAATGGACGTTTTTTAGCACCACCGCGTGCAAGACGAATAACAACCATGATAGAACCTTATAGTTTTTACGGATTATCCTTATACCGACCATCGATATAACTCAAACCCCTTTCATAGAGGGCAGTATTTTACGTTATCTTTGCAATGAATGAAAGATCAAATTTTTTAGTTATCCACAATTTTGAATTTAAGTTTTATTTACCATCCCAATTTGTGGCAGCAGATGGTGTACAGGCTGTTCCTGTTTTATCACTACCTTTTGTCCAACAACGTTCAGCACGATGATTTAATACTAAATGCCCATCTGCAAATTGTGTAGTTGAAGCTATTGGTGTTGCAATTAATGTCCAAGTTGTAGGTGTTACTCCTATGATTTGTAGATCATACAACGCTTCTCCTTGCCTAGGAATCTTAGCTGAATGATTTAACTCGGCTAAAGTCAAAGGTGTTTCCACATCGTTAATCAAAGGTGCATAAGAAAAATTTGCTATTTTAAAACGCTGAATCTGAGTCGCTAATTCTAGCATTTCAGATTGAGCCTCTACTCTATGCGTTTTTTTGACATACTCTTGATATGATGGATAAGCTATAGTTGCTAAAACACCTACAATCGCAACAACAATCATGAGCTCAATCAGTGTAAAACCTTTGCGATTACTTACCATTCTTCACCTCCTACACTTTTATCACCACATGAAACCTTTGTGACATCTATAAGATTTCCCGCTTTATTTTTACAACGTATGCCTGTACTCGACATAAGAAAGTTATCACTTTTCGTATCTTCTGCGAGTGCTGTGATGACCCAAGATTGATGTCCTACACCTGTAGCAACAGAGAGGTTATACCTTATAGCACTTCCTGTTGCGCCTTTTGGTGAAACCTCCATCTCCACTGGCAATACAAAACCTTGATAGTTAAAGTTTCTTGTCTTATATCGATCTAAAGCAATTGCGATTTGTTGCAATTGGTCTTGAACCTGAGCTGCCTGAGCTCGCCGTGCATATTCTTGATATGATGGGATTGCGATCGCAGCAAAAATTGCAACGATCACCACCACAACCATCACTTCAATAAGCGTAAAACCATTTTGAAATGAGCTATTTTTTTTCATATTTCACCCATTATGATACTTTACGTGCAAGCTTTTCATACCAACGTTGTGGAATAAGGCACATTTCTGTTGCTTCACCATTTCCAAAACCACCTGTCACGGTTAAAGCAATTCGACCACTGGTATTAATACAATAGTTTGTTGCACTGGTATTTCCTGTCGCTTTTGGTGGACATGATTCATCTTTGCAATCAACAGGTGGACAGCTTTCTCCTACACATTCTCCTTCACCTCCCTCACTCCCACCACCTTCACCTTTTTTACCCCCCACAGTAACTGTGTGAATACCAATACCAATTACCCCACGTGCAGGTTCTAACTTTGATGCACATTGACCAAAAGGCATACAGAATGCAGTTAACATACTTTCACCTTTTACACCTGCACCACACTCACCAGAAATGCCTGGTTTACTAGAATCAAAGGTAGAAACATAAAGTTTGTAATTCATTGCCAATGGTGTACCAAAGACTTTTTCACTTTGTTTATTATAGTTATTACAATTAGTTAGTTTTCCATCAACACCTGCTGTACAGGTTTTAAAATCATAATACCAACCTCCTTTTTCTGAAAAAGGTGCAACAAGCGTGGTATTTTCAAAACGATTAAGATCTGTTATTTCACCTAAATTAGTTTTTTTAAGATTTTGAGTATTTAAATCAGTTTTTCGATTAAATAAATCACGGCGTGCTACATCTTTATCATAGATATTATAAATTGCATCATATTCATCAGATGTATTAGAAGACGTATAACTTACTAAAGGAGCACTACGATTACCACTGCCCTGCGAAATTACAGCAAATGTTGTACCATTTTGATTATATAAAGAAAAACCTGGCATATCGTAGAATCTAGGACTGGCTACATCTGTATGCATAGTGAAAATTTTTACTGGTGCTTTTGGAACAGCACCTTTTATATTTTGCTTATTATCCAAATCTATTCTAAATAATTGTCCACCTAAATCACCAAAATATAAATGATCAATTAAATCATCACCATCACGATCTACAGTACGAATCTCACTCACTACGCTATATTTCAAATCTGCACTTTTGGTTGAAATAACACCCGTATTTACATCTGTTGGTGATGTAGCAGTAGCATAATCACTCGCCCACCAAAGCAGATCACCATTGTCTGCATCAAACATATAAATGCCTGCACCTTTTGACCGACTTGGATTGTAGTTTGCATTTTCATAACCACTATATAGCCCTTTCATACCATTGGTATGCGCATCGCCATCATCGCCACCCGCATCATAGCCACCACCAACAAACATCACACGTTTACGTGTTCCTCCCCAATTTACCCAACCAATCGCTGGCTTAGACCAACTTTGCCCCATATATTGCAGTTGATTAAATGTTGTAGAAGAGCTTCCGCTATATACTTTTTGGGTTGTTGGATCGATATGGAATTTCAGTTCTGGGCTATTAATATTGCTCAGATCTAGCGCATAATAACTACGCCCTCCCATTCGTAATCCACCATATGCCATTTGCATACCTTGTTGACTATCTGTACGTCCTTTGCCTACAACCAAATTACCAGAACTATCAACAACATATTGTGTATAGAGAGACCAAGAACCATCTATGCCATAGTAAAGTTTTTGCAAACCGCCATTGGTCACACTAGACAAACGAAAAGCATCTTTTTGATTTTCAACCATTTCATTAGGTACAAAAGCAAACTTTTCAACACCTGTTTCAGCATCAACAACATGTAATAGACCTTGTGTTGTACCAAACAGTACATAGTCTTCTCTGCTAGTTGATTCCATCACTTTCGTGGTTTTGTTATATTCTAATTTTCCATTATTGGTAACTAATAATGGATAAGAATGCATCACTGCACCCATTTGACGTAAATTTGGTTGTGCTTTTAAATTATCAATAGTTGTAGGTGGATTGACTACATCAATGTTATAGCCTAGCAATGACCATAAATAACCACGATTTGGATCGTTTTTATAAGTTGTATCAACAATATCTGCCAATTGAACTTGGCGTAATGTGCCTGTGCCCTTAAATGATGTATTACCATTTTCAGTGACTGCTTTACGATTTGTTAATAACTTACGTTCTGCTTTATTTTCAGTATTTATCCCAAGTAACATTTGTGACCATGCGCCACCACGTACAGCAAATTTTTTGCTTCCAATAGTATTTTCATCACCATTTTCCACAGCAGTATCTATTTGTTTCGCCCAAAAATCATAAATTGCTGAAGTAATATTCCCATTTGCATCATAAACGGGTTCTTTGATTCGACCATCACTTTCAAAAACTGTTGCTGCATTTTTTGCTTTTAAAACACCATTCTCACTGACTAAATATTTTTTTAAGTTACCTAGCCAGAGTTGGTAGTTAGTTGCAGGTGTAGGCTGAAAAGTTTGATAATATGCATTATCCTGTAGCTCAGCAGGGTTTAAAGCATCTCGGGGAATAGTCGGAGAACCTGTCGTTACAGAGGGGATCTCTTTGGATAAATTATTAATAAAATCATTGACACTATCTACGACATCTTGAGAACTGTTACCTGAATACCAACCACCTTCTGATTGAACGCCCCAACGTGCTGCGTTCTTAACATCCTCACTCGCATTGGCTGAAGCAATATTATCCAAATTTTGTTCTGTACTTAACTCCTTACTAAAGGAGTTAATATTGTTAAAATCACTGCCAAATCCGACCACGGCTGTTTTTAATATCGGACGATTACCATTTAATGCTTGCTTTAAAATACTTTGTGAAAATTTATTTATACAATCCCAACCTGTACTAGAGTTAGTACAGGAAAAACTATTATTGTCTAATACTTTTTTCATTAACTCTTGTGCTTGATCATTATTACTTGGAACACCATCCGTTAGAACATAAACGCCTTGTCCGCTACATTGTTGATTACTTTCTCCTGTTATCTGTTTTTGAATACTTTCAGGAATAATATAATTATTTCCAGATGTTACACCTGTACCAGCATAAAGAAAGCCACTTGAGTTTGTATTTATAGTCGTTGCTCCCCATAAGGAAGCTACTGCTTCTGCATAAGCATGTGCAGTTGGTGTACCACCACGTGCACCTAACTGAGCAATTTCATTTAAAAGTATTTGTCTTTGCGTAATACCGTCAACAACTGCATCCAGTCGACGAGCAGGGATACGTACTTGCCCTCGCACATTGTCTGCTTCACTGGGTCTCCCCTCACTATCAAAACTAGTTGGTCGAGAATAAGTGGTCAATCCAATAATTTTATCATCAGCGAGTTGTGGAATATTGTTTGCTCTATTTCCATTTAATAGGTCGAACATGCCGTCTTTAACACGTGTAATTCGATCATAATATTTGCGTATCATTCCCTCATAAGCAACGGTATAGCTACTTCCGCCAATTCTTACTGTTTCTTTATGCAATGCATCATAATCAGACGGTTTTTTGGAGAAGCTCGCCCCCCAATTACAGTTACTAATGCTCGCACTCTCATTCGTACACTTCCAATAGGTATTATTTCGAAAACGATATTTATAAGTTTTCGTATCAGCTACATTACAATAATATCGCTTATAACTTGGCGAACCATTTGTCGAATCTTCCCTATCACTAGATGCGATCGAAGCTTCATTAGGAATATCACAAGAACTCTTATTGCCTATTTGTTGAGGTGCTCCCATACTTCCTGAGATATCCAACATAAACATCAACGTAATATCACCCGACTTTGCATCTTGGTAAATATCAATATCACTTGCTTGTGTCACACTTGTACTGACTAACATAGTCGATATTGCCGCAATACTTATGACCAAAACTTTATAACGAGATGAATTCAGGAAATTTTTGTTTAAGGTTTTCATTTCATTACTCCAAATCTATACAAAGTCTTGAACAATCACATATTCAGTCACATGTGATGTATATGGGACATTTAAATCAGCAAGACACTCCGTCACTGTTCTTCGTGAATCAGCATTTAATGCAACTGTCGTTCCTTCAGGAACTGTTGCTTCACTCATATAATTTTTAAAACATTTATTAATATCTGTAGCAGAAGCATTGGTTAGTGTAGGCATAACAGATACAGCAAATACTTTCACAGGTTTACTACGATCAAATTTTACGGTTTGATCATCTGTACCAAATTGCGTACCAAAAAAAGGATCATTTTCTGAAATACTGGAAAACTTAACAGCAATTTGGGTCATCACAGCTTTACGACCACTGGTAAAAAAATTTGTGGCACTCTCATCTGCATTACAATATCCATCTAACCCAAACTCACTATTGCTTGGTGCTTGTTGCCCCGATTTCCAATAAATTAAACTTGCTCGACTAATATCAAAAAAACCTGATTCTTCACCGCGATAGCAAAAGACCATTTCTTTATCTTTATCTGTTGCCCCACTGATATAACCAAACATTCCACTAGAACTTAAAGCCTGAATAATATTGTCCTCTCGTTCAACATTAAAAAAAGCAGCATCTGCATTTTGTAATAACAACTGTTGTGCTTGACTATTTGTCGCAATATTCAAACCAACTAAACTTTGTCGTACTGCTAAAGTTCCCAATACAACTATGGCTAATAAAAGAAATAAAACAACGATTAATGTTGCTCCACGTTGTTGCTTCATCATTGCCCTCTCTCCCCAAATGCATTACGTAGTGCTATCGTTTGTGTGACCACTTGTCTTGCATACTTTGAGGAATTCCCTATAGGTTTTGTCACTGTTACATCCTGATCTAAAACTCTAAACACTTGACTATCTGAAAATTCTGTTCCAGTACCTACAGATTGATTTGAGCGTGCTAAAACACCTAATTGCACTGCTAAAATTCGAGGTCTTGATGCCATAGCCATATATGTGGCTGTATCTACATAGCGATGATTTTCACCAGATTGAATTGAATACAACACTCGAAAATGATCAACTCTTTGTAAAATAATTTCGCCATCATCACCCAAGCCTGTAATTTCATTAGGGCTGCCTTCTAGAGGATAATGTCCAGCATCACATGCAAGTGCTAAAGGTGTATTAGGCTCATTTTTACTATTATTGTTATCGGGTCGTAAAAAATATCGTTGGACAATAACTTGACGACCTTCTGTCCGACTAAATTCTAATTCTGTCCCTTCACAATCAGAACCGCCATACCAAACATCATCATTTTCATTTGCTGTATTTTTATGATCCAAAACATATTGTGGAACAAATTGAATAGTCAATTGGTCACTAGATCTATCTTGCACATTCGATACACCTGTCCATTGCGGTGATGTACCTACCTCAAGCCCATCACTACGAGTAAGCAAGGTTTCATTTACAGTTTTTCCAACAATACTTATAGGGATATTTGCTCGTTCAACTCCGCTTACTTCAACTGAGTTCTCAGATGAACGAAAAACAATCCCTCCATATGTAGTTAAATCATTAATACTTGAATTAATTGTATTTAAATTTCCTAAACGTATATCTTTTACAATATAGTTCAGACCAAAATTGGCATCATCCTGTAAACTCAATTGCCCTTGTTGTAATGCCTGACTCCTAGAACTCGTCAAAAATAGCATTGTTGCTGCAGCAACAATTACCAAACCTAGAGCTAATGCAATCATTAATTCAATCAAAGTAAAACCGACTTGTTTAATATGGCTCATTTAATAAACCTCCATAATCAAACAAGTTGAATTTGGCTCGTAACTTGTACCAGTTGTACAATTACCACGATCAGTACCATCAGTTGCAGCAGTATCCCCCCATGCAACATAAATACATCTGCGGTTATCCTCATTTCCCTGACAAGGTAAATAATTTGCTGTCATTCCGATTGTTCTTGCTTTTGTAGCGATCTGAGCGACATCAAAATCAGCTAAATTTGTACTAGAACAATTTGTATTAAAACAATTGATAGGAAAAACTCTTTGTGTATTGGCTGTATTTAATTGAAATGCGTAAACCTCTTCTGCACCTCGATTCACTCGCATTCTTTCAGCTAAATCACGCGCAAGATTGACTGCTTGAATTCGTGCACCACTTTCAGCAGTTGCTTCTATAGCCCGATACTGTAGTGCAATAAATCCCATGACTCCTATTGCTAAAATTAATAATGCAACAAGTACTTCAACCAAACCGACACCCTGTTGATTTTTATCAATCATTAGCATGCCCCTTGAATAGCTTGTTGAATTGTTCCCATTTTAGAAACTTTCACTATTTGAGACTTTCCACCTATTTCAGAACAAATGATAAAAGTGGTATCTGACCCTGCATCTCTTACGCTACCATTTAACCCATAAGTAATTTTTGTTTCACTTGCAGTTGTTAAATGTACTTTTCCATAAGGCATCCAATAAATAGTTGTATCTGTATTTTGAGGTAACAAATCTACTTCACTTGGACTGAGTTCTACTTCAACATTTTTACGCTCTAGTGCCGCTTTTGCTCGTGCCTGATTCAATACACCTATTAACTCATTAGTATTTTTTTTTAAATCTTGTTGAGTCAGCATATTTTTAAAGGGAGGGATAGCCATCATCGCAATTATAGCGATGACGGATATTGTGACCATCAGCTCAATAAGCGTAAATCCTCTCATTAATTGCATAAAATTATCTAAACTATAAATCTATATAATTACGATACTAAGGTTTTATTTTTTAAATATAACAATAGATAGATGAAAGGCTATTTTTACAAGATATTCGGATTAAACAACTGATTAAAAACAAATTTTATTAAAATAATGATAAAAAAATAACTTAAATATTCAATTAAATAAAACACATCACATTATTTGGAATTTTAACCAAAAAAAACAACATTAAGTAAAAAAAACCTTCTAAATTAGAAGGTTTTTTTACTTAATCTGGGATTAATTATTTATCTTCCCATTTATTACTACAAGCTGTAGCTGGAACAGGATTACCATTATTATCAACCGTTGATGTTACATTTGCACTATCATCATTTTTGTACCAGCACTTTACGCCCGCTGAATTTAAAGAAATAGCGCCTGTACCTTTTTGTCTCTCTGTTGCTATTGGTCTTGCAACTAATAACCATGATTGCAAATTCGCCTGCGCATTAGTAAAAGCAACACCAGATATATCCGTTAACGTTAACTGATAATATGCAGTATTAATAGGATATTTATCTCCTCCTAATTGGGTTAAATTTGCACCAAAGAAACTATGGTTCACTAAACGATAAGTTTCCAAATTTTGTGCAAGATTCATAACATGTGTTTGTGCATCAGCCCTATTACTTCGTTTAACATATTCTGAGTAATTAGGAATTGCTATAGCGGCTAAAATGCCTACTATAGCCACGATAATCATCAACTCAAATAATGTAAAACCAAATTGCTTACCAATCTTCGCTTCCATCTGCTCTTGTCCCACAATCTGTAAATGTTACTTTCGATGCTATTTTATTTCTACACCTAAGACCCTGATTATTAATTAAATATGTGAAATTTTTTACATCCTGTGGAACAGCTCTCATCACCCATGCAGAACCATCCGTGGCTAAATTTGTGGTCGCTGTTGCTTGAAGACTAATTGTGTATTTAAGTGGATCTCCAACATTTATTGAAATAGGAGTATACAATCTGTAGCTAAAATTCCTAGATTTATAACGTTCTAGATCCTGAGCTAGACGTTGCATTTCTGCCTCAGCTAAAGATGCATTACTTCGTAGAATATATTGCTGATAACTTGGGTAAGCGATTGCAGCAAGTACTGCAACCATCACCACCACCACCATCAACTCAATAAGCGTAAAACCATTTTTTAAATTCATTTTCCACCTATTTAGCATACCAATTCATTGGTTTGGTTTGAGCAACACATTTCCACTTACCAGTACCATGAAGATTGCCTGCTAGTTGCAAACCACCACAGTTTCCATCAGATTGACCTGGTGCGAATGCACTACCTAAAATCCCTTGCCCTAGAGCAGCACTTGATACTTCACTTCCGAGAACATCACTCTCTTTCCCTGGTCTCCAACCTGTTTTACTCTCCTCGAGAGTGTTAAGAGTTACGTTCGTGCCCGTTCCACTCAAACAAGCACCAAATGGTAAACAATAATATTGACGATAAGTTTCTCCAATAACACGAACTTGACATGGATCTGGATTGGGATTAATTGTTTCACTTTCAGGGTCATAAACAGTCATCAACAGAGTATTAGCAACGACTATTAATGGTTCAAATGCTTTTATCCCACCTAATTGTCGATAACTATTATTTGCTCTCTCTGTACCAGCTGAATTACTCGATAAAGAACGATACCAACCATAACGAGTAGCTGCGTTAACTGTATTCACGTAAGGAATTAACTGATTTTTTAATACACCAAAACCGCTATTTCGAACAATAACCTGAGGATTTTGTATAAGGCTAGCTAATGTTAAATCTTTAGTCGCTAATGCATAATCAGCTGCATAATTTGTATTTAAATCTTTTTTCAGTACATCTGTATCCATAATTGCATAAATATTATTAGCTAATTGACCCGTTAATGCTGTAGGTACAGATGAAGGACGCATACGCCCCAAAGGTGCAACATCTAATGGTGAACTACGATCACCAGATGCTATAGCCATTAATATAAATCTCTTTCCTTGCTCACGATGCATAGTTAATGTTGGTGCTTCATAAAAACGTGGATTATTTCCATTCGTAATATTTGCACCCGTTGCATTTGTTGCCAGATTTGCGACTTTAACAACACGTACACCAAAGCTTTCACTATTTTCTGTTTTATTTTTATTGTTTAAATCAGCACGGAAAACTTGCCCTCCAAGATCTCCAAAATAAAAATGATCTACTAAACCATCAGCATCTGTATCTAATGTAGAAATATTACTTACAATACTGTGTTTGATATCTGCATTGTTCTTATCTGCACCAGCATTACTTACCCAAAATAAGCGGTCACCTGTTGCAGCATCAACAACATAAACAGCATTACCTTTTGCTTGTGATTTATTTGAACATTGTGCTTTAAATGCAGCACTTTTTGATATATCTGCTGTGTAATCTGTATTAAGTTTAAAATGTGGATCTTCATAACATGTATCATAACCACCACTAATAAACATAACTCGCTTAATCACACCATTGATTCGAATATTACCCAATACTGGTTTAGACCAAGATTGTCCCATATGGTTATAATCTGTTTGATCTGCACTAATTCTAAATAAAAATTTTGGTGAGGTTTTTGTCGTAATATCTAAGCCATAATAACTACTTCCTCCCATACGTAAGCCACCATATGCATACATTTTTTCAGCAACAATTTTTGTTGTTGCTGTATCTCCTGAACCTACCTGTTCATACTTATATATAGGATCAACAACCCAAGCTGCATCCGTACCTGCTGCAACACCTGCTGTAGATGATTCATCCCTTTTCAGAGCTAAGGACTGTACCGAGTCAGATAAAATATCTGATGGAATAAACGAGAATTGTTCTGTTCCTCTTTCTGCATCTACTAAATGTAAACCACCTTCCATTGTTCCAAACAAAATTGATTGGCTACGTGTAGATTGTAATTCACCTTCACTATTTAGTACGCCTTCATAAGTTACTTGTACAGGCAATGAATGAGAAATCCCTCCTAAACTATTCCACTCTTTTCCTTCCTGTTGTAAAGGTACAGTTGTTAAATCAGTTGGTAGGTTTGTATCATTCAAATCAATTTTAAAACCTAAATAGTTAAGTATTTTACGTTTTAATAAATTAGTGAATTTTGAAGTTACTGCATTTTCATTTAAACTAGTTATTGTGGTTGCTAAAGTAGAGTTTTCCACTTCTGGTAAACGCAGTAAATTAGCCCCTTTAGATAATTGAGGCGTTAAGTTATTATCACTATCTAATTTAAAATTGGTGTAAAGATTACGTATTTTATTTGGTGCACCAACTATCGGCATTGGAATGTTTTTATACGCACCGCCTTTATATACACTTCCACCTTCATCAGCACCTGCCGTCCCCCAAAGATCATTAATCCCCGTATTAAACTTACCTTTATTATCTAATACTAATGAAGCAGTCGCTGATGCTCCTTCAGCTAAAGCACCATTCACAATATCATATTTTTTTAAATTTCCTGCCCACAATACATCTGTACTACCTGGTCTTGGTTGAAATGCTCGAACATATCCCTGTGACGTAACACCTGTTGGATTTAAATCATCAACAGGTACAGACCAAGCACCGGTGGTTAATGGTTCGATTGTTCCTGTATCTAAATTATTTAAAGCAGCAAGAACACTATTTGTAACATCTACTGCATCTTTTGCTTGGAAAAATCCACCATTACCAAAACCATCCTCTGCATTACGAAATACAGTATTGGGCTTTACAGTTTTATCTGTATTATAATATGAACAATTATCACCCTCTTTGGCTGAACCAAGCTGACAAGCATTGCGTGTATCTGTTGTCAATGTAGCTGACATAGCCCCATCAAACTCTTTACCAAAACCAACAAAAGCTGTCTGTATTGGACGCTGTTTAGGGTTAGTTATTGCATATAAACTACGTGCAAAAGCCCCCATACACTTCCAACCACTCTCTGAATGACTATTT
>NZ_PYIX02000020.1 GCF_003024515.2 Acinetobacter sichuanensis
ACATTAAACATTAAACATTAAACATTAAACATTAAACATTAAACATTAAACATTAAATATTAAATATTAAACATTAAATATTAAACATTAAATATTAAACATTCAAAATTTAAGCATTTAGCATTAAAATAAAATGTACAAGGCTAGGTCCTAAAACCACCATAAAAATTCCAGAAAGTACCATTGTTAAACTGGCAATAATGCCTTCTTCTTGATGACGCATATAGGCTTTACTTGTGCCAAAACCATGAGCAGCACTTCCTAATGAAGCACCTAAAGCAAAATGTGATTTTAAGCGAATAGCAGCTAAAATAAGATCACCAAATAACATACCAATAACGCCTGTAATCATTGTAAATAAAATTACAAGCTCAATAGAACCACCAATATGATTGACTAATTCCATAGCAAAAGGAGTTGAAATAGAACGTGCCATTAAACTATAAGTTGTTATTTGGTCAAATTGAAATAACTGTGCTAAATAAAATGCGCTCAGCATGCCCATAAACATACCTATAAAAACTCCCATTGAAATAGAAATGATATGTTGTTTAATCATTTTCCGATATTCATAAATAGGAATTGCAAATGCAACGGTTGCAGGGCTTAATAACCAAACAATCCAATGGTTATCTATCATATAAGTTTCATAAGAAATATGTGTAAGGGCTAAAAATATAATCAATATTACTGGTACTAAAACAGCAGGTGAGAGCAAAAAATAAGGAAATTTACGATATATTTTTTTACTAATAACATATATAGATAATGTCATGATGAGACAAAAAATAGAGATAAAAGACATTAGTTTTTCTCCTGTAAATTTTTATAAGAATTTGGTTTATTTTTAAATAATTTCTTGATAGTTTTTTCTAATTTAAAACCTAAATATACACTAAATGCAGTAAACACCATGACACAGGCTGTACCTAAAAATATAACAACAAATAACTTCCAGCCCTGATCTAAAAATAAGGATTGATATTGAGTTAAACCAACTAAACACGGAATAAAAAATAAAACCAATTCACCTAAAATAAAATCTGAACCAACTTTAATCCATTCTAATTTTAGAATACCGCTTATTAAACAAATCAGTAAAATAAATAAACCCGTGACTGCTGCTGAAATCGGTAGATTCAAAATGTCTTGTACATATTTTCCTAACCCTAAAAAAAGGAAAATTAAGCCCAATTGCAAAATAACTTTAAGAAAAAAAGAGCTTTGTGACGAGAATAGAGGTGTACTGGACATGAGGACAGCTTAGTTTCGGATGAGGTTATTATTTTAATGCTTATTTTTATGTTAAATTATGAATAATTAAATATATATTATTCTATTTTGGAATATTTATGGATCTGAAGAATCTTAAAATTTTTGTTACAGTGGTTGAATCAAAAAGTTTTTCTATCGCAGCCGAGCGTTTATTTTTAACACAGCCCACGATTAGTAAAGCAATTGCAAGTTTAGAAGTTGATTTAGCAACAGCACTTTTTAAAAAAGGCGAAGCAGGTCGTAAGCGTGATGTCCAATTGACTTATACTGGTGAGTTAATTTATCAACATGCACAGACTATTTTAGCTGAACAGCAAAAAATTTATGACACGATTCAACAAGTTCAAAGTCTCAATAAAGGAAAACTAACCATAGGCTTACCTCCTCTCGGGTCTGTTTTACTCAGTTCATTAATTGCGTTATTTCATAAAAAATATCCAGAAATAGAGCTTAAATTTTTAGAGGTTGGAGCGAATGGAGTCGAAGAGGCGATTGCTGCGAAAACGGTAGATGTCGGGATTTTATTGGGTAATTTACGACCAAATTTTTCTGCAATTCCTGTTGCTGATTCAGCAATGTGTTTATTATCTGCAAAAGATTCTGTATGGAAAAATAGAACAAGTGTCGATCTTATTGAATTAAAAGATGAATCCTTTTTGCTATATGCAGATACATTTATGTTAAATAAAGTTATTTTAGATGCAGCAAACACTGTAGGTTTTGAACCTCGTGTTGTTTGTAAAAGTGGTCAATGGGATTTTATTTCAAAAATGGTCGAACTCAATATGGGCTTGGCATTATTACCTAAAATTTATTGTGATCAATTAAATCCAGAACATTTTAATGTTGCATTTTTATGCAATCCAAATTTACACTGGACATTAAGTATGGCGTGGAATACCTCTGTAGCAATGAGTCCTGCAACTCGTGCATGGCTAAATATTGTAGATGAAAATCGTGATAAAATTCACTTTTAATCTACATCAATAAATATGCATAAACAGCATCCGATTCTAAGTCTTTTATAGGTTTATATTTGAATAAAATCTTTAACTAATTCAACCACTTTTTCTGGTTGTTTTAGCCAGACTGAATGTTGATTGCCTTTTAAGCTTGCGGTGAGATCTAATTGCTTAACTTGAGCATCCTTAAAATAACGACTCAAGGCTAAAGTTGAGCGCATAGGTGCAAAATTATCTTGTACAAATTGAATAAATAATGCGGGCTGCTGAGACAAGTTTTCCTCAGAGATAATATGACGATAGTGACCTGTAAAAATTACTTTTGACCAATCACGCATTAAAGTTTTCGCTTCTTTTTTGCCAAAACCAACTTTATCACCTGCTAAATAACCATCTTTTAAAATCATAAGATTGAAAATCGTAGCAGCTTTTAAAATATTAAATTTTCCAGACATATTCCAATATTTTAAACCAATGTTTCCAGTTGCTACACCAATTACATGAATAGTGTGGTGTTGGGCAAATAAAGTTGCTAAATGACCACCTAAACTATGCCCAAATAAAACAGGGGTTTTTTTAGATAAATATTTTGCGATTTTTACCAACTGAGGAATAAAGTAAGCCAATAAATCGGCATAACCAAAATCAAAATCTGAGGACACTTGAGGAGTATTTCGACCACAACCAGGATAATCAGCAGCAATGACATTAAAGCCTTGTTGTATCAAGCTCTGAATAAGTTTTTCATATTTTTGAATAGGGACACCTAAAGCAGGCAGCATGATAATGCTATTTTTATGCTCAGAAATTTGGTAAACATCAACTAAAATAGGGTGACTATGAGGAAATTGAATATAATGTTGTAAAAGATTTTGCTGAATCATGGTAAGTCCTCATTGTTATTTATTATTCAAATGAATCATCAACTTTAAACCTAGAGGACTTAGGAAAGCAGTCCTTCCATATGGATGACGTTTAATTTCTTGTTGAATTAACTCTTTAAAACTGACTTTAAAATTATCTTTAGGATAATGATTTAACACATCAAGATAAAATTTTTCAGAAATCAAATTTTGCTGAGTACCTACAACATCATAAGCTGTAGCTTGTTGTAATAATAAAATTTCTTTGGAAATATTATGATCATTTTCATTTAAATACCCATTCATATGCAGACAAATTGCATCAGCTATTCTCTGAGTTTTGTCTTGAGGAAAATCATGTTGCTGACATAATTGTTCGGCACGTAAGGCACTTTCAAAGGTAAAGCATTGACAATAAGAGAATTCGGCTTGTGATTTTGCTAAACCAACATCATGCATTAAGCTTGAAACAAGAAAAACTTCTTCATCAAATTGCCATTTTTTATATTTTGCAATGGCAACTCCCCAAAAATAACAACGCCAAGAATGTTGAAAAATTATTTTAGACTCAGTTTTTTCTAATTCAAATAAAGCATCTTTGATCAGAGCTGTATCTGGAATTTGAATATTTTTTAGTACTAAGTCTGAATCTTGTGCATAAGTTCCCATTTTTGCATGAATAAAATTTAAACTGGCAGGGAGCATTACTTTTTGAATGAGCTGTAATTTTTCTAAAAAGCTCAATTTACCTTGAGTAAGGTTCATCCACTCTCGATCACCTAGCATAACTCACCAAAAAAATAATTAGAGTAATTACTCTAAAATATAGATGGGATATTTTAAAAATACAAGAGCTTTAATTTTTTAATGAAAATTGAGAGGGATTTTTACTGAATTAAAGAAGGAGTGATCAAAATAAAAGTTTTAATTAGAATGATAAATCAAGTGAATATTATAAAATGTTAATAACATGACCAACGTTTAATCTCCTTCGCCATTTGATTTTAAAATATGAAAATCGTCAATTTAACCCAAACGATGAGCTATTCCATTTAGAGCAGAATCCGTGTATGACTTGTTATATTGACCAAATGGCATGTGAGAAAAGTCGGTTGCATATATTATTTTGACAGAAGATATTCCCAAATAATATAGCCTAAGCCAAATCCTAAGAATGAATAAGCAGTGATGATAAAAAATACAAAACTTGCTTTATTGTTCTTTCTTAAAAAATTCATATCATTGACCTTTTAACAGATTATGTTCATTTTGAATGAAATAAAATAAAAGGAAAGATACAAATTTGATGAAAAAAAATATAACAGAGAAAATTCTCTGTATTAATTTTAAATGCAAAAACTAAAGTAATATTACTTTTATTTGGTTTGAATTTAGATTTAATTTATTGATTTTTATTGTTAAATATTTATTTTAAAAATCTTGTGATAGATTTTGTAATTTTCAATATTTTTGAAAATTAACAGTGATACTCTAAATCTCACAATAATGGTTTGATTAAAAAATAGTTTTAATATTATATAAAATAATATATTATAAAAAAGTATAATGTATTAAGTGACCAATTTTGAGTAATCAATCATGCATGAATATGTAAGCGCGTTTCTGGGTGGAACGCTATTGGGTGTTGCTGTTGTTGGATATCTCTATATCAATGGCAAAATTGCGGGAATCAGTGGTCTGATTGGGCAACTTTTTAATGGAACAGGACTTTTTCAGCGACCTGCAACTTGGTTCTTATTGGGCTTATTTGTCACTCCATTTATTTATGGTCTATTTATTACACCTAAAATTGAAATCTCAGCTTCACCCATCACCATGATTATTGCAGGAGTTTTGGTTGGCTTTGGTACACGCTTAGGTTCTGGTTGTACCAGTGGGCATGGAATTTGTGGAATGAGCCGTTTGTCTAAGCGTTCTATCGTAGCAACAAGTTTATTTATGTTTTCAGGTTTTGTGACGGTTTATATCATGCGTCATTTACTGGGGAATTAATGATGAAAAATGTCTTTGCTTTTATTTTTGGTGGCTTATTTTCTATTGGTTTGATGTTCTCTGGTATGGCAAACCCTGAAAATGTGCTTAGTTTTCTTGATATTTTTGGAGAATGGAATGCAAGTTTAATGTTTGTAATGTTAGGCGCAATTTTTGTTGCATTTATTCCATTTCAAAAGGCAATTCGTCGTCCTGTGACATTATTTAATGAGAAAATAGAATTACCAACATCAAATAAAATTGATCCACGTTTATGTATAGGTGCTTTAATTTTTGGTATGGGTTGGGGGATTGCAGGGATATGTCCAGCACCTGCTTTTACTTTAATTGGGCTAGGTTACTATCAAGCGATCTACTTTATCGTTGCGATGTTGTTAGGTGTGTGGTTACATCGAAAATTCTTAGGAGCAAAATAATATGTCAAAATTAATAGTGCAAGATTTTTTTGATGAAAAAACCAATACTTTCAGTTATGTAGTTGCAGATCCTCAATCTTTACAATGTGCAATTATTGATAGTGTTCTGAATTATGATGCGGCATCTGCAACGACTCAAACCACACAAGCAGATTTAATGATTGAATATATTCAAAATCATCAATTTACTGTGCAATGGATTTTAGAAACACATGTTCATGCCGACCATTTAACCGCTTCTCAGTATTTAAAACAAAAACTGGGTGGTCAGGTTGCAATGAGTAAGAAAATTAGTGAAGTACAACAAATATTTGCTGAAATTTATCATTTAGATCCACAACAAAAATCTTTTCATCTTGCCTTTGATTATTTATTTGAAGCAGGGGAAAGATTTAAAATTGGTCAAATCGAGGCTTATAGTATTGCGACACCGGGACATACACCAGCATGTCTAAGTTATGTCATACAAGACTGTGTTTTTGTGGGCGATACGCTATTTATGCATGATTATGGTACTGCACGCTGTGACTTTCCGAAAGGTAGTGCATCTCAATTATATAATTCAATTCAAAAAATATTTGAATTACCTGATGATTATCAAATATTTTTATGCCACGATTATTTGCCAAAAACACGTACAACATATCAATATAAAAGTACAGTTAAAGAGCAAAAATTAAAGAATATTCATGTGCATCAAGGTGTTGAAAAAGATCAGTTTGTACAGATGCGTGAACAACGTGATGCAACATTAGGCATGCCACAACTTATTTTACCTGCAATTCAAATTAATATGGTTGCAGGGCATTTTCCTGAGCCAGAAGCGAATGGAATACAGTATTTGAAAATACCCTTTAACTATTTCAAATCTTAGGCTGAGCCAAGATTTGTTTTAAATATTGATCAACAATATTAGGAGATTGAGTCGGCATTGACAGCTAAAATAACGCCAATAATGAATACAGAACAGTAAAGAAAAAACCAAAGCAGCATACGCTTAAAAGCCTTATCTGAAATCGAACTGTCCGCATATTTTGGTGCATTTTTAGCGTCTTGATCTTGGTTCATGATATTGATCTCACTTCAATTTCTTTTAATTAATTATGAGAAAAATGATGAGATATTTATAGATACAATGTGCTTAAAAAAAATTATAACAGCTAAAAGATGAAGTCATTATTCTAGACTGATCCATTTAAAATAGAATTTTGAGTTTACGGATGCGTGGTTTAATGTGTTCCCAACTGGTTGAAATCCAACAAATGAATGAACCTAAAGTGACAAAAATGACGCCATGCCAAAATTCTAAAGATAATGTCGTTTGTAAAATAATCATAGAAAATACGGTAGAAAATATAGGGCTAAAATATGAAAGTGTTACTAATATTGTGATATTGCCCTTAATAATTCCAATATTCCAAGCGGCATAACCTAAGGCTGTCGCCAAAGAAACACCTGCTAAATAAGGTGCAACGTCCATATTTAATGGAGGTAATTCTTCGAGTGAATATTTAAATAATAATTTTGCCCATAATACAATTGAAATCATTAAGAAATAAAGTGCGATAGGGTTGTGACCTTGGCTATATTTTTTAGTCACGACACAATAAATTGCCCATAGCAGTGCACCCATAAATGCCAAAATATAACTTATAGGGTTAGACATAAAATGTGCGGAAATTTCTATCCATGTTAAAGCACCATTGCCTGTTTGGATCAGGACAATACCACTCATGCTAATGACTAAGCCAAGTACAACAAATATGCTGAATTTTAACTCTTTAAATAAAATTAACATGACCACAGTCAAACTTGGCCATAAATAATTAACCAAGCTAATTTCAATGGCTTGTTGTGCAGTTTTAGCAAGTGCAATTGCATAAGAAAAGCAAAGCTCATAGACTAAAAATAATAAAGATGCGCCAATTAAATATTTTTTAGGAATTTCACTGAGTTTGGGAATCTTAAAAATAGCTAATAAAATCAGTGTGCTAAAGCTATACATTAAGGTCACAGCATAATCTGCACCAAGCAAACTACTGAGATTTTTTAATAAGCCAACGAGAGTTGACCACAGTAAAATAGCGCTAAAACCAATCAGCGTCGCAAGATTTTTTGACATGACAGAGCTTCTGCTTCAACCCATGAAAAATGGGGCGATGGGAGAGAAAATTGACCCAAATATTATAGCGCTTTTCTATAAAAATAAGATCATAATTTAATTATTTTATGAGCGTATATAATGTATTTTTCTGTAGATGATTTTTGATGACAATAAGGATTTTTTTGACTTCAGCATCAGTTAAATTAATGCCGAAATAAATTTTTTGCTGTTTAGTTTCAATTAATATTTGACCATCTTCGAGTTTGGGTAAGTTTAAGTTAGCTGTAGGTTGTACCCAAAAATCATATTGGATATTTATAATTTCATTTATATCAATCATTTGCTTTTTCGTATAATTTTTTTGAAAAAATCTTAGCGGGTAAGTTTTTTCTAAAGTCATATGTGTTAAATCTAAACTCACTTTTTCTTTGCCATATAATAACCATAAGCATTCAGTCAATGTTTTATACGTTAGCACACAAGCAAAACTATTCCATATTAATAAAATGAAAATACTATCTGTATCATTAACTAAGGAGGTAAATAATGAACTTATTCCTATAAATAAAAATACTAGACATGTAATAACAAATGGAATCATTAAATGTTTAAAAACGCTTTTTGTGATTTTTAAGTGAATACAAACTGTAGTCGCATTTTGTTTTATATCAATATCATTATATGTTTGATACATGAAATTCATTGACTAAGCTCTTTCTAAATGCAAATGATGAGATTCAAACCATTGATTAATATTTAAAATAATAGAATTAGCCTCATCTTCAGAGAGATTAATACCAAAGGAGTGTTTTAGGTTATATTTGGCTCTAAAGTGAATATTACCTTTACTTGGGCTTGGTAGATTTACGCCACGCCAAGGATTTTCCCAAGCTTGATAATGTAATTTTTTAAAGTCTATTAAGTTAATTTTATATTCTGAGCTTTGATTAAATGGTAAATGTTTTTTAAAAATTAAATAATCTGAATTAAAAATGAGTTCTTCATGTGTGTTTTTGAGCCAAGCAATAAAATAAAAGTTGAGTCCAATTATTAATGTTGAAACTAATAACCATAATATGAGTGGAATTTGCTCATTAAAATGATGAGGTTGTAATTGTGTAGAAGTAATAGCAACACTGATAAAAAACCAAAAAATCATAAATAAGCGTATAAATAAAATGGAAGATTTAAAGCGACTACCATTCATATAAATATTAATGCTCAACTGGGTATTCGATTTTTGTATGGAAACTTGGTTATTCATGAAAATTTAAATAGCTTAAGCTTATTAATATTAAAAAATTAATTGTATAAAACTAACATAATATATAAGTAAGATACAGATTTTATTTTAATAATAAAGTATTTATAAAAAAACCAGTACTTAAAGTACTGGTTTAAAAGGAAATTTAAAAAATAAGTGATTATCTCAGTTTAGAAAGCCAATCTCCTAAACTTTGTACAAGTTGTACTAAAATTAATAATACAATCACAGTTAAAATAACCACGCTAGTATCAAAACGTTGATAACCATAAGAAATTGCTAAATCGCCAATGCCGCCTGCACCCACGGCACCTGCCATTGCTGTTGCACCAATTAAACTAATGGTTGCTGTTGTTAAATTTAAAATTAAAGAACTTCGTGCTTCAGGAATAATAAATTTAAAAATAATTTGCCAAGGAGAAGCGCCCATTGCTTGAGCAGATTCAACAATTCCTTCATTAACTTCTAAAAGTGAAGTTTCAATTAAACGACCAATATAAGGACCAACATAAATAGTCAGTGGCACGATTGCTGCCCAAGTACCGATCGATGTACCGACGATCATTTTGGTCAGAGGAATAACAGCAATTAATAAAATAATAAAAGGCAGGGAGCGCAAAGCATTTACTAGTGGATTAAGCACATGATAAATCACTTTATTGGGTAAAATTCCATTAGGACGTGTTAACAATAAAATGATCGCTTGAATGAAGCCCCAAATACCTCCAAATAGCATGGCAAAAAAGACCATATGCATAGTTTCTTGCATTGCTGTAACAAACTGGTCTATAGATAATGAGCTCTGCCAATAGGGAGCAGTGATTTCAGTTAACCATTGAACAATGAAATCTCTCATTCTGCTACTCCTGCTTGAGATACTTTAACACCTTGTAAAGCAAGGAATTGAACAGCTTGTTGAATGACAATTGGATCACCCAATAACTGTACAAACATTTGCCCAATAACTGATCCATTAATTTCAGTCATATTGGCAAATAAAATATTAAGACTAATATCAAATTGTTGAATTAGTTTTTGAATCACGGTTTCTTGTGCAGAAGTGCCCAAAAATTGCAGATTATAAATACTGTTATGATTTTTATTTTCAAGATTATTCAAAATATTGACAGGTAATTGTTGCTGTAAAACAGTTTGAATAAAATTGCGAGTGGTTGGCTGTTTGGGACGGCTAAAAATATCAATTGTTGAGCCAGTTTCAATCACTTTACCATACTCCATGACGGCGACATAATCACAAATAGACTCGATAACATCCATTTCATGTGTCACCATAACTATGGTAATACCTTGTTCTTTATTAATTTTTTTCAATAAAGATAAAACAGATTTGGTTGTTTGTGGGTCTAAAGCTGAAGTTGCCTCATCACAAAGTAAAATTTTTGGATGATTGGCAAGCGCACGAGCAATACCGACACGCTGTTTTTGCCCACCTGAAAGTTCATCAGGAAAAGCATCACGTTTATGTTTTAAATCAATAAAATCGAGTAATTCATTGAGACGTTTTTCACGTTCATTTTTAGAAAAACCTAAAAGCTTCATAGGCATTTCAATATTGGCAGCAACCGTTTTGGTTTCAAGTAAATTAAAATGCTGGAAAATCATACCAATATTTGCACGTTCTTGACGCAAAGCACGTGCATCTAGAGCTGTATAGTCTTTTTGATTGATAATGACTTGACCTTGCGTTGGGCGCTCCAAAAGGTTAATCATACGAATTAAGGTACTTTTTCCTGCACCACTATAGCCAATAATGCCAAAAATACTGCCATTAGGGATTTGTAAATTGATATCATCTAATGCACGTACAGTTTGACCTTTAAGTACATAGTGTTTAGAAATATTTTTAAATTCAATCATGTTGTCAAAAACTATACAAAAAATGAAAAACAGGCAAAATCATTTTGCCTGTTTTATGGAAAGCAGAATAGGGGTTATTTGTTTTCTGTAAGATAAGTTACAGGTTTATTTACATCAATTTTAGTACCACCAAAATGCTCTTGGACATATTTTCCTACTGCAGCAACATGGTAAAGTTCACCTACTTTTTTCAAGAGAGGATCATCTTTACGTGATTCTGCTACAGCAAGAATATTCACGTTCATTTTTGTGCTTTGATCAATCGGTTCATAATAAATTGAATCTTTTAATACATTCAATCCACCTTCCATTGCTAAAGTATTGCCTAAAACAATTGCATCAACTTCGTCTTTAGCACGTACTGCTGTTGCCATTTGGATCGGCTTAATGACAATTTTTTTACTATTTTCAACAATATCAGCAGGTGTGCCTTTAACACTGTCAAAACCTGATTTTAATTTAACTAAACCTGCTGATTGTAAGAGTAATAAGGCACGAGATTCATTAGCCCCATCATTTGGAATTGCAATAGTTGCACCTTGAGCAAAGTCTTCAACTTTTTTTACTTTACTTGAGTAGATGCCCATAGGTTCTAAATATGTAGTTGAAATCGGTGCAATTTTATCTTTATTAGATTCATTAAATGCAACTAAATAAGCATAAGATTGAAAGGCATTGATATCAATTTCTTTATTGGCAACGGCTGTATTCATTGACACATAATCAGTGAAATTTTTAACCTCAAGTTTGATTCCTGCTTGTTTAGTTTCAGGCAATGTTGCGATATAACGCCAAATATCAGCATCTGAACCTGTGGATGCCATAACAACAGTTTGTTCTTTCCCTGAGTCGCTTGGAGCTGCTTCTGTTTTTGGTGCCTCTTGTTTACCACATGCTGCTAGAGAAAGGACAGATGCACTGAGTAAAACGCCAAACAATTTGTTCATGTTCAAATCCTGAGTAATAAAATGTATTTAAATCACTACACTTTTAAATTAAAATTTTCAAGTACCCAATACAGCTTAAAACAAATTTTCGTCTTCTCTAAGGTTTTGATATGACAAACAAAAAATTTTAAATTTGCAATTGGTTCTAGCAATTTACGATGTAAATTTAAGCTTTAATGACCCAAGCATAAAACATAAATTACATAATATTCACTAAATTTTTATTTATCATACCAATAAATTTAACTTATACATAGTCACTCACGATAAACAAAGTTCTTAGGAAAAATCCTTATAAAATAATCAATTGTCTAAAAAAACAAATAAAACAAAAACTTTAGTTGAATAGAGTAGAGGATTAGATTACTTTTTGTTCTTATTCTTTAATATAAGATATTATGAAAATTATATGATAAAAGTTCATAAGTGTTCTAAAAGCTATCTTTTTAAAAAGAGTAATATATGTTTGAAGTTTTTAGTAATAATGAAAAAAATATAGAATATTTATATCATGAATTTGACATAAAGAGATGACAAGATTATTGCTGAATGAGAAAGTCACAACTCAACTTGAAATATCGCCATTCTTGTTTACATTTTTTTCTAAAGAGTTGATAAATTTTTTCCATAAAGGATTCATTTTTCATCAGTGCAACGGGTAAATGATAGATATTGTCGAAATCTTGTTGTATGGCGAGTAGAGAAATGCGAGCATCTTCACGTAAAAACAAAGGTAAATCAGGATAAATTTCTAAATGTTGCATTTTATACAACACCCACTCTAAGTTTGCATAACTTGAATCAATTGTAAGCTGTTCTACAACAGATTTTGCGGAGTGATTCAGACAGTAGTTTTTAATCTCATGGTCTTGTTGTATTTTTTTAGGCAAATATTGCCAAATATCGGGATCCTTTTGAATAGCTTGAAAAATTTTAGCTTGGTTAGTGAGGTATTTTTTTGGCATAAATTCAATTATTCGAGGTAATTGAGTGTAGATATATTCACATATTTCTAAGTTTTTTTGATATTTTAAAGCTAAGTTTTTATAAATATTTGGATTTCCTTTTAAAGCAGCCCAAATGATTTCTTTATTATTCTGAAACTGATCTGGCAGAGCACTAAACATATCAGGACACTGTTTGACCGCAATGAAAGCCAAGTTTTTATCTTGCTTATACTGTTCTTCTAAGTCTAAATAGATATTACCATCACTTTTTAAAGCTATTTCAAGCAATGTTCTTGTTTTAAATTGTGTGGGAATTTGAGTGAAAAGAGCACCTTTATTCTGTAAGGCAATTTTTAAATATTTGGGATAATGCTGGAGTTCAGGATGAAGAGTGCTAAGAATAGAAGGGCACTTATAAAGTGCAGTTCGGATAATAAGATCATTACACTGAAATTTTTGATCTAAAAAATAGAAATACTTAGGACTAATTTCAACTAATTTTCTTGCAATTTCATTGTTCATTTTGCCTTGATAGTTGCTTATAGAACTAATGCCTAATTTTGCAGCTTTATATAGGTTTTTAGTCGTATGAAATTTTTGTGGCGCATAGAAAATAAAATCCCCTTTTTCTTGTAACTTTTCAAGAAAGATCATACGACGATTTGCATCAATATGCTTTGCTGGCATTTCAAGTTTTACATTGAAAGCTAGACGAATATATTTATTTTTACAGCGAAATTTCTTCGGTAAAAATTGAAAAATATCTGAATTTTTGGCTAAAACTTTTTTGATAAATTTGGGAGATTTCTGAAATTTTTGAGGTATCTTTGTAAAATTTTTAGCATTGAATAAAACATAAAGCTGACAAAATATTTCATTATTGAATAATTGTGTTTGCTCACTAAAATCTAAAGGAAATGTACCTAACATTGTTGCAAAAGCTACATAAGGGTTAGCCTGTTGTTTTGGATTAAGATGTTCATAATTATATGAGTAATAAGTATTAAAAAAATATGCACTTGTATTGTTAAATGCAAATTGTGGTGAAAAAAAGTCAAGATTATGTCCCGAGTAAGCAATTGCAAGAGCAATGTCATGATCTAAGTATCTAAATTTTCTAGGAATGCTAAAAAAGCTCGTTTTGCCTAATAAACTATGACAAAAAGTATAACCTTTATATGCTTTTAAATATTGAGGCGTGGCATAAAGAGAAGCACAATTAAAAACAAAATTTTCATCTTGTTTAAATTTTTTATCAACATAGACAAAAAAGTCACCTGTACTTTCTTGTGCGCATTGTTCAATAAAGGCTTTATTGTCTTTTAGATGTTTGGGGGCGTTAAGAAAGTGGTCAGGTTCATTTAGTAAACGAGAAAAATTAAATTGATGATCAAACATATAATGGTTGAAATTTATTATTAGTTCATCATTATGCCTGATTTAAATTTGTATCTAAAAAAACGATCATTAAAATAAAAACAAACTGTTTTACCTATGTTTAAAATTATCTTACTATAAGCTCAATGAATAAATTTACTCCCTTGGAGATTGTTAGCATGTTAGATACAAATACTTCTGCTCAATTAAAAACACTTTTAGAACGCCTTGAAAGCCCGATTGAAATTGTCGCTTCTTTAAATGATTCTGATAAATCTGACAAAATCAAAGAACTTGTGACTGAAGTTGCTGCTCTTTCAGATCAAGTGACTGCTCGTTTTGATGGTCAAAATGACCGTAAACCAAGCTTTGGAATCGCAAAAGTCGGTGAGCAACCACGTGTATTCTTCGCTGGCTTACCTATGGGGCATGAGTTCACTTCATTGATTCTTGCACTTTTACAAGTTTCTGGTTATGCACCAAAAGTTTCTGATGAAGTTTTGGCACAAATTAAAAGTTTAAATTTAACTGCAAACTTTGATGTATTTGTGTCTCTAAGCTGTCACAACTGTCCAGATGTGGTTCAAGCATTAAACTTGATTGCGATTAATAATCCAAATACCACTGCAACCATGATTGACGGTGCATTCTTCCAAGATGAAGTTGAAGAACGCAAAATCTTAGCTGTACCTATGGTGTTCCAGAATGGTGAACATATCGGTCAGGGTCGTATGACTTTGGAAGAAATTGTTGCCAAACTAGATACAGGATCGGCAGCTAAAGATGCTGAAAAACTCAATGCCAAAGATGCTTTTGATGTATTGGTGATTGGTGGTGGACCTGCCGGTGCAACTTCTGCGGTCTATGCTGCACGTAAAGGCATTCGTACTGGGATTGTTTCTGAACGCTTTGGTGGTCAGGTTATGGATACCATGGACATTGAAAACTTTATTTCAGTGCAAAAAACCCAGGGTCCCAAGTTCGGTGCAGATATGGAAGCGCATGTACGTGAGTACGGTGTGGATATCATGAACTTACAAAAAGTTAAAAACATTGTAGGTGCTGATCAAACAAGCAATGGTTTGGTTGAAATTGAACTTGAAAATGGCGCAAAACTTGAATCGAAAACCGTAATCCTGTCTACAGGTGCACGCTGGAGAGAGATGAATGTGCCGGGTGAGAAAGAGTATAAAACACGTGGTGTTGCATACTGCCCGCACTGTGATGGTCCATTGTTCAAAGGTAAACGTGTTGCTGTGATTGGCGGAGGTAACTCAGGAATCGAAGCGGCGATTGATCTTGCAGGTATTGTAGAGCATGTAACTGTGGTTGAGTTTGATACCAAACTGCGTGCTGATCAGGTGTTACAAGACAAATTAAACAGTTTGCCAAATACCACCGTGATCATGAATGCGCTTTCAACTGAAGTGATCGGTGATGGTTCACAAGTGACTGCTTTGAAATATAAAGATCGTGCGACGGATGAAGAGCACATTGTTGAACTTGCAGGAATCTTTGTACAGATTGGCTTATTGCCAAATACAGATTTCCTGAAAGAAACAGCAGTGGAACTTTCCAGCCGTAACGAAATTGTAGTCAATGACCGCAACGAAACCAATGTCAAAGGTGTATTTGCTGCGGGTGACTGTACCACTGTACCATATAAGCAAATCATCATTGCTGCGGGTGAAGGTGCCAAAGCCTCGTTATCTGCCTTTGATTATATTATTCGTTCTGGGCAGTAATTGGAAAAGCAGCCAAAGTTAGTATTTATAGACTTTGGCTGATCAGACTTAGATTTCCTCTTGATAGGAATTGAGTACCTAACAGCTCAATTCCTTTTTTTATGTCGAATAAAATTTAGATTTTAAATAAATTGAAAGCCACATGTTCCCCAAATTTCCCCAATAACATGTGGCTTTCGTTTCCCCTACAATTTTTTTGTTTTTAACTTAATGAAATTGCTATTCACAATTTCTTTATTATTTGTGGTTGTTTTTTATTCTTTTATTTATTCCATAAATTAAGACCATGAAACTTTTCTAAGAGTTGTGCCTGTGTTTCACGATATTCTGGATGTGGTTTTATGCATTCAATGGGGCAAACTGCAATACATGTTTGATGCTCATAGAAACCGACGCATTCTGTACAACGCTCAACATCAATTTCATAAATTTTTTCACCTTCAAAAATCGCTTGATTAGGACATTCTGGTACACACATGTCACAATTGGTACATTCATCAGTAATACATAAAGCCATAACTAACTCGCCTTATAAGCTAAAGAGGCAGCAGAAATATCAGTATTTGAATGAGGTAAATTGCGAATAAGTAAAGCAAAATTCATATCTACCTCCGCAGGTGTTGGAATATTCACAATATGCCCTGAACCTTTAGCAACAGTAATTGCATTGCCTTTCTGGTCATACATCTCAGTGAGTTCAAAAGTGATATTGCCTGAGGTTGTCATCAACTCTAATGAGTCACCCACAACAAAACGATTTTTCACATCAATTTTCAAGTAATTTTCATGTCGTTCCAGTATTTCACCAACAAATTGTTGATGCTCAAAACGTGATGAACCTGTTGCATAATTTTGATATTCAGAATGTATGTGACGACGTAAAAAGCCTTCGGTATAACCACGATTTGCTAAGCCTTCAAGTTGTGTCATCAATGCAGAATCAAAGACTTTACCTGTCATTGCATCATCAATTGCTTGACGATAAATTTGTGCAGTACGTGCGCAATAAAAATAAGACTTGGTACGACCTTCAATTTTTAAAGAATGGATTCCCATTTGAGTTAAATGCTCTACATGCTGTACAGCACGTAAGTCTTTGGAATTCATAAAGTATGTGCCATGTTCATCTTCTTCTGCGGCAAACATATCTTCATGATTTCGTTGTAATAAAACTGGTTCGCCAAATGTATTTTGATTTTGGGCGTGTTGCTCGTCGGCATCTTTATGGGTGCAGCAGCTTGATGTTGTCTCCAATTGTTGAACTGGAATAACATCCCCAAGTACATCTTCTGCTGCTTCGTGAACTTTATAATCCCAGCGACAAGCATTGGTACAAGCGCCTTGATTGGCATCACGTTTATTCATATAGCCTGAAAGTAAGCAACGACCAGAATAAGCCATGCAAAGTGCACCATGTACGAAAACCTCAAGTTCCATATCAGGGACATTTTGCTTAATTTCTTTAATTTCTTCGAGTGATAATTCACGTGATAAAATCACACGAGTTAAGCCCATTTTTTTCCAAAACTGAACTGTTGCCCAATTTACAGCATTGGCTTGAACTGACAAATGAATAGGCATATCAGGAAAATGCTCACGTACTAGCATAATTAATCCTGCATCTGACATAATCAAAGCATCAGGTTGCATCGCAATAATGGGTGTTAAATCTCGAATAAAATTTTTAAGTTTAGCGTTATGTGGCTGAATATTCACAACAACATAAAATTTTTTAGTTAAAGCATGGGCTTCTTCAATGCCTGTTTTTAAATGCTCATGAGTAAATTCATTGTTACGAACACGCAAGCTATAACGCGGTTGACCTGCATAAACTGCATCTGCACCATAAGCGAAGGCATAACGCATATTTTTTAGCGAGCCTGCTGGAGAGAGAAGTTCTGTTACGTAAGAAATGGTCATGAAATAAAAGGCATAAAAAAATTATGGTTTTTATTGTAGACAGATAAAAAAATGATTCAACCTAGTAAATTAGTAGGAATTTCAATAATTTTCAGCCTCAAGCTGTTTTAAAATTTCACAATGATGAATACTTTGTGAATTAGGGCAAGATGCTCTTAGTTGAATCAGTTGTGATTGAAATTTTATTAATTCATCAATTTTATCAGTAACTTGTTGAATATGATCTTCAATCATAACATTGACTTTTTCACAGCTTTGATTTGGATTTTGTTCAAGTTCGATTAAGGTTTGGATTTCTGATAATGAAATATCAAGTGCTCGACAACGTTTAATAAAGACTAATCGTTTGATGCTATTTTCATCATAATAGCGATAATTATTCGCTGCACGAAAGCTGGGTTGAAGCAATTTTCTCTTTTCATAAAAGCGGATGGTATCGGAACTTAAGCCAGTTTTTAGGGCTAAATCTTTAATTAAATAATGTGTCTTCATTGTGCTTGACCTTGGAGTTACTTCATAGTTTTGAATAAGAATAATACATCATGAGGACTTTGAAAATGGCATGTACTTGTAGTCATGAACCTGCACCTAAACAACCCAATAGCAAGTTTCGTACAGCACTTTGGATTGCGTTGGTGATTAATCTTGCTATGTTTTTTGTCGAGTTAATTGGTGGTGCATATGCACATTCTTCTGCGTTATGGGCAGACTCACTCGATTTTTTTGGTGATGCCGTAAATTATGCCATTTCTTTGGCTGTTTTAGGTGCAAGTTTATATTGGCGTGCTACTGTTGCATTGGCTAAAGGTATTGTGATGGCAACTTTTGGTTTAGTGGTGATTGTTAAAGTCATTTACGCTTATATACAAGGCATTCCACCTGAAGCATTAACAATGGGTGCAATAGGCATATTAGCGCTGATTGCAAATGTGGTTTCTGCGGTTGTGTTATATGCATTTCGTGATGGTGACTCAAATATGCGTTCAGTCTGGTTGTGTAGTCGTAATGATGCCATTGGAAATGTTGCGGTAATTATGGCGGCAATAGGTGTTTTTGGCACAGGAAGTATGTTTCCTGACATTATTGTTGCAGTAATTATGGCTGTTTTAGGTTTGACAGGAGGTTATCAAGTGATTAAAAAAGCACAAGAAGAACGAAAAACAGAAGTTCATTTGAGCCATTAAAAGACAATTTTGCACAAGACCACTCATTTGTGGTCTTTTTTATTACTTGATTCAGTAAGATTGATTTATAGCCTAAAAAGACAAATTTGTGATTTGAACAATAAAAATTATTTAAAAAAGAATAGAGTTCATTGCATTATTGAATGTATATTAAGAAAAATGATATTTAATAAAAAATGAAAAAATCAGGACATTTCTCTATTTTAATTTTTGATATTTAGGCTAAGATGCTTTTAATTACAAATTTTAAAATTGATAAAAAAGGACAGAATGATGAGAAGATTACCTGTTTATTTATTGCTAGATACCTCAGGATCTATGTTAGGTGAGCCGATAGAAGCCGTAAAAAATGGGGTCGAAATGTTAGTTTCATCTTTAAGACAAGACCCTTATGCTTTAGAAACTGCATATCTTTCGATTATTAGTTTTGATACCAAAGCAAAGCAGTTAATGCCATTGACTGAATTAGCCATGTTTAATACACCTAACTTACAAGCAACAGGTACAACTCAACTGGGTGAAGCACTGTCTTTGTTGGCAGATCAAATAGAGCGAGAAGTCCAAAAAACCACGCCAGATACACGAGGAGACTGGAAACCATTGGTTTTTATTATGACAGATGGTGCGCCCACAGATGATTGGAAAAAAGGTTTTGAAAAATTAAAAAAAGTTAAAACAGGTATGGTGATTGCATGTGCAGCAGGACACAATGCTGAAACTGCAATTTTAAAGCAAATTACAGAAGTTGTTGTGGAGTTAGCGACAGCAGACTCAAATACCATCAAAGCATTTTTTAAATGGGTATCTGCAAGTATTTCAACAGGCAGTCAGAAAGTAGATGCAGGTCAAAAAGAAGTGACGGGTTTAAGTGATTTACCACCACCGCCACCAGAAGTGAATGTTGTATTGTAGTTTTGAGTCTTTATAGGCTTGGACAATGAAATTCTAGGTTTCAATTGCCCTCAAATTTTTAACGAAAAACAAAAAGGAAAATAACGTGGGAATTACACTCGCAAAAGGACAAGGTCTTTCATTAGAAAAAGCAGACAATAACCTGTCATTGGTAACCATTGGATTAGGTTGGGATATTGCTGAGCAGAAAAAAGGCTTTTTAGGTGGGCTATTTGGTGGGCAAACTGCTGAATACGACTTAGATGTCATCGCTTTTTTATGTGATAACAATGGCAAGGTTCAAAATTTGGGGCGAGATGCTTCAGGGCATCCGACATTAAATAATAGTGATGTAATTTTTTTCAATAATTTAAAACATCCATCAGGTCATATTTGGTTAACAGGAGATAACCGAACAGGTGCGGGTGATGGTGATGATGAACAAATTATTGTGAAATTAAATTCATTATCAACTGCTTATCATAAAATTGTTTTTATTGTGCAAATTTATGAAGGAAATAAAAATAAACAACATTTTGGTCAGGTACAAAATGCTTTCATTCGTGCTGTTGATGCGTCGGGTAAAGAAATGGTACGTTTTAACTTATCAGGGCAAGGGCAGTATGAACAACAACGATCATTACTTTTTGCTGAATTAGTACGTGAAAATTCAGGTTGGAAATTTAATGCGATAGGTTCATCTTCACCTTCAGATAATTTTGTTGAATGGCTAAAAGATTACGTTTAAAACTAGACCTAAATCGTTAAATAGATAGAGAATAATATGCGTCGACTCCCTGTTTATATTTTATTGGATACTTCTGGCTCTATGCGAGGAGAGCCAATTCACTCTGTAAATGTTGGTTTACAGTCGATGCTGAGTGCATTAAGGCAAGACCCTTATGCACTTGAAAGTGTATATCTCAGTGTGATTACTTTTGATATGCAAGCAAAGATTTATTTACCTTTGACACCTTTAGATCAAGTGCAATTGCCTGATATTGAAGTTCCAAGTGTTGGTGCAACATTTATGGGTGCCGCACTTGAATTATTGGCTGAAGATGTGCAAAAAAATATTAAAAAAAGTACAGAAGATCAAAAAGGAGACTGGCGACCTTTACTTTTTTTAATGACTGATGGCTCACCTTCAGATGTTTATGCGTATCAGCAAATCATTCCTACGATTCAACAACTTAATTTTGCTACAATTGTTGCTGTGCCGCAGGACCTAAAGCAAAAACTGAAGCTTTACAGCAACTGACTTCACAAGTGGTTGTGTTGGATTCGATGGACTCAAGTTCTTTTGCGAGCTTTTTTAAATGGGTATCAGCGAGCGTTGTTGCGGGAAGTAGTAGTGCTGGTGTTGTTGATAATATTGAATTGCCACCACCACCTTCTGAGATCCAATTGGTGTTGTAATAGACGTGGTTGTAATATGCGTGACTGAACAGGTTTTTACTGATTGTATATCTGTAATGTCATGATTTTCTGATTTTAAATTTACACTCAAATACAGATTTTATAATAGGCAACGAATAACAATAAAAGGGTGATTTTATGCGTCGACTACCAGTATTTTTTATGATTGATTGTTCAGAGTCTATGGCTGGACAACCCTTAAAAGCAGTACAAGAGGGGGTAGATTTTATTATGAGTAGTCTACGCACCGACCCTTATGCTTTAGAAACTGTATATATTTCTGTCATTGCTTATGCTGGTATTGTACGAACTTTAGTCCCATTAACAGAGTTATTTGCTTATCAAAAATGTGAATTACCCTTAGGTGGTGGAACACATTTAGGTAAAGCCTTACAGCATTTAGGCAGAGAAATTGATCGTTCAGTGATTAAAACCACAGCAGATGTCAAAGGAGATTGGAAACCCGTCGTTTACTTATTTACCGATGGTCGCCCTACGGACGAGTACCAAAGTACGATACAAGAATGGAAAGCTCAATATGGTCATCGAGTGACGATGATTGTCATTGGATTGGGTCAAGATGTTGATTTTTCAATTTTAAAAGAATTAACAGAGCATTGTATTTCAGTCGATCAAATTGATCATGAATATGTCAAAGGTTTATGTAAATGGATTAGTGCATCAGTCGTATCACAAAGTGTGAGTGTAGCAAAATTTCAAAATGCCGAAGAGTTGCTTCCACTTGATCAGCGTTATATGAATTTAGCCAAATCAAAATTAACATTTAGAAAAAGTCATGCTGATGATCGAGTGGTCACATTTGTTGGACGTTGTCAAAAATTACATCACCCTTATCTTTTAAAATATAGCCGAAATTTACAATATGGTGGTTTATCTGATTTAAATATTAATCTTTATAATTTTAAGTTAGAAGCCTGTGAAGCCATTAGTGAAGAGTATTTTAGTTGGACAGATCATAGTGCAGAAAAACCACAAATTAATACTTCAAAATTAGAAGGTTGGTCGCAATGCCCACACTGTTATGCCGATACCGCTTTTGCGATGTGTGGTTGTGGTAATTTGATGTGTTATGACGGCTATAGCGAGTATGTAACTTGCCCGTGGTGTCATCGTCAAATTAGCTTTTCCACAGAGGGCGGCGATTTTGATTTAACACGTGGGCAAGGTTAGAGTATCTTAAAATGGGTCATTTTAGAGGGATATTATGCAAGAGTTAGCGTGTAAAATAAAAAAAATTTTAGCAGTCAATGATCTTGGTTTGGATGAACAATTTATTGATTTCTTTAAAACAGAGCAGCAGTTACAACAACTATCTAGACTGATCTCTGAATTAAAAAAACAAAGTTCAATACAACCTGTACTCAATACGATTTCAGAACCTCATCAAGTTGAAAATAAAACTGAAATCGCATCACAAGATGTCATGATAGACAAAGCCTTAGATTTAAATATTGAAAATGCGGTCATTGTGGTTGAACCTGAACCAACTAAAAACAACTTAGATGTAGAAGATAAAGAACAAGATCATTTAGAAAAAAATACAGCACTTTTATTTGACGCTCAGCTTGACCAGAAAATTGATTTAGAACTGACCCAAGAACATTTTATTATAGAGACAGAGCAAAATGAGCAAGATCAATTGAAATTAAGTGAGATTTTAATTGTTCCAGAGCAAGCTCGTACTGTACCTGAACAACAAGCACAAATTGAAAAAAATAGAGCAGAGATTACAGATGTGTTTAAATCAAAAATGATCAATGAGTTAAAATTCCAAGTAGATAATGCACGTGCAGGGCAGGAATATTGCTCAAAAATTCAAGTGATATCTGCATTAGTACCAGAAAATATTGAATTTATTACTGAAAGTTTTAAATTTCCCAATGAGCAATTTCAGTTTGATGAACAATCACAAAGTATTCAAGGTCAACCCACTGAAGCTGACGAGTTTAATTTTTCATTTCAATATCGTGTGAATCATGAAATATATACAGGACAATGCCGTATCAATGTAATTCCAGACCCTCGTAGTTTATGGAAAGTGATAGAGCCTAAAGAAGGTCAAGCTTTTATTAAACTTCATACGGATCAATTGTGCATTGATACAGAAAATTATCAATTAATTGCAGCAAGTCGTCGTGGACGTTCACATGAACATGCGGGCAGTTTTAGAGATGATGATTTTTGTATTGCACATATTGCAAAAAGCTCTTGGTCTATTTTAGCCGTTGCAGATGGAGCAGGAAGTGCTGAATATTCTCGTGAAGGTTCTCGTGTTGCTGTAGAGATTGTACAAAAAGAATTTCAACGATATTTTAATGAATATACGATTGATGCTTTAGATGCTGATATTAAGCTATGGCAAGTAGATCAGCCGCAAGAAGCTGAAACACAACGTATTGCGAATAAATTAAATCAACAATTTTATAATGTATATTATGAAATTTATCGTTCTATTTTGACGCAACTCGATCAACTTGCACAAGAAATGAATGTTGCAGCGAAAGCATTTTCGACTACACTTTTGGTTGCGGTGATTTATCAACATCCTGAAAAAAATCTAATCAGTACTTTTTCAGTTGGAGACGGCGCTATTGCTGTTCTTAGTGACGATATGGTACGCATGATGAATGTTGCTGATGGTGGTGAATATGCAGGGCAGACTAAGTTTTTAGATCGTAGTATTCATCATGAGTTAGGTAGTCGTATCAAAATTGGCTGTTTTAAAGATTTAAATGCCGTATTGCTAATGACCGATGGTATTTCAGATCCAGTTTTTGAAACAGATGCGGGTTTGGCAAATCAGCAAAAATGGCTAGATTTATATGCAGAATTACAACCTATTTTTGCTCAAACTCAACCTGAGCAAGCGCTTTTAGAATGGATGCATTTCTTTAAAACAGGGCATCATGATGATCGTACTTTAGCGGCATTATGGAAGAAATCTTCTGAAAAATAGTACGGGTTGTGGAAAATAATCTAGTTTTGAACTAAAAATATTTAAAAATCAGGTAGTCAAGCAATGTCGGCAAAAATCGTAAAATGTACTACAGTTGATGGACGTCCAATCGAATTTGTAGATGAGGTGATTGGATCAGGTGCCATGAAAGATGTCTATTTTTCACCTGATCGTAGTTATGTTGTATGTTTTTTTAGTAAAGAAAAAAATAAATTTTATGAGTCTAAAGCTGCATTTGAACAGCAAAAAGACCGCTTAAAAGAAATTGTGGGTAATAAATGGCAAGGTATTTTTAATGGTGTAGGTGGTGATTATTGGAAAAATATTTTTTGTTGGCCAGATGGTTTGATTGAGCATAATAATCTACTTGGAATTACGGCTCCAACGTATAAAAAACAGTTTTTCTTTGATTATGGCTCAAAAAATAATGATTTTTTAAATATTAAAGGGAAAGAAAAAGAAGGAAAGTGGTTTGCAAGTGCGAATAATCAAAACCGTTTCTTGGATGATCGAGAAAAAGGAACTTGGTTAAATTATTTAAAAATCAGTATATTGATATCACGTGCAGTACGTCGCATGCATGCTGCGGGTTTGGCACATTCAGACTTATCCTATAAAAATGTGTTGATAGATCCTGTGACAGGGAGTGCCTGCGTAATAGATGTTGATGGTTTGGTTGTACCAGGGAAATTTCCACCTGATGTTGTAGGAACGCCAGACTTTATTGCGCCTGAAGTGGTGATGACAAGCCATTTATCTAAACACGATCCTCAGCGTATTTTACCCAGTATTGCTACAGATAAGCATGCACTTGCAGTATTGATTTATATGTATTTACTGTATAGACATCCTTTGCGTGGTGGTAAAATTCATGATGTAGATGATCCACAAAAAGATGAAAATCTAGCGATGGGAGAACGTGCTTTATTTGTTGAGCATCCAACAGATCAAAGTAATCGAGTAAAAGCGAGTCAACTCAAACCTTCACAGTTACCTTGGGCTGATCCCGCACAAATTCCCTATACTGTGACAGGACCTTATTTAACTGAGTTATTTAATCGAAGTTTTATTGATGGTCTACATGATCCTAGCAAGCGCCCTTCAGCAAATGAATGGGAAACAGCTTTAGTGAAAACAGTAGACTTGGTACAACCTTGTTTAAATTCAGCATGTAGTCATAAGTGGTATGTATTTGATAATACGACAAAACCGAGTTGTCCATTTTGTAAAACAGCATTTACAGGAAAACTCCCTATTCTAAATTTATATTCAGCGCGACAAGGTTCAAGTTATCGTCCTGATAACCATCGTTTAATGGTATGGACAGGGCAGTCTTTGTTTGCTTGGCATGCCAATAGTATGATTGCACCAAATGAGCGTTTAACGGCTGAACAAACAAAACGTAAAGGGTATTTTGTATTACATCAAGATCGTTGGTGGTTGGTCAATGAAGACTTAGCTGACTTGACTGATGTCCGTACCAAGACTTCTATTCCAATTGGTGGAAAAGTAGAACTTACAGATGGCGCACAAATTTTATTATCTAAACAGGATGGTGGGCGTTTGGTGGTGGTGCAAATGGTTGAGGCTTAGCGCTTATTGTTCAATATAGATTTAAAAAAAATGGCGAAAATTTTCGCCATTTTCGCTATTTAAGTTTTAAGCATTTAATTTGAACACATCATTTTGATGTGCTAGGTTGGATTTATCTAAACCAAAAGTTTTATAGCGTAATAAGACCATTTCTGCCCAATTACGATGTGTTGCAGGCTCAAGCATTGAACCCTGACTTTTAAATACACTTTTAGCATCAATTGCTAGGACTTGTTGCGCTTCTTGAAATTCGTCTATAGAAACCTGAAACGCTTTGTGAATGAAATCAATTTGAGAGGGATGAATTGCTGTTTTGGTATAAATACCGTTGTTCATATCCTGTGCGAGTTCACTTAAAAGAATCTGAGTATTTTCAATATGTTCACATACAGGTGAACTTAACTGAAAACCTGCAGGAATAAATAAGCCTGCTAATTGTGAAATTAGCATACCTACAGGTGTTTGATAAATCGTTGTATTTTTAGGTCGACGTAAATGTAAACAAGACAGTAGGTCATTGCCACCAATTCTTAAACATAAGGTTTTATGAAAGTCATATTTTAAAGCTTGTTGTAACTCAACATTATGCCCCATATCAAATATTTCTTTGGTTTCAAATGTTGGCATAAGATGGATGTGTGAGGGTAAAACGTCCATCCATTGCATTAAATTATGTAAGGTAAACTTAGGTAAAATCATTCCACTGATTGTGTGATTAAAATCCCAGTCAACAATATATTTTGCCATCTCAATATGACGTGGTCGGATAAAAACAGCAGGTGCTTTGAAGTCTGGATGTTCAGAACGGCGTTGTAATAACGCTTTTAAATTGACCATAGCCGTTTGTACATCTTTTTCTAACACAGCATCTTCTAAACAGACTGCAATAGATTTTAAATTTGGAAATTTTATACCTTGGGTGACTTCCCATAAATTTTCATGAGTTGCGGGAATATACATGGTCGCGCCAAGTTCTATAGCATGTTGTAATTGTTTCATGATTTTATTTTCCAACTTTTTTTATTAAGGTCACCGCATGATATGGACCTAAACGAGAACCTAAAATATCGATAGGAACATTTTGTTGTTGTGCAAAATGCAGCAATAATTGAACATGTGGATTGTTTTCATCGCGAATTAAAATTTTTTCAGGAACGCGGCGTAAAACAGCACGTGTGGCTTCAGCAATACTTGGTTTAATATGGTTAATATTCTCAATTTCATATTGTTTAGCAATCCAATCAACTGTACTTAAACAAAGTTGTTGTTGCTGTAGACGAATGTCATTGTTCCATTCAATGCTAGATTGAAGATGTTGTGTATCAATAATTTTTAAAATATCTTGAATAAATTTTACAGATAAATCATGATCTTGTAGGTGGTTGTAAATGACACAATCATGCCATTTTTCAGGATTAAAACAATCTTGTTCAGCTTCGGTTTGTAAAATCTCCTCCCTTAAAATGCTACGAGATGTTAAACCTGAAATCACTGAACCTAAAATACCAAAAGGAATAAGCCAGTCATCACAACTAGCACTTAACCATGAATATCCCCCTAAATCGGATAAGGTAACAAGGCGAGGAATAGTCCAACCTTCATCAAACAATGCAGGATAATCTTGTAAACTTTTTGTTAATTCACGGCAAATAGCCCCTTTGCCTGTCCAACCATCAACAAAAACAATATTTTCAGCACCATGTTGTTGGATAATGGCACTTAAAGCAGCAAAATCTATACCACGATCTCGAATAATACTAATACCATAATGAAAACATTGTTGTTGTTTCGCAATGCAATGTTTTAACAAGACACCTAAAGGAATACCCGCACGGACTAAGCTAACTAAAATAATCGGTTGCTTTGGAAAACGAGTCATCAAAGCTTGACTAAGTTGCTGTACTTCTTGTGCCAAACGTTCCGCGCCATGTACAAATGCATGCTGAAAATGTTTTAAATGTTCAGCCGTTGGCGCTTTTTCTTCACTAATCATTTCTGAGTAGTGTTTTTTACCCGATTGAATCAGTCGTTCTTTTTCTGCGACAGGGGTGGTTTTGATCTGAGTAATATTGAGTAAAAATGTAATATCTTCTGGGCGATAAGAACCATGAAAACCTAAATTAGCTAAGATTGGGTTGATATCATTTAAATTAGACATGTCCTAAGAATCCTTTCTGTCGGTGATCATTGATGAGGTTTTGTGCTAAAAATTGGTCGAGTTGACTATTTTTTGGCATGCCAAACCAATCACAGCAGCTTAAAAAACCTGCATCTGAGAGACTATCTCCCCAACCTAAAATAGCACGTTCGCCTTTTGGATCATGTTTTTCAATAAAAAATTCAACTGCTTTTTGTTTCGAAACAAATTTTGGAATAACCGCTAAATTATTGCCATTGATATGAATATAACAATGCTCAATCACTTCGGCTGGTAAATGCTCAACCAATTGATCTAAGAACAAACCAGTCTCTGGCTGATTTTGTTTAGCGACTGAATATATTTTTAGCCCATTTTCTTCGACTGTCCAAGTGCGGATTGAGCCTAAATCTTGTGCAGTTTTTAGTAAAATATCAGGTAATTCATGTAATAATTCATTGAATTGTGCAACAGCTTGTTGTTGAATATTAAACCAATCTTGGTCAATATTTTGTTGGTGGTCAATAATTGTGCCACCATGTGAGCATACCGCACCATATTGAAATGGTAAATGTACACGTCTTAAGGCTTCTACAGAACGGGCGGTGACAGGAATAACCTCAGCAGAAGCAAATAGCCAATTTACAAAAATCTGTTGCTTAGGTTTCATATACGATAAAGGCTGTCCACTAATATCAGTCGTTGCAATTTTATGCAAATCTGTGGGTGCCGATTTACGATTGGTTTGAAATAAAGTATCGTCTAAATCAACAAAAATTAATGGCTTATGGTTCATAGCTAATCACTTCTAAATTTTCAATTTGTGCAAAAAGTGCAGGATCTACACTATTTTTTTCTGTTTCAACGACCAATAAAACGCGGTCAAATTTTTGATGTTTCACGTTATAAGCGTAATTATTAATATTAAGCCCATAGTTGTCAGTAAATGAGCAAATGCTTTGGATGGCATGTCCTTGCATAATAGGAGAGCGTGTTGTGGAGCTATAATAAACTTCAGCACCTTGTTGCTCTAATTGTTCCGCAAGTAAAAAGGGAATCCAGCTAAACTCACCTGAGCCTAAAACTAGAATTTTTTCATGAGGATGTTTAAGTTTGACGTTAGACCATGCTGTACAGTCTAAAAAGCAAGGTTCACGTCCCCAGTTATGTGGAGCAATAATTTTCTGTGCTTCCTGATTGGTTTTATTCACATCAGGCATATGAATCTCAATGGCTTTATCATTATCTTGCCATTGCCAATGCCCATGTAACAAAGACACTACTTCAATTGGAACACCAACATCTAAGTCATCTAAATGTTGTTCTGCCCAATTCACTAAAGTCACTAAAATAATACGTTCAACTTGTGCTAAACCTGCTTTTTGTAAACTTAAAATGAGATTTTTAAAAGTTTTGCCAGTTGAAATCTCATCATCAACTAAAATGAGCGTTTTAGAATCAATAATATGTTGATGTTTTTTAGGATCATGACTACTTAAGATAAATTGATCTTGTGCATGACTGTGTTCTTCTAAAAATAATCCTAAAGTGGGTAGAGCATCAACAGGATGACGTGTTGTAGTTAAAAATAAAGCATTCTCAGCAAAATCTTGTTTTAACTCACGATAAACGCCTGCACCTAGACCTACCGCCGTTTCAGCCATCCCAATCACTGAAATCGGATAAGGAAGGTCTTTAGGAATTAAAGTAGATAAATCAGCATAACTCCGTTGCATTGTTGAAGGTGCAACAGGAATATGTTTGCCTAAGACTTTGGAAACAAACAAAAATGCGCGTTTAGGATTAATTCTTTCTGCAAAATCTAATAAATGATCTAAATCCCAATCAGGATGATGTTGACGAACTGAAACACGAATACAACCACGACTTAATTCAATTTCTTTCATTAATTAATCTTAATCCATTTTAAAGCTTTGTACTAAAGGCAATACTTTGACAGGTGAAAGCGGTGCCTCACGAGTTAAATTTAAGCCTAATTTTTGTGCAAAAAGTTCTGCCACTAAATTCACCCCAGTATGTTGGGTATATGCAAATCCGCCCGCAGGACGTGCATTAATTTCTAAAATATGCCATTTTTGATGTTGGTCTTGTTTAAACTGAATATTAATTAAACCGTCGCAATTAAAATGTTGAACGAGTTGTGTGCAAATTTCATGACAAGGATGATCTAAAAAACACACTTGATGAAATTGATGTTTAATACGTGTGACTTGTGCCAAAACTTTACCATGATCACAAGCAATATCAACAGAACACTCTTCACCATTCAAATACGGCATAATCAAGTATTCAATACCTTGTTGAAGCTGTGCATACGCTTCGATAAATTGTTGTGTATTGGCAACAAAAGGTGATTTAAAGTGTTGAAAATAATCAATATCATTTTTTAAATGTACAAAGCCTGCTCCATATACGCCATGTACAGGTTTGGCACAAATTTCACCAAACTGCGCTTGAGCAGTTTCAATGGCATTTTTTAAACTTGTCGTTGAATCTACTTTAAATGCAGGAATATAGGGTAAATTTAATGCTTTACATTTTTCTGTGAAAGCGTATTTATCATCCATAAGTTTAAGTTCAGCTAAGGACGATGCACCTGTAACTAATTGAATATTATGTTGTTTAAATTGTTCACGATAAGGTTCAATGTATTGGGCTCTTTTACCACAAAATAACAGATGAACTTTGTGAAAAATACATTGTTCTAACAACCATGCTGCAGACTCTTCAATAGGTGGTTGATGTATAAATAAATCTGCGATATTTAACAGCTCAGGGCGCTGCAAATTGTGTGAACAGATGATATGCAGTTGAGTGTTTAAAGTGGAATTTTTTAAAGCAGCAATAATATCTTTTTGACAGGAAAAACTTTCAGCAATCCAAACAGTAAAATAATTTTTCACAGTCAGTTTTATTCTCAAGTAAGTTAAATTTAAAAAAATTAAAGTTTAATAATAAATTTCTTGGATATTATTTTGTATATTTCTCGATATAAGAGAAAATAAAACAATTACAAAAAATTATCTCAGAAGCTAGGTAATCAATTATTAAAATCTTTTGCAATATATAATTAAAATAGAATCACTTGCAATCTTTTTTTAAAGCTGCTTTGTTTATATTTTTGTTAAAAAAAAGAATTATATGCTTTGGTATGTCACATTTTTATGATAAAAATGAGTTATTCAAATATATTAAATCAGAGTAATTTAAATTTTGATTTCATTGGGAAATTCACTTTTTATAGATTTATAACAATGGCTTTGAGGATAATATGCAATTGATTGCAGGTAGTAATATTGGACTAAATCAACAAAATGTTGAAATTTTAATAAAAACAAATGTCCCAGCGCATGTCGATTTAGACATCACTGCTTATTTGTTAAACCAAACCACACAAAAAGTTCGTGGTGATCAGGATATGATTTTCTACGGACAAAAACAGACCACTAATCAAAGTGTAATCTTAACTGAATCTAACAGTAAAGCACCTTATCAGAGTAAATTAAGCTTTAATACGGCTTTAATTGATCCTCAAATCAGTAAAATTGTAATTTGTGCCACTTTAAATGAACCGCATGCAGTTCATGTACTTGCTCCAATTCATATCGAGTTACAGGAAAATGGGCAAACAGTTGCAACAGCAATTGTGGAAACTCAACAAAAGTCTGAGAAAGCTTTGATTTTGGCTGAAGTTTATAAGCATAATGAAAAGTGGAAATTTCGTTTTGTGAATCAGGGTTTTAATGGTGGGTTAAAACCACTCGCTGAAAATTTTGGTGTTGAAATTGCAGCAGAAACAACACAAGCTGCGCCAACGCCAACGCCAACGCCAACGCCAACGCCAACGCCAACGCCAACGCCAACGCCAACGCCAACGCCAAGCTCAAGTTTAAATTTATCTAAAATTAAATTAGACAAAACCAATTCAAGTATTAACCTGACTAAAAAAGGCTCAGGTTTCGGTAAAATTTCAGTAAATCTAAACTGGAATCAAGGGCAACAAGCCCAATCTGGTTCATTTTTTAAGAAGTTAGTGGGTGGAAATAAAACAGTCGATCTCGATTTGGGTGCAATGATTCAGTTCAAAGGCGGTCAGATTGCATTGGTACAGCCATTGGGTAATCAGTTTGGACATTATGATCGTCCGCCATTCATTTATTTAGATGGTGATGATCGTACTGGCGCCGTGACGACAGGCGAGAACTTGCATATTAATGGTGATCGTTGGGATGAAATTGAGCGTGTAGTGATCTATACCTATATTTATTCGGGTGCAGCACAATGGGCTGCAACAGATGGTGTCGTGACGATTCGTATCCCAAATCAGCCTGAAATTGAAGTGCGTTTAACAGATGGTAATCATTTGACGACTTGCGCTATTGTTGAGTTAAAAAATATCGCGGGTAGTATTCAGGCAAATCGTGAGGTGCGTTATTTTAAAGATCAACAATATTTAGATCAGCATTACAGGTTTGGCTTCCGTTGGACACAAGGATCTAAAGATTAAAATTTGATTTATTTTTTATATTTAAGTTCATAAGAGAAAGGGCAGAAATACATGGCTATTACTTTAAATAAAGGTGGTAATTTATCACTAAGCAAAACAGATCCATCATTATCACAAGTACTTGTGGGTTTAGGTTGGGATGCTCGTGCAACAGATGGTGCGGATTTTGACTTAGACGCTTCAGCATTTTTATTGGGCGCAAATGATAAAGTTCGTGGTGAACATGACTTTATTTTTTATAACCAAACACGTTCTCCTGAAGGTTCTGTGGAACATACAGGCGATAACCGTACAGGTGATGGCGATGGTGATGATGAATCCGTCAAAATTAACTTGGGTTTAGTACCTGCGGATATTCAAAAAATTGCGATTACGGTGACGATTCATGATGCAGAGCAACGTGGTCAAAACTTCGGTCAAGTACAAAATGCATTTATTCGTATTGTTAATGATCAAAGTCAAGTCGAAATCGTTCGTTTTGACTTGAATGAAGATTATTCAACTGAAACAGCAATGGTATTTGGTGAATTGTATCGTCATAACGGTGAATGGAAATTCCGTGCTGTAGGTCAGGGCTATGCAGGTGGTTTGCGTGCAATGTGCCATCAATATGGCATTAGCATCTAAACGTTGAGTGGAATGAATGAAGCATTTTAGATTTTCGATCTTATTCACCATTATCTGTTTAGCAATTTCAGCATATTGGGGATTTACTCACGGACCTGATGCAGGTCTGATGATGATGTTTAAAGTATTGGCAATTACGGGTATTTTAGCCATCATGGAAGTGTCATTGTCATTTGATAATGCCGTTGTGAATGCTTCTGTACTTAAACATTGGGATATGTTTTGGCGTAAGTTATTCTTAACTGTCGGAATCATCGTTGCTGTATTTGGTATGCGATTGGTTTTTCCATTGCTCATTGTTGGTGTAACCGCAGACATGAGTATGGTTGAAGTGGCTAAGTTAGCACTGAATGACCCTAAAACTTATTCTGAAAAATTGATGGATCATCATGCTGAAATTGCTGCCTTTGGTGGTATTTTCCTATTATTGGTCTTTTTAAACTTCCTCTTTGATGATGAAAAAGATGAACATTGGTTTCATTGGATCGAGTCTAAATTAGCAGATTTAGGTAGCATTCAAGCGATTTCAGTTTTTATTTCACTGGTTGTGTTGTTGGTGATCGCAGGTTTTGTACCAGAAGCACAGCGTTTAGTTGTGGTTATGGCAGGAATCTGGGGAATCGTGGTCTATGTGGGTGTGCAGGTCATTGGACATTTACTTGAAGGCAGTGGTTCTGATGACGAAGATGAAGATGAAAAATCTTCAAATGGCAACGCAACAGTTACAGGCACGGTTGTAAAAGGTGGTATTGGTGGCTTCTTATATTTAGAAGTTTTAGATGCATCTTTTAGCTTTGACGGGGTCATTGGTGCATTTGCAATTACCAATGATGTTGTTGTGATTATGTTAGGTTTGGCAATAGGTGCGATGTTTGTTCGTTCTATGACCATTTACCTAGTTGAAAAAGGCACATTGGATGCCTATGTATATCTAGAGCATGGTGCGCATTATGCGATTGGTGCTTTAGCATTGATTATGCTCGCAAGTGGTACAGGTGTGCATGTACCTGAAGTTGTAACAGGATTGATTGGTGTAGCGTTTATTGTATGGGCGGTATTATCATCAATTTCGTATAGCAAGAAACAGCAAAAGTTAGAATCAACACAAGAAGGAAATTAAGACATGGCGATTAGCTTATCTAAAGGCGGTAACATTAACTTATCTAAAACTGCACCTACGATGAATAAAGTAGATTTAGGTTTAGGTTGGAACCCACGTGTAACTGATGGTAAAGCATTTGACTTAGATGCAGTCGCATTTTTAACAGATGAAAATGGCAAAGTCACAGGTGATGGCGATTTTATTTTCTTTAACCAAAAAGTATCTCCATGTGGTTCTGTAACGCATCAAGGTGATAACCGTACAGGTGATGGTGACGGTGATGATGAAACGATTTCTGTAGACTTGTCTAAAGTTCCTGCAAATATTGCGAAAGTTGTCTTTGCAGTTACCATTCACGAAGGTCAACAAAACGGTCAAAACTTTGGTCAAGTTGACCGTGCTTATATCCGTGTCATCAACCAAGATGCGAACGGTGAAGAGCTTGCGCGTTTTGACTTATCTGAAGATGGTAGCACTGAAGTTGCGATGATTTTTGGTGAATTATACCGTCACAGCGGTGAGTGGAAATTCAAAGCTGTAGGTCAAGGCTTTAACGGTGGCTTAGGCGCATTGGCTGCAAGCTATGGTGTTGCCGTTTAATCTGTAAAAACAGTATAAAACAGAGTACTAAAAGAGCAATCTTTTAGTACTTGAAAATAATTTTATAGTCTTTGTATTTTATAAAAATCGTTTTAAATCGATTATTTTCAAGTACTAAAATAGAGAATGATATATGCAACTTGTTTCAGGACAAAAGTTCGTACTGACCCAACTGTTACAATCTACATCAGAATTGAGTGTACGTGTTCAAGTGCAAGCAAGTTTTGAAATTGATATTTCTAGCTTTGGCTTAGGGCAGCATGATCAGCTTTATCATGATGATTATATGACTTTTTATAATCAGCCAAAAACGCCTGAAAATGAAGTGCAATATTTTCAGCAAGCACAGCAACATATTTTTAAATTGGATCTCAGTCAAATTGATACTGAAAAAACGCCCCGTTTTGTGATTTGTGCGACAACAGATCAAACAACTTTAAATTATATCCAATCTATTCAAGTTGAGTTAGTCAATGCTGAGCAGCAAGTTGTAGCACATTATCCATTAAATAGTGCTCATTTTCAGCAAGAAAAAGCGGCTATGTTGTGTGAAATCTACTTTAAAAATGACGCTTGGCGTATGGCGGCGGTTGGGCAAGGTTTTAATGGTGGTTTAAAAGCGTTAGTTGAGCATTTTGGTGGTGAAGTTGCAGATGAAACTGCTTCTCCTATCGAAAATACCGTAACTCAAAACCATGTACCTGCAACGACATCGACTTTAGATTTAAAGAAAAAAGTAGTGTTAGATAAAATTGAGAAATCTGCCCCACAGCTTTTAGAACTCACTAAAAAATCTTTGATCAGTTTAGAAAAGAATAACTTACTCAATGTGAAAGCACGGGTAGCACTTGTTTTAGACTATTCAGGTTCAATGAATCAGCAATATAAAAAAGGTGATGTGCAAAAAGTTCTTGATCGGATTATGCCTTTAGCGGTGAATTTTGATGATGATGGTCGTTTTGAATGTTGGGCATTTGCACAGCATGCTTTACGTTTAAGCGATGTACATTTAGGCAATTTAAAAAACTATATCAACACAGAACAGGGCGGGCATAAAAAATGGGATGCTGGCGCACGTTTTAATAATGAACCTGCGGCACTGAATGCGGTGATTGATTATTTTATTCAAGAAAGCCCATCCGATTTGCCTGTTTATGTGGTGTTTATTTCGGATGGTGGTGTATCTGAAACTAAAAAAATTAAACAAATTTTAAAAGATATATCCAATCAAGCAATTTTTTGGCAGTTTGTGGGCATTGGTGGTCGAAACTATGGTGTCTTAGAACAGTTAGATGAGATGTCGGGACGTGTGATTGATAATTGTAATTTCTTTGCAATGGACAATATCGACAGTATGCCTGAGTCGCAACTTTATGATTTGTTATTAAATGAATTTCCAATGTGGCTCAAAGCTGCGCAACAAAAAAATATAATCAAGTAGGACAAAGAGCAATGGCAACATTTACCTTAGTTGGTAGTCCAGAACCTTTTTTACATGTCAGTATGAAACGTGGTGAATCGATTTATTGTGAATCAGATGCCATGGTCATGGTTGAGCAAAATCTCGAAGTGACAGGTAAGTTACGTGGCGGTGTATTTCAGGCGTTTATGCGTAAATTTACCTCAGGCGAATCTTTGTTTCAGCAGCAAATCAAAGCTTCAAATGGAGATGGTGAATGTTTGTTGTCACCAAATTTAGATGGAGATATGCAAATTTTAGATGTTGGGCAAAGGCAATATATTTTGTCAGACGGTGCATTTGTCGCTGCAACTGAACATACCAATATTAAAGCGAAAGTACAGAGTAATATTGGTGGTGCATTATTTGGCGGCACAGGTGGCTTTGTGGTGATGGAAACAGGTGGGCAGGGGCAAGTCTGTATTTCAGGCAGTGGTACCTTGCTTGAGTTAGATATTACCCCTGAACAAGGTGAAGTCACCATTGATAATGGTCATGTTGCAGCTTGGGATGCGTCTTTAAACTATAACATTGGTATGCCGACTTCAGGCGGCGGTGGTATTGTGGGCAATATTTTTAATAGCTTAACAAGCGGTGAAGGTTTAGTGATTAAGTTTCGTGGGCATGGCAAAGTGATTGTATGCTCTAGAAATCGTGCAAGTTATTTACAATGGTTGGCATCGGCTTTAGGTCGTGGAAACTCAAACTGAAGGAAACAATAAATGGGTATTAGTCTAGTAAAAGGTCAAAAAATTTCGTTAGAAAAACCAGATGGTTCTTCATTAACAAAAATTTATTTGGGTGCAGGTTGGGACGTGGCTAAAGGCGGTGGCTTTTTAGGTGGTCTATTTGGTGGCGGCGGTGGCTCTATTGATTTAGATGCTTCGGCAATTTTATTTGATGCCAATAAACAAGTGCTTGATAATGTTTGGTTTGCTCAGCTTCGTAGTCGTGATGGCAGTATTCAGCATTCTGGTGATAACTTAACAGGTGAAGGCGATGGTGATGACGAGAAAATCTTTGTAGATTTGACGCGTGTTCCTGATCAAGTTCAGCAAATCGTATTTACGATTAGTAGCTTCCGTGGTCAAACTTTTGAAAAAGTAGAGAATGCCTTTTGTCGTTTAGTCGATGAAACCACTAACACTGAAGTTGCAAAATATAATTTGTCAGCACAAGGTAATTATACTGCTTTGATTATTGCGAAAGTATATCGTCATAATGGTGCTTGGAAAATGTCAGCCTTGGGTGAGTCTTGTCAAGGCAAAACGATTCATGACATCGTACCTTCGGTATTGCCATTGTTGTAATTGATTATTTTTTATGACATAAAAGCCTAATTTTTAGAAATTGGGCTTTTCTACATAGGTTGCATGCTTTTGGTTTAGTTGTAATAAAAATAATGCATTTGCTATAACTGCGTTCAATAGTGAAAATATATTTTAAATAGGCGAATCATCATGCCAAGTATTATGATTGAAGTCAGACAACATTATACAGTTGATACTGAACTAGAAATAATGGAGGCTGTGCATAAAGCCTTTAGAGATGCTTTTAAAATTTTGCCTTATGATCGTAATATACGTTTTATAGAACATGAACCACAGCGTTTTCAATGTCCGCCAGATAAAGACAAACCTGAATTTTATACATTGATCACAATTGATGCTTTTATTGGGCGTTCTTTAGATGCAAAGCGAAAGTTATATGAAAATATTGTCAATAATCTTGCACCTTTAGGCATACCAAAAAATCATGTCAAAATAATATTACGTGAAATTCCTGCGGAAAATTTTGGTATACGTGGGGGAAAAGCGGCATGTGATATAGATTTAGATTTTAATATAAATGTTTAAAAATAAAAAAATAAGGTGTGATGATGAATAAAAATGTTTATATTTTTCAGGGAGAACGTGCAATATTTAGCTCGGCTGTATTTTCAAATATAGTACAAGCTACAGAGTGGATTGAAAAAAATAATTTAAGTGGGATTTTAACGGAATATATTCTGGATTATCCAGTATATGATTGGGCGGTTGATCAGGGTTATTTTAAACCCAAGTCTGAGATCGACTGTTCTTCTCAGTTTATTGGTAGATTTAGTTCAGCTTATCAAAAACATTGGCATTATATTGATGGTAAAATTGAGCAAGAATAAAGCCCACCCAAAACTTATTTAAGTGAGCTTCATGCTATTTTTTTATTTTGCGTTGGCAGCTTCAGTCTGGTTTTGTGCTGTGTTCTGACGTTTTGTCAAAATTACATGTGCCACGATACCAATACAAATGCCCCAAAATACTGAACTGAGACCTAAGAAGCTCATTCCTGAAGCCGTTGCTAAAAAAGTCAGTAAAGCAGCATCACGTTGACTTTCATTTTTCATTGCAGCAGAGATGTTAATCGCAATCGCACCCAGTAAGGCTAAACCTGCTAATGCAGCGACTAATTCTTTGGGTAATAATGTAAAAAGCATCACAATACTTCCTGCAAATAAACCACCTAAGATATAAAAAATACCATTGGCAATCCCTGCAATATAACGTTTTTCTTTCAGTTCATGTGCATCTTTACCCATACAAAGTGCCGCAGTAATCGAGGCAAGAACAATGGTAATTCCACCTACGCATGCAACAGCCATAGATGCCAGACTGGTTGCTGTGATGATCGGTTTAGCAGGGGTGTCGTAGCCACTTAACTTCATAATCGCCATACCGGGTAGAAATTGCCCAGATAAGCTCACCAATGTCAGCGGAATAGCAAGGTTAAGCGTTGAGTTCCAAGTCCATTCAGGCATGATGAATTGTGGAATAGCGAGAGAAAAATCGACATCAACGGGATTCATTTTGCCTAAAGCTAAACTTAAAATCACACCTGAAACAAGCACAAAAACCATGGCATAACGAGGGCTGAGTCTTTTTGCGACCAAATAAACCAAAAGCATGCCAAAAACAATCATTGGCATGGTGTCTGTGGCTTTAAATAAACCTAGCCCAAACTGAAATAAAATACCTGCCATCATGCCTGCGGCAACATCTTGTGGAATCCATTTGAGTAATTTATCAAAAGAACCTGAAATTCCAATCAAGAAAATAATCACTGCAGACGTGATATATGCAGCAACAGCTTCATTGAGTGATATATGTGGAAATAGTGTGACCAATAAAGCTGTTCCGGGAGCAGACCACGCTGTGATCACAGGAACTTTAAATTTAATGGATAAAAATATTCCAGCGACTGCAGCGCCAATAGAAATGCCCCAGATCCATGAAATCATCATGGCATTGCTGACATGGGCTTGTTGTGCTGCTTGGAAAAAGATAATGAGTGGACCTGAGTACGAAATCAAGACTGCTAAGAAACCAGCAACTGTAGCTGAAATTGACCAGTCCTGTTTTAGGGTCTTAAACAGGGTTGCCATTGGGCATTTGCCTCCATGCGTGTTTAATTCAATGATCCTGCTGAATTGTGTTTAAAATTATGTAGCATTTAGAAAAAGTTAAATCCACATCGTAATGTAGATTTAAGTATTTAAAAAATAAAATGGGTGATCGGTTTAGCCCTGATCTCCACCACCGACAGGAACGACAGTACCTGTAATATAAGATGAGTCATCTGAGGCTAAAAATAAAATTGCATTCACTTGTTCTTGGATCGTGCCGTAGCGTCCTAAGAAAGTTCGATCAATGGTTTGATCAACCACTTGTTGCATCCATTGTTTTTCATTTTCAGATAAAGGATTGCTATTGCGAGGTACTTTTCGAGGTGGTGCTTCGGTGCCGCCTGTTGCTACAGCATTGATACGGATACCATCTTTCGCATGTTCAAAAGCCATTGCAGCAGTTAAGGCATTTACACCACCTTTAGATGCAGAATAAGGTACACGGTTGATACCACGTGTCGCGATTGAAGATACATTAACAATCGTACCTTTCTGATTTTTCAACATTTCTGGTAAAACTGCACGACAGCACCATAATGTTGGGAATAAAGAACGATTCACTTCCTTAATAATTTCTTCTTCAGAAAATTCTTGGAAGGGTTTCATCCAAATTGCACCACCGACATTGTTGATTAAAACATCAACACGACCGTATTTTTCAATTGCTTTAGCCACAACAGATTGAGCACCTGCAAAAGTTTCTAAATCTGCTTTAATCGTGATCGCATCACCTTGATGCTGCAAAATTTCAGCTAAAACTTCATCTACAATTTCAGAGCGATCTGCGAGGATCACTTGTGCGCCTTCAGCAGCAACTTGCAGCGCAACACCACGACCAATCCCTTGAGCAGCACCTGTAACAATAACAACTTTATTTAAAAATCTTTGACGATCTGACATTTTTTTCTCCATGCTCAATTTTTTAAAACCGAATATTTAAAAACCTCGTTTTGAGTGCAAAACGAGGTTTGTGGAAAGCTTAGTTTGCAGAGAATTTTTCAAATAAGAAGTTTGCAGGTTTTACACCTTCTTGGTCTAACCAGCCACGAACGGCTTCGACCATTGGAACTGGACCACAAAGGTAAACGTCAACATCACCACCATTGAGCCATTCATTTTCAATATGACCTGTCACATAACCTTTACGTTCATGTGTAGAGTCAGCATGTGCTACAACAGTACGATATTCAAACCATGGTAATTTTGCTTGTAACTCGTTAAGTTTTTCAATCGCAACTAAGTCAAAATCATTGGTTACACCGAAAACAAGACGTACAGGTTGTTCAGAACCTTTTTCTTCTAGAACTTGTAGCATTGACATAAATGGTGCAATACCTGTACCACCTGCAAGCATAAGAACAGGGCGAACAACATTACGTAAATAGAAGCTACCAAAAGGACCTGTGAATGTCATTTTGTCGCCAGCTTGAGCATTGGCACTTAAAAACTCGCTCATCTTACCATTAGGTACATTACGTACAACAAAGCCTGTTAAGCGGTTGCCTGGTTTTGAGCTAAATGAATAAGAGCGTGTTTCTGCTGTGCCTGGTAGCGCAACATTGACATATTGTCCTGCAAGGAAATGAATATCTGGCTGACCTTCATCAAGTTGAATATCAAAGGTAATAGTCGATTCAGATAAGTTTTCTACACGTGCTAAAGTGCCTTGGAACTCGTGAATCTGAGTTTTACAGACATCAGAAGTTGCTTGAATCTGGAATACTGCATCTGAAGTTGGTTTACATTGGCAAGCTAAAATATAGCCTTCTTCTGCTTCTTCAGGTGTTAAAGCATCTTCAATATAGTTTTCTTCAGGCATGTCATAAGAGCCAGACTCACAAAACGCACGACACGTTCCGCAAGCACCATCACGGCAATCTAAAGGAATGTTAATTTTTTGACGATATGCAGCATCTGATAAGGTTTCACCTTGAGCGACACTGATAAAACGCGTTACGCCATCTTCAAATTGAAGTGCAACATTATGGTTTGACATGGCTAGAATCCTACTTAAATTTTGATACTTCTGACATTCGCCAAATGGGAGTTTGACGAATGCCATCCTTGTTTGTTTTTAGAGGTGGTAGATATCAATGACTTGATTGATATAGTCATTTTTAAGTACAACGTATTTACTTAAAATCTGTGGTTGTTCACCTGAAAAATCAATTTCATAGCGAGACATACCAAAATAGCTATAACTGTTTTTATAACGGAAGCTCAATGTATTCCAGTTAAAGCGAACAGTGACTTTATCGCCATCACGTTCAACAACTTCTACGTTAGCAATGTTGTGTGCAGTACGTGTATTTGGCATGGTTGCAGAAGAGCGTTCAGTTTTAATACGGAACACACGGTCTTCTAAACCTTGACGGTCAGGGTAATAAATCAATGAGATCTCAGCTTGAGGATCTTCAGTAAGTTTGTCATCGTCATCCCAAGCTGGCATCCAAAATGATGCAGATGGTGCATAACACTGTAACCATTCATCCCATTGTTCATCGTCTAAAAAACGAGCTTCACGATAGAGAAATTGTGCAATATTTTCTAATGATGCTTTATCTTGCGCGCTCATGCATTTTCTCCTTGTGCAGACGTTTCTAACTCAGCCAATTCTTTTTCAGCTGCGATGGCATGTTTCATGGTTTTTAACCAATATTGATGTTGAGCAAGGTATAAGCCTTCATCTTCAGTTTTGATACAGCTTAATGCTGGTTTTAAACCAATTTCATTTGCAGCATCATCTGGACCTTGAATCCAATGTTTAGAACCACGGCACATGTCGTTCCATTCAAGTTCAATACCTGCATAACCTGCTTGACATGCACGGAATTCTTCAAGGTCATCTGGTGTTGCCATGCCTGAAGCATTAAAGAAGTCTTCATATTGGCGAATACGACGAGCACGTGCTTCAGGTGCTTCACCGACAGGCGCGATACAATAAATCGTAACTTCTGTTTTATTCACAGAGATTGGACGTAATACACGGATTTGTGAACCGAATTGATCCATCAAATATACGTTAGGATATAAACATAAGTTACGTGAACGCTCGATCATCCATTTAGACATCGCCGCGCCGTATCTTTCTGTATATTCTTCAGCTTTAGGGAAGTTTGGACGGTCTTCTGGGTTTGCCCATTGTGTCCAAAGTAACATATGACCGTGATCAAAACCGTAAGAACCACCGCCTTGTTTACCCCAAGAACCTGCGCTCATTGCACGAACATTATCAAGCTCTTGTTGCTTTTCTTTACGCTGTTGCGTTGTTGCTGCATAGTTCCAATGTACCGCAGAAACGTGATAACCATCTGCACCATTTTCAGCAGTGAGTTTCCAGTTACCTTCATAGGTATAGGTTGATGCACCACGTAAAACTTCTAAACCTTGTTCAGATTGGTCAACAATCATGTCAATGATTTTTGTAGTTTCACCTAAAAATTCTTCTAATGATGGAACATCTGGGTTTAAGCTACCGAATAAGAAACCTTTATAGTTTTCAAAACGCGCAACTTTTTTCAGATCATGAGAGCCTTCTTGGTTAAAGCAATCTGAATAACCTGCTTCACTTGGATCTTTAACTTTAAGTAATTTACCTGAGTTATTAAATGTCCAACCATGGAAAGGGCAAGTATAAGTTGCTTTATTACCACGTTTATTACGGCAAAGCTGAGCGCCACGGTGTGAACACGCATTAATCATTGCGTTCAATTCACCATTACGGTTACGTGCGATCAGAATCGGTTGACGACCAATATAAGTTGTATAGTAGTCATTGTTTTTTGGAATTTGGCTTTCATGTGCCAAATACACCCAATTTCCTTCGAAAATATATTTCATTTCTAGGTCAAAAAGGGCTTGGTCTGTAAATACTGAACGATGAAGTTTAAATTCACCTGTTTCATAATCATCTACAAGAAGCTCATCAATACGATCAAGATGGCTGGTATTAATCACTGGAATACGTGGCATGTCCGTTCTCCGACTGTCCAAATGTGGGCAAGTCACCGAAATATGTTTAAATATATTTCGGTTCCAAAAGCGCTTTAAATAAAAGGGAAATTATGCAGAAGCTCGACGACGTTCAACTTCGGTTGATGGCGCTTGAACTTGTTCTTTGACTAACTGAATATTGAATGTAATGTGTTTGAAAGCTTTGTTTAAACCACGACGCGCGATTTCAGCTTCGTCTGTGACATCTTCTGCGACTGCGACTAAACCATCACGTGTTGCAAATGCAAAGTCATCCCACAGGTACTGATCACCTTCGATATTAAATTGAGTGGTGAGTTTGCGATAACCTGGTGCAGAAACAAAATAATGAACATGAGAAGGACGGTTACCATGACGACCCAGTTTATCAAGTACAAATTGAGTTGTACCTTCTGGTGGACAGCCGTAACCTACAGGCATAGTCGTCTGAGCGACATATTGACCGTTGTTATCAGATAAAACTGTACGACGTAAATTAAAATCAGACTGAGATTTATCAAAGAATGAATAATTACCTAAGCTGTTTGCGTGCCAGATTTCAACTTTAGCACCTTCAATCAGCTGACCATTGGTATCTGTCACTTGACCTTCAATAAATAAAGTATCAACGTGATCAGACTCAGAACCATCGTCCATACGTGTGAAACCAATCGACTCAGGAGCGCCTGCTACATACAGTGGACCTTCAATCGTACGCGGTGTTCCACCTGTTATGCCTGCTTTAGCATCGGCTTCATCGGCACGTAAATCGAGATAATGTTCTAAACCAAGACCCGCAGCAAGTAGCCCAAGTTCATTTGCTTTACCTGCATCGGTAAAGTACTCAAGTCCTTTCCAAATTTCAGTTGCAGATAAATCAAGGTCTTCGATGGCTTGGAATAAGTCACTGACAAGACGGACGACGACTTGTTGCACACGAGCATCGACAACACCTGTGGCAGTGTCAACATTCATTTTTTTAACAAGTTCATTAATTTCTTGACGATTCATACTATCTATGCTCCTAGAGTATGAGGTCATCCTGAGCGACAAGCATTCCTTTTTGTAGCTGGCTGACAGGCTGGCCCAAATTTGATCACAACAACATGATTAGGCTTTTAAATCTCTAGAATAAAATTCCGTTTAAAAAAACTTCACTTTGTTGCTAATTTACTTCATGCTATATACCTTAAATGAATGAATTAGGTCTTGTCGAAGATCAATTATGTATTTTTTTATACTTCAAAGGTATTCGCTGTCATGGAACTTAGACACCTTCGCTATTTTGTTGCTGTTGTTGAGGAGCAAAGCTTTACAAAAGCAGCAGAAAAATTGTTTATTGCTCAACCACCTTTGAGCCGTCAGATTCAAAATTTAGAAAATGAGTTGGATGTTCAACTATTTATACGAGGAAGTCGCCCTTTAAAAACAACAGAAGCAGGTCAATTTTTCTATCAACATGCCGTTAAACTTTTGTCTAATGCTGAAGAAGTAAAGAGCATGACCAAGCGTGTTGGTCTAGCCGATCGCACATTAAATATTGGTTTTGTTGGTTCATTATTGTTCGGTTTGTTGTCAAATATTGTCTATTTATTTAAGCAACAAAACCGCGATGTCAAAATAGAAATGGTTGAAATGACCACAACAGATCAAATTGAGGCATTAAAAGAAGGACGTATAGATGTCGGATTTGGACGTTTAAGAATTTCAGACTCAGCAGTAAAACGCGTTTTACTACGAGAAGAACCGTTAATGGTTGCGGTGCATGGAAGTAGCCCTTTAGTACGCCAATATAAAGATGGAATTTACTTGGCAGACTTATTAGACCAGCATATTTTGCTATACCCAAACCACCATAAACCAAACTTTTCAACACAGATTCGTCATTTATTTTCAGAGTATGGACTCGACTTAAAAAATGCACGAGAAGTACGCGAGTTACAACTTGCTTTAGGTTTTGTTGCTGCTGCTGAAGGCATCTCAATTGTCCCAAGCAGTGCCCAAAATATACATTTATCCCATCTGCACTTTATACCTTTATTAGATGATGCTGCGGTGAGTCCAATCTTTATGGCAATGCGTAATATGGATGAAAATAACGATATTCACTCTTTATTTGATTGTGTTTATCAGGTTTATGACCTTGAGCAGATTGAATATGAGCGCCGCGTTCTCTAAAGAAAAATAATTTTGTGCTTAAAATTTAAACATACGTGCTTTTTATTTCAAGATAAATAGCACTTATTTTTTTGAATTGTTTATTTTTAATACATATTAAATTTGAAGTAGAATAATATTTCATCACTAAATATAGACCTTTGTCGCAATATAATCATTAACTGATTAGAAAATCTATTCAATATTATTATATTTATAAAAAATCTTACAAAAGAGCAGAAAATAATATAATGAGTTATTTAAAGATTAAACATCATCAGGCAAGAATTAAAATAAGACGATTTAAATTTTTTGTGAAAAAACTCTATTAAAATTCTCTTAATATGATTTTTTTAAATAAAATCCAAAATAGCGGTTAAAACCGTTCGTCATTTTGTAGAACTGCTTAAAAAAGCGGTTATTTAATTATAAGTTATTGTTATTTATATAATAAAAATAAAACCTACTTTTTAGGTATAGATTTATACGCAATTGGTTTTGGACATTAAAAACACTTTAATCCATTGTTTGAGAAATTTTCTACCGTTCACGCGCAGGAGGCGCAAAGTGTATGGCGAATCTAAATATAAATACAATTGTGGATGAAGCGAAGTTCACCCCATTTCATTGGAACGTATTAATTTGGTGTTTACTGATTATTATTTTTGATGGTTATGATTTAGTTATTTATGGCGTTGCATTACCATTATTAATGCAAGAGTGGGGATTATCTGCTGTACAAGCAGGTATGCTCGCAAGTACCGCCTTATTTGGCATGATGTTCGGTGCAATGTGCTTCGGAACCTTGTCAGACAAACTAGGTCGTAAAAAAACCATCATGATTTGCGTTGCAATTTTTAGTGGGTTTACTTTTTTAGGCGCATTTGCTTCTAACCCAATTGAATTTGGTATTTTACGTTTCCTTGCAGGCTTAGGCATTGGTGGGGTCATGCCAAACGTTGTGGCACTCATGACCGAATACGCACCCAAAAAAATTCGCAGTACATTAGTTGCTGTGATGTTTAGTGGTTATGCCATTGGTGGTATGACATCTGCATTATTAGGCGCGTGGTTAGTGACAGACTATGGTTGGAAAATCATGTTCTATATTGCCATTATTCCATTTGTTGCCTTGCCATTAATTTGGAAGTTTTTACCTGAATCCCTCATGTTCTTGACCAATAAGGGGAAAACTGAACAAGTCCGTCAAACTGTACAAAAAATTGCACCAGAAAAAAATATTTCTGCTGATACCGTATTTGTACTGAATGAAGCAACTGTAGGCGATGAAGCGCCATTACGTGCTTTATTCCAACAAGGGCGTACTTTCAGTACCTTGATGTTCTGGGTCGCTTTCTTTATGTGTTTACTGATGGTTTATGCATTAGGCAGTTGGCTACCAAAACTAATGATTCAAGCAGGTTACTCGCTTGGTGCAAGTATGATTTTCTTATTTGCATTAAATATTGGTGGGATGGTCGGTGCAATTGGTGGTGGGGTGTTATCAGACCGTTTCCATTTAAAACCTGTATTAACCATTATGTTTGCAGTTGGTGCAATCGCATTAATTTTACTTGGATTTAAGAGCCCACAAGCGGTTTTATATACACTGATTGCAATCGCAGGTGCGGCAACCATTGGTTCACAAATTTTACTTTATACTTTTGTTGCACAGTTTTATCCAGCCGCTGTACGTTCTACAGGCATGGGATGGGCTTCAGGCATCGGACGTATTGGTGCAATTGTAGGACCTGTATTAACAGGAGCGTTATTAACTTTACAATTGCCACATCAAATGAATTTCTTAGCAATTGCAATTCCAGGGGTAATCGCAGCACTCGCAATTTTCTTGGTGAATTTGAAAGCATCGGTAGACCAAAGCAAAGAGACTCGTCCTTCTGCTTCGGTTAAAAATGGATCAACAATAGAGTCATCTGTCAATTAAACTAAAGAAAAATAATTTAAGTTTTCTTTATCTTATTGAATCAGATAAATTTATTCGTGGCATCAAAGGATGATGCCACTATCATCAAGAAATGAGGTTTGGATGAATACTCATAAGAAATTTTTTAAAGTAAAAACGCTTCTATTGGCTATGGGCGTATGTAGTACTGCGCTAACGCATGCAAAAGATGTGAATCCTGAAATTGAACAATTGCGTAATGAGATTAGTGAATTACGCCAACTGTTAAATCAGCAGACACAACAGCAACAAGCCGTACAACTGCAAAACTATCAGGAAGAAAAAGTTCAACTCGCAGCAAATACAACACGCGGTGGTTTGGCTTTAACTAAAGGTGGCGCTGAAATAAGCTTTTATGGAAATGTACGTGCTGATCTTCAATATCAAATTGAAGGTGGTCCAGCGAATAGACTATATAACCAAATCAGCACAGTTGCTTTAGATGGTGTCAATGAAAATAGCGACAACCTAAAATCAACATTGGCTGCTACACGTTTTGGTTTTGATTTTAAAACGCCAACTCAAGTCGGTGATGTCGGTGGTAAGCTTGAAGTTGACTTCTTAGGCGGCTCGTCTTTAGATACCTTACGTATTCGTCATGCTTATTTAACCTATGGAAATTGGTTGGTTGGTCAGACATGGTCAAACTTTGCACCTGTAGATTTTATGCCTGAAGTCGTTGATGCACTTGGCTTTGTTGGTGGTTCAGTTAAACGTACACCACAGGTTCGTTATACGCAAAAATTAAATGCAGATACTAACTTTGTCTATGCTTTAGAAGATTCTAAAGATAGCAGTTCAGATATGCGTTTACCTGCTTTGACAGCACGACTTAACCATAAAATAGTGGATAATTTATCACTTGGTGCGCGTGCAATGGTAACTGAAAAACGTACCAAAGCAGATGAGCAAACAGCATGGGGTGTAGGTGTTGGTTTAAAATATGATGTAACACCAACTACAACATTGAAGGCGGACTACTACCATGTCAATGGTGACAGTAGTTTCGTGTCATGGACAAACCAAGGTTTTGTGACTGATGCGAATAATCAGATTCTTGAAACCAATGAATTTGATTCTATTACCTTCGGTATTACTCAACAGTTCAATGAAAAACTGCGTGGTACTTTGGCTTATGGTTATATGAAAGCGGATCAAAATGACCGTTATATCAATGCCCTTGCAGATAAAACCAAAGCCAACAAAGACTTATGGCAAGCATGGGGTAACGTATTTTATAGCCCAGTTAAACCACTCAGCTTTGGTGTTGAATATGTTTACGGTGAGCGTGAAGCATTTGGTGCAGCACCAAATGGCAGCAAAACAGGTGAAGATAATCGTGTAAATGCGGTGGCAATGTATAACTTCTAAGTTAAAGTTATATGAGTTAAAAGAGTTCCAATAAGTCGATATATAAACCTATTTTGACTTATTGGACTTTTATTTTACACATGATATTTTTAAAAATAAGAACATGTTTTAGATGAAAAGTTAAGCATATTTCTTTGCAAGTAGTACACAAATTAAGACCAGACAACTGACCATAAGCATGCTCATCGTGACTTGTTCACCCAATAAAAAAGCTGAAAGCATTAAGCCAATCAAAGGCTGTAATAATTGAATTTGCCCTATTTTTGCAATACCCCCAAGTGCTAAGCCTTTATACCAAAAGAAAAAACCGATTAACATACTAAAGATAGCAACATAAAATAGCGCTAAAAATTCAGTAGCTTTAATGCCTGTAAAACTTTGAGGGAAATAATAAATAGTTAAGGGTGCCATGATTGGAAAAGTTAAAATAAGTGCCCAACAAATCACTTGCCAGCTACCTAATTCACGAGATAAATATCCACCTTCAGCATAACCTAGCCCACATAAAATAATCGCAACCAACATATAGGCATCACCAATTGCGACCTCTTGGGTTGTACTCTGGCTGAACATAAAGATCAGTACAAAACTGCTGCCGAGTAGGGCAAATAACCAAAATTGAATACTAGGTTTTTCATGTGCTCGAAACACACCAAAAATTGCGGTTGAAAGTGGTAATAAACCAACAAAAACAATGGCACGAGATGAAGGAATACTTTGTAATGCTAAAGCAGTAAACAAAGGAAAACCAAGTACAACACCCAAAGCAACAAGACTTAAAGATTTTATTTGGGGAATACTGGGATATTTTAATTGAAATTTATAAGAAAATAGCAAACAAAAAAGTCCCAAAACTGCTGCAATTGAAGCTCGGGCTACCGTGAGAAATTCAGGACTAAATCCTTGTACTGCAATACGTGTAGCAGGAAGTGAAGCTGCAAAAATTACAACGCCAATCAAACCATTGAGCCAACCTATATTTTGACGATTCATATTTTAAAATCTTGACAAATAAGGCTTATTTAAAGCTTTTATCTTTTTTGAAAAAAGCCACAGTGCAATACAATAAAAAGAAACTGTTATGCTTCTGTATACAGTACAATTTGAAAAATAGACCAAAGTGCAGCCCATGACGATCAGTAAAATTGAACGAGTCATTGCTTTTATTCAGCAAGAAATTAGCAATAAAAAACTCATAGCAGGTACACGTTTAATGTCTGTGCGACAGCTTGCACAACATTTAAACTATTCAGTCTCTACAGTGGTTGAGGCTTATGCGCGCTTAGTGGCTGAGGGTTTAATTGAGGCACGAACAGGCTCGGGTTATTATGTATCCACAAAGATGCAGGTCATTCACAATATTGAAAAACCTGTACAATACGAACGTGAAGTAGATCCTTTATGGATTTCACGCCAATCCCTAGAGGCTAAATCTGATGTCATTAAAGCAGGGTGTGGGTGGCTACCTGTGGAGTGGATGCCTGAGTTAAGTCTTCGCCGAGCACTCAAACAGGTTGCCAAAGCAGAAGCTTCTCTTTTGGTTGATTATCCTATTCCACATGGTCATTTAGGTTTAAGACAATGGATTGCGCGAAAAAACAAAAAATATGATCTTGAATTGAGTGTTTCTCAAATCTTAATGACCGATTCTGCCACACAAGCAATTGATTTATTATTTCGAAAATTGTTAAAAGCAGGAGATGTCATTTTAGTGGATGATCCATGTTATTTTAATTTTTTAGCTTTAAGTCAAGTACATGATTTACAAGTTATTTCAATTCCATTTACTGAGCATGGTCCAAGCGTACAGCATTTTCAGCAAGCATTATTATATCAACCCAAAATTTATTTAACGAATTCAGGCATCCATAATCCAACAGGTGCAACATTATCTATTGCACATGCGTATCAAATTGCAAAATTAGCAGAACAGGCAAATTTAATCATTATTGAGGATGATATTTTTGCTGAGTTTGAACAGATCCCAGCACCACGTTACTCATCTTTAATGGGATTTGAGCGCGTTATACAAATAGGCAGCTTTTCTAAAACAGTAACGGCGGCTATTCGTTGTGGTTATATTATTTCACATGAAAAATTTATTGATGAATGTATTGATTTAAAAATTGCCACCAATTTTAGTGGTGGGCATTTAAATGCAGAAATTATTTATCAAGCTTTACTTGATAGTAGCTATAAAAAGCATCTGGATAACTTACATAAAAAATTATTAAAAACAATGCAGTTCACGATTCAATCATTGGCTAAACTTGGAATTGAACCTGTGATTATTCCTAAAGCAGGCATTTTTTTGTGGTGTCAGTTACCAAAACAGATGAATGCTTCAGTTTTATCAAAATTATGCTTGAAACAGGGTGTTATTTTAGCACCAGGAAACTCATTTAGTCAGTCACCTGATGCAGGGCAATTTATGCGTTTTAATGTTGCACAATGTGGGTATAAAAAAGTATTTGATGTTTTAGAAAGTGCAATGGAGGAAATGAAGAATATTCAATGAATATCATTGTTTAATCAGTATATTCTACATAATCCCAAAGATTTAAACGGGCTTTAATTTCACTACGAATATTTGGTAATAAGGGTAAAAGTGTACCATCTATCCATAAGCTAAATGCTTGCGTTGAGATTTTTCGTTGTGCCGCATCAATAAGATGTACACCTTTGACCACAATCAAAGTTTGCTCACAAACAACAGTTTCAATTCCTTTAAATAAAACCTGTAAGCTGTGACCTGTGTCAATGATTTGCCACTCTAGTTCTATTTCTATGTTTTTATTAGACTTTAAAATAGCTTGACCTTCGAGAAAATCATTTGTAGATAGACAGTCATGATCTACTCTTACTTTACTTAAAAACCACTCCTGCATTTTTAACTCATCTAAAGTGTGGTGGGGGATTAAAATATCATCAAGATTAAATTTTTGGCTTAAATCGAAAAATTGCATGGGAGGAAAACTTATAACAAAATAAACAATGAAAAATCATATTTTATGCGAAGCATTGTGGAGAGTAAAACCTTTGCAATACTTGGCTATTATTCTGTATAAAGAAACATCACTGATTGATTAGGCTTTATTTTGATGGCGATACAAGAAGTTGCAAGCCCTATAGATCTTCGTAATCCCCAAGATGCAGCTTTATGGGCAAGCGAGGCAAATGAAAAAAGACCGTGGCGTTATGAATTTTTTAATTATTATTCACGTTTAATTAATAATTTGAATATTCAACCTATTTGTGTTTTAGAATTAGGTTCTGGTCCTGGTTTTCTGGCTCAATATTTATTAGAAAAGTGTGAAAATATTGATTATAGTGCTTTAGATTTTTCTGAAGCCATGCATGAGCTATCAAGAAGTAAATTATCAGCACAGCAGTTAGAAAAGACCACTTTTTATGTGGCAGATTTTAAAACAACAACGTGGGCAGATCATTTACCACAATATGATGTGATTATTATTCATCAAGCTTTGCATGAGCTGCGACATAAATCTTATGTCTTAAACTTTCATTGCCAAGTCAGAAAATTATTAAAACCTACAGCCATTTATTTGGTATGTGATCATATTTTTGCACCACATGCGATGCAAAATCATGATTTATATATGTCTACGCAAGAACACGTTCAAAGTTTAAAGTCAGCAAGTTTTAAAGATATCGACTTGGTGATGCAAAAAGAAAGTTTGTGTTTATTTGAGTGTAAAGCTTGACTGTTGTGATGACTAACTTACATCATCCACTCAATCGGTAAATACGAGACACTATGCATCACACCACGCTGAAAACGTGTTGTTTCGGGTTCTTGAGTGTATTTTTTGATGCTGCCATCGGGTTGGTGGTCATACCAATTGATTTTGCCTTGTGAGTCGAGTTTAAGTTCATAGGCAACTTTTAATAGATAGGTATCAAGTAATAATGACACTTGTTCTTGCAGTTGATCTGACTCAACCACTAAGCCAACTTCAGTATTTAAGTTAAAAGAACGAGGATCAAGATTAAAAGAACCAATAAAAACCTTATTGTCTATATCAATAAATTTGGCATGTAAACTTGATTTATCTTTACCTTTTTTAGGAATAACATTCCCTGTAACTACTTCATACCAAGTTCGATTGTTACGTTCAATATAAGGTTTAAACTCATAGAGTTTTACACCACTTTTCAATAAATCTGTACGATATTTTTGATAAAAAGCATGAACTAATGCAACATCATTTGCGACAAAGGAGTTGGTCAGAACGCGAACATCAACGCCTTGCTTGGGGAATTGTGCTAAATATTGTGTACCTACTTTCGTTGGAACAAAATAAGCTGAAATTAAGTCCATTTCTTGTTTAGGCTCACCTAAATGTTGACGAATTTGGTGAGAAATTAATTCGCCATTTTGGGCTTGCCCTAAGGTTTTTTTAGGTGAATCTGCAAGGAAATGTGCGCGTGCCCAATTGATACGATTTTGCTTTAGCTCATTTGCGAGTTCTCGTTGTTCAGTATCCACTTTTGTATCAGTTTCAGGCTCTTTTTTTTCTAATTTTTGATAGTCTAATCTTAACTTTTCTAGATCTTTAGCATTGCCTTGAGTAATAAATTGTTGATTTGGATAGCTTAAATCATTTTTCCAAAAGTTTGAAAATACAGTATTTGCATCATGTACTGCTGTACCAAAAAATAAAATATCCATATCTGTAAACTGGAAGGATTCACTGGCATCAAAATATTCACTGCTAATATTACGTCCGCCAGTGACAGCAATAATACCATCGGCAATGATCAGCTTATTGTGCATACGATGGTTAATTTGTTTTAAACGGAAAATATAATCTAAAACTCTGAAGTGTCTAAATTTATAGGGATTATAGAGTTTAATTTCAATATTGGGATGTGTGCTTAATGCCTTTAATTGAGGGTCTATTTTTGTACCATTTTGGTCATCAATGAGTACACGAACTTTTACGCCACGATCAGCCGCTTTAAGTAATTCATGTAGCATCAGATTGCCAATAAAATCATCTGCCCAAATATAGTACTGTAAGTCTAGGCTAGATTTTGCGTGACGAATTAAGTGAATACGAGCAGCAATACTTTGAAATGCATCACTCATGGCTAAATAAGCAGTTAAACCTTGTTGTAGTTGATTTTGAGTATTTTCTCCATTCAGCCAATGTTTACTATGAATCTGAATTTCATTGGTGGGTTTTGATTGATTCATAGGCAAACTGCATCCTGACAAAAAAGACAAACTTAGTGTGAGTGCAATTGAAGCGTGGGAAAATTTCATTCTTATTGAATAAATTGTTAAATTTTAATAAATCATAACACTAGTTATTGGTTGAATCATCAAATGAAAAAAGGTTACTGTAGCTAATCTGTTAAAGAACGACCCTATGAAGGATGATAGTGTATGAAATCACGTGCAGCGGTGGCATTTGCGCCAGGAAAACCTTTGGAAATTGTGGAGATTGATGTTGCTCCACCACAAAAAGGTGAAGTGTTGGTTAAAATTACCCATACAGGTGTATGCCATACAGATGCATTTACCTTATCAGGCGATGATCCAGAAGGTGTATTTCCAGCAGTACTGGGGCATGAGGGTGCAGGCATTGTGGTGCAAGTGGGCGAAGGCGTAACATCTGTTGCTGTGGGTGATCATGTTATTCCACTTTATACCGCAGAGTGTGGTGAATGTTTATTTTGTAAGTCAGGTAAAACCAACTTATGTACAGCAGTACGAGCAACGCAAGGTAAAGGTGTAATGCCTGACGGCACAACACGTTTTTCATATAATGGCGAGCCAATTTATCACTATATGGGATGTTCAACTTTTAGTGAATATACCGTTGTTGCTGAGGTATCATTAGCAAAAATCAATCCTGATGCAAATCCTGAGCATGTATGTTTACTTGGTTGTGGTGTAACCACAGGCATTGGCGCAGTACATAATACAGCGAAAGTACAAGAAGGCGACTCAGTTGCTGTCTTTGGTTTAGGTGGGATTGGTTTGGCTGTAGTACAAGGCGCTCGTCAAGCAAAAGCAGGACGTATTATTGTTGTCGACACTAACCCAGACAAATTTAAACTGGCTGAAGAATTTGGCGCAACTGATTTCTTAAACCCTAAAGATTATGATCAACCCATTCAACAAGTGATTGTAGAAATGACGGGTTGGGGTGTTGACCATTCATTTGAATGTATTGGTAATACCAATGTAATGCGTTCAGCACTTGAATGTGCCCATCGTGGTTGGGGTCAATCTGTGATTATCGGTGTTGCGGGTGCAGGTCAAGAAATTTCAACGCGTCCGTTCCAATTGGTGACAGGACGTAAATGGATGGGAACAGCATTTGGTGGGGTTAAAGGGCGTAGTCAATTGCCGGGTATGGTTGAAGATGCAATGAAAGGTGAGATTCAATTGGAACCTTTTGTCACACATACAATGGGCTTGCAAGAGATCAATGAAGCATTTGATTTAATGCATGAAGGCAAGTCAATTCGTACAGTGATTCATTTTTAAACTTCAAATCACAATTGTTAAAACTTTAAAATCAGCAGAGCCAAAGTTCTGCTGATTTTTTATTAATTTTGCAAGAATTTGACATTAAATTTCTATAAGTTTGCTAGTCTAGTGCCTTTATTTTGACTTTAAATTATTTATGAAAAATATTGTATTTTCTAGTGTTATTCTACTTTCCTTAAGTGCCTGTTCTACCATTCAAAATCAACAGGAAGCAGCACCATTGATTGGGATGCCAAATCCTGCAAGTCAGTATTGTATTGAACAGGGCGGAAAGTTAGAAGTTGTGAAAGATGCGCAGGGTGAATCTGCCTATTGTCATTTGCAAAATGGTGAGAAAATTGAAGAATGGGCGTTATTTCGCCAAAATCACGCACAATGTGTTGCAGATGAAGCTAAAAAACTGATTGGTCAATCAAACTTATCAGATGAGATTATTAAGCAACTCACTCATGCTCAAAATATTCGTCATATACAACCAAATGATGCTGTGACACAAGACTATCGTGTGGAGCGAATTACCATTATCACTGATCCAGTCACACAAAAAATTGTGCAAGCAAATTGTGGTTAAGTAGAAAAATTATCGTTGAAGTAGAAAAACCCAAGCGAACTTGGGTTTTTGATACAATTTAACAATTAAGCCGTTGCTTTAATGACTTCAGCAAATGCATTTGCAACTGTGTCGATATTATTTAAGTTTAGACCTGCCGCACACATACGACCGCTACGTACTAAATAAATACCGTATTGATCTTTTAACGTATCTACTTGTTCAGCCGTTAAACCTGTGTAGCTGAACATACCTTGTTGTTTAACAAGATAGCTAAAATCACGTTCAGGCAATGCTGCTTCAAGTTTTGCTTTTAATAACTCACGCATTTTAATAATACGTTCACGCATTTCTTGTAGTTCAGCTTTCCAGTTTGCAGCCAAAGCTTCATCGTGCAATACATTGTCTACAATCAAAGCACCTGTTGTTGCTGGGCTTGAATAGATACGACGTACAGTTGCTTTTAATTGACCCAAAACTTTCTGTGCAGTTTCTGCATCATCACAAACGAAGCTTAAGCCACCAACACGTTCGCCATATAATGAGAAAATTTTAGAGAAAGAGTTACTCACAATAAAGTTCATACCAGATTGATCTAAGGCACGAATCGCATAAGCATCTTCTTCTAAACCTTGACCAAAACCTTGATATGCAATATCCAAGAATGGAATGAGATCACGTGCTTTTAACACTTCAATCACACGATCCCATTGTGCAGGGGTTAAATCCGCACCCGTTGGATTATGACAACACGGGTGCAGTAAAACGATGCCTTTTGCTGGAATTTTATTTAAATCTTCGAGCATTGCTTCAATATTGACACCATTAGTTGCAGCGTCAAAATAGCGATAGAAATGAGAATTTACACCCGCACCATTAAAAATAGCGATATGGTTTTCCCAAGTCGGTTGGCTGACCCAGATATCAGATTCAGGGAAGTATTTTTTTAAGAAATCTGCACCGACTTTAAGCGCACCTGAGCCACCTAAAGTTTGAATCGTCACAACACGACCGTCTTTACGTGCTTGTGAGTTTTCACCAAATACAAGTGCTTGTGTTGCTTGATTATAAGTTTTAGAACCATCCATTGGTAAGTAAAGTTTTACTTTATCATTTAAAGGTTCAATATTTTTAAGCGCAGTTTTAACCGCTTCAAGCTGAGGAACGATATTGTCCTCATTATAATATAAACCGATACTCAAATTTACTTTTTGAGTACGTTCATCCTTACTATACTCTTCCATCAATGAAAGAATTGGATCACCTGCATAAGGATCGACATGTTGAAACATGGTGAAAAGTCCTAAATCAAACAAAGTTATTGTGTTTAGATAATATAAGCGAAATTTTGACTGACTCAACTCAGGATTGAAGATAAATTCTTATAAATCTTTCAACTTTAGTTTATATAGTGGATAAATTTTGTACTTTTTAAGGGGAAAGATCAATTTTAGTCATATTTTTTCTTTTAATCGATTTATGTAGATTGGAAAATTACGGTATAGATACAATAAAATATTGTTCAAGTTCAGCGATATTGCGATCATAATAGCGATCTAATTTTGAAAATATTTGGAATTCCCATGTTGTTAAATTATCAATGGCATCAACCTGAAAATGATCAACAACGTACACCGCTTGTGCTCATTCATGGTCTGTTTGGCAGTTTGAGTAACTTAGGTGGAATTGCACGTGCTTTGTATGCCACACATGCTGTCTTGCAAATTGATGTTCGTAATCATGGTCAATCACCCCATTCAAGTGAAATGAACTATCAAGTGATGGCACAAGATATTTTAGAAACCTTAGATCATTTAAATATTCAGCAGTTTTCTGTTATTGGTCATAGTATGGGCGGAAAAGTGGCAATGAAACTCACAGAGCTTGCCGCTGAACGCTTAGAGCAGTTGGTGATTTTAGATATTGCACCGTTTGCCTATCAAGAAAATCATCATGATCAAATTTTTAAAGCTTTATTTGCAGTTAAAAATGCTGCTATTCAGAGTCGAAAAGAAGCGACAGAAATTATGCGTGAATTTTTAAAAGAAGAAATGGTGATTCAATTCCTTTTAAAATCATTCAATAAAGGGCAATGGTTGTTTAATGTTGATGCCTTATATGCACATTACCAAGATATTTTGTCATGGGTAGACATTCCACAATGGTCAAAACCAACACTATTTGTGCGAGGTGAAAATTCGCCTTATATTGGAAAAGCACTGTATGTAAATGCAATTGAGGCACAATTTTCTCATGCTCAGCTAGAAACAGTCGCAAATGCAGGGCATTGGTTACATGCAGAACAGCCCGAAAAAGTTTTAAATTTTATTCAAGCCTATTTAAATTAAGTAGAAGAATTATTTAGTATAAATAATTAATTTTAATTTAAGTGAAAACCTAATTTCATGTGAAATATAATATTTCTAAATGAAATTAGGTTTTTTTATTTTATTATAAAAAATATAAAAACTTTAAATAAATCATAATAATGCATTATTATTACATAATTTAGTAATAAAAAGTTAAATTTATCAATTTATTTCAAATAAATGTGATATATTTCGCAATTATTATTAAGTGTTTTTATATTTTATGAGAAATATAATTTATTAAAACGACTTGATAATCTATACAATTTTTTAAAATCATTTTATATTAAAGGTCATTAAGCTTCTTTTTTAAACTAAAATTTATCGCGTTTTAAACTTTAATTATTTTTTATAAATCAAAGTTTAAGCTTTTAATTTTAATGTTTAAAAATATGGGTTTAATATGATACTTAAATATCTATTGATCAAATAGCTATTGTGATATGAAATGTTGATAAATATATCAATCTAGGTTTTTGCAAAAAGGATCGTATATGGCTCGGTTAGATTTGCCTCATGAGACACAAATGGGTCAGACGGATACGTCTCAAACAACGATTGTTCCTGCAAAAACGGTCATCAGTGATGAAGTTAAACTAACATTAGATTTACTGCCTCATCTTGTTTGGATCAAACGTGCAGATGCTGTTTATGGTAACACTGCGCTTAAAGAATACCTAGGCACGGAGCAATCCTTACAGGATTGTGAGTGGCTAAAATGTGTTTATCAAGAAGATGCCGAACATTTATATAATTTGTGGAATCACGCTCAAAAAACAGGGCAAAAATTTGAAAAAGAATGTCGTATTCGTGATGTAAATGATCAATATCATTGGTTTTTACTGCTCGCACAAAGTCATGCAAGAGCAGCTAAACAATTTGATTGGACAATTACGTGTACGTACATTCATGAACGTGCAGTGTTATTACGTGACACAACCGATTCATTGCGTGCACATACAGATATGCTAGATGTTAGTGTGGACTGTATTAAAATCGTCCGTCCAAATGGAACGGTTTCACATATGAATCGTTCAGGTTGCATTGCATTATTAGGTAAAGAAAAAGTTAAAAAATTTGATATGGAATGGTTAGGTCTTTTGCCTCCTGAAGTACGAGATAAAGGGCAAATTGCAATTTCTGCGGCTGCAAAAGGTAAAAATGCACGTTTTGCTGGTATGAGTGGTGAAGGCGCTGCTCGTCAGTATTGGGATAATATTTTAACGCCTGTCGTCAATGACGAAGGTCAAACGACCAGTATTTTATGTGTTTCACGTGATATTACCTTACAACGTATCGCTGAAAATAAATTACGTATTAGTAGTGAACGTGATGAATTAACAGGTTTAATGAATCGCCGTTCTTTTAAACAAAGATTAAAAAAATCCTTATTAAAAGCAAAAGCCAATAAAAAAATGGTTGGCTTGATGTTGATTGATTTAGATCATTTCAAACACATTAATGATACTTTAGGGCATCCTGCTGGCGATCATTTACTCAGAATATTATCAAAACGTTTGAGTCATAGTTGTGATGAGCAGACTTATGTTGCGCGTTTAGGTGGTGATGAATTTGCAGTTGTGGTTGAAACATTAGATGAGCTGGAAACATTCAAACAAGCAACACAAAAAGTATTAAGACAGTTAGATCGCCCAATCACATATACAGGTAAATTGATTAATGGTGGTATGAGCATTGGTTGTGCGATGTATCCACAAGACGCTAAAGATAGTTCAAATTTACTCAAATTTGCGGATACTGCCCTCAATAATTTAAAAGATGGTGGGCGTGGTGGTGTACGTTTCTTTAATCAAGACATGTTAGAAATTACCTTGAAAAAAGCCAAACAGTTGGAAACAGCGCGTAGAATTGTACGTGACAACAGTATTGAGCCACATTATCAACCTAAGGTAAATTTAGAAACAGGTAAAATTATTGGTTTTGAGGCATTGCTACGTTGGAAAGATGTTGAGCATGGTATTCAACTCCCAAGCACAGTTGTTGAAGCATTTAATGATTATGAGTTAGCAACAAAAATTGCAGAAACAATGCATTTAAAAATTTTTAATGACATTTCATGTTGGTTACAGCAAGGTTTAGATGTTGTACCTGTTTCAATTAATGCGTCACCTGTCGAGTTTATGCGTGATAATTATGCTGAAACGTTATTGAAACGTCTTGAAAAACAACAGATTCCACATCACTTGATTGAGGTGGAAATCACAGAACATATTTTGGCTGAGCGTGGTTATGTTTATGTTGCACGTGCTTTAAATAAGTTAAAACAAGTGGGTGTGCGTATTGCCTTAGATGATTTTGGTACGGGGCATTCTTCTTTAACACACTTGCATGACTATCCTGTAGATAGCTTAAAAATAGATTGTGATTTTGTACATCGTATGAACAGTGAATTACCCATTCACGCCATTGTACAAGGTATTTCTCAATTAGGACCAATCTTGTCATTAGACATTATTGCAGAGGGAATTGAGACACAAGAACAGCTTGATAGCCTAAAAAAAGTCGGTTGTACTTTGGGACAGGGCTTTTTATTTAGTAAAGCCATTCAATCAGATTGTGTTGTTGAAATGTTAAGTCATAATACTCTTCGGATAAAAAATGATTAATTCAAAAAAAGTGCTTGTAAAAAGTGTAAACAACGAGTATTTTAAATTTATACAGATTTTTTATGTGAATAAAATGTTAGTTAAACCTTTGATCAATAACGTATCTTATTATTTTTGGCAATTCTTTAGATAATTGCCTAGATACGTTTGGGCAAAAAAAGTTGCCCTTCAAAGTTAATACCTGATCGGCAACCCCGATCAGGTTTTTTTATGCACATATTTTTTAATTTTTTGGAGAACTTCATGAATACATTTAACTACGCATACTTTAGCAACTTTTATTGGTTTAACTTTACGCCAGTAACCTCTATTTTGCGGTCGAATAGACCCAATAAGCTCAAATAAAAGAGAGGGCTTTAAGTCCCTAAGGAAAAAAATGATGAATATGTTAAATCAAGCTTTACAACAAACTGCTCAGGCAGAAATACAACTGAGTACACCGATTCAATTAAAACAACAATTTCCATTGCAATCATCTCTTGCTGCTCAAATTACAGAACAGCGCCAAACCATACAAAATATTTTAACAGGTAAAGATTCACGCCTGATGGTCATTACAGGTCCATGTTCAATTCATGATCCTGTGGCTGCACTTGAATATGCTCAAAAATTAAAAAACTTACAGCATTTAGTGTCAGACCAAATTTTTTTAGTCATGCGTACTTACATCGAAAAGCCAAGAACAACAATTGGATGGAAAGGCTACATGTATGATCCAAATCTAGATGGATCTTCAAATTTACAATTAGGCTTGGAAAAATCACGAGAATTATTTTTAAATATTATTGAAATGGGATTGCCTATTGCCAGTGAAATTCTAAGCCCAATGGCAACAGGTTATTTTGATGATTTATTGGCTTGGGGCGCGATTGGCGCGCGTACCAGTGAATCACAAATTCATCGTGAAATTTCAAGTCATATGCCATTTGCGATTGGTTTCAAAAATGGTACAGATGGTTCAATTCAAATTGCTTTAGATGCGATTCAATCTGCTTCACATGTTCATCAATTCATGGGGATGGGGCAGCATGGGCTACCTTGTGTTTTAGAAAGTGAAGGTAATCGTTTAGCACATTTGATTTTACGTGGTTCAAACTCTGGCTCGAATTATGATTTAGAGACAATCAATGCGATTCATGAGCGCCATCAAGGTCTATTGCCTGCACTGGTGATTGATTGTAGTCATGGTAATAGTGCAAAAAATCCATTGAATCAGCCTGAAGTTTTATCTCAAATTATTGCTGAGCGTAAAGAAAGCCATGTGCGTGGTGTGATGCTGGAAAGCCATTTGCTGGATGGACAACAAAAAATTTCTGAAAACATGATGTATGGTCAATCTGTGACAGATGGTTGTTTAGGTTGGGAAAAAACACAAAAATTATTATTGGATATGCATCAAAAAATGCAAACAGAATCATCTGCTTTGGTATGTGTTTAGGTAGATGAAACAGGCATTGAAGTACCGATATAAACGTACTTCAATGCTTTACTCATACTCAAATAAGGCTTGAATTAAGACAGAGATGAATTTTGTAAAAAATGATGCAATATTTCTTGTGCTTTAGTTTCTAGTTTGACTGCATATTTTTTATTTTCTGAACGTAAATATTGAATATTGATATCTGCTTTACGTAATTCACAAGTATGCCCAATTAACCATTTTTCTAAACTCTCTGCTGTAACTTCAAGATGAAATTGTAAGGCTAAAATATTTTGTCCAAGACGAAAAGCTTGATGAGGATAAAGCGCTGAACTTGCAAGGAGTTCAGCATTTTCTGGTAAATCAAAGGTGTCACCATGCCAGTGCAAGACAGCAGTTTCTTGTAATGTTGTTAAAGGGTTGTCGGCAAGGTCGATCAGTTGAAGAGAACTCCAACCAATTTCTTTTTGCGCTCCTGCATAAACTTTCGCACCTAAAGCATGAGCGATGAGCTGCGCACCTAAGCAGATGCCAATAGTGGGTAAGTTTTTTGCTAAACGTTGTTGTAAATATTGAATTTCTTCAGTTAAAAAAGGATAGTCTTCAGTTTCATAAACGCCAATGGGTCCACCTAAAATAATCGTTAAACCTTCGTGTTCAAAGGCTTTTTTTAAGTTGTCAACACCAGCTTCAAAATAGCGAACACGATAACCATGTTCATATAAAGTATCTTCAAAACTGCCTAAATCTTCAAAGGAAAGGTGTTGAATGGCATAAACAGTTTTAGGGAAATTTGAGTTCATTTGGGATTCTTATCGTGTGAGAAATGAGGGATTACGGCGATAAAGCAAGTGTTTAATCGGCGAGTTCTGTATGAAATTTTATTGAACTCTTTTGTAAACTCAAACCAATCTAGTAAAAAAATATATGGAAAATCATTTTAATTGCTTAAAATTAAATCATATTTAAAATGCAATTTCTATTGATTATTCTTTGTTTTTTGCTTTTTTATTCATTTTTATATTGCTCTAGTGCTTGATAAATAAAGTATTTACTTGATTTTAAAATGGACTCTTGGGTTTCAAGGTCAGGCATACTACGTGCTAATAGGATTGCACCAACCAACTGTGACATCAAGCCCCATGCTAATGCTTCATTACCTAAATGTTTTGTGAAAAGCTGTTGTCCACGTAGCAGTTCTTTTTTATAAAGAGATTTAATATCGTGCTCTGCGCGTGAAATTTCAGCAGCCAATGCAGGTAAAATACAGCCATGTTCAGCTTGCTGGACATGATCAATAGAAAGGTAACGTTCTATTTCAAAATCGACCCATGCTTTTACATCATGATGTGGATTTTTTTGCCATAAATGCACACTATGTTGTAGCTCATTTTCGATTAAGGCTTTAAATAATTCATTTTTAGATGAAAAGTGAGAATAAAAAGCACCACTGGTGACTCCAGCAGCTTTCATAAAACCATCGACACCTGTTGCACCAAAACCATTTTTTTTTGCCAATTGCCCACTGATTGACAATAACTCTTGCCGTTTTTGTGCTTTATAACCTGTTTTATAACGCATAAGATTCCTTTCAATTTTTCTTGACGCTATTGAAAAATTATAACATAGTGATCGTTATAGTAACGATCGTTATTTTATAAAAAATGTGCATAAGGAAAAATAAATGTCTAGTTCTAAAACACAGGGAAAAAAAGTTGCTTTAGTGATTGGTGCTGGTGATGCTACAGGTGGAGAAATTGCCAAACGTTTTGCGCAGGGAGGATATATTGCATGTATGACTCGGCGTAATGCCGATAAATTGCAACCATTGATTGATGAGATTCAGCAGCAAGGTGGGGAGGCTTACGGTTTTGCCTCTGATGCACGTAAAGAAGAGCAAGTTATTGAGTTAATTGAGCATATTGAAAAAAATATCGGCGCAATTGATGTCCTCATTTTCAATATTGGTGCAAATGTACCATGTAGTATTTTAGAAGAAACAGCACGTAAATATTTTAAAATTTGGGAAATGGCATGTTTTGCAGCGTTTCTTGTTGGGCGTGAAGTGGCAAAACGAATGGTGACTCGACAACAAGGAACGATTATTTTTACAGGTGCAACAGCAGGGATGCGTGGTTCAGCCTATTTTGCAGCTTTTGCAGGGGCAAAGCATGCTTTACGAGCTTTAGCACAAAGTATGGCACGTGAGTTAGGACCACAAAATATTCATGTGGCGCATGTGGTGGTAGATGGTGCAATTGATACAGAATTTATTCAAACCACATTCCCTGATCTTTATGCAAAAAAAGATCAAGATGGTATTCTAAATCCTGTGCATATTGCTGAAAATTATTGGCATTTGGCACAGCAACCTAGAGATGCTTGGACGCATGAGTTAGATTTACGCCCTTGGATTGAAAAGTGGTAATGACATTGCATGACGATTTAAAATATATGGTCAGCAATCAACACTCAATTAAGTATAAAAAAGGAATCTAAAAAAATGAATATCATTGAATTTTATTTTGATGTGGGTAGCCCATATAGTTATTTGGGTTTTCATCAAATTCAAAAAATTGCTGAGCAATATCAAGCGGAGATTATTTGGAAACCTATTTTGTTAGGAGCTGTATTTAAAGCTACAGGCAATAATAGCCCAATGATGGTACCTGCAAAAGCGCGTTATTCAATGTTAGATTTAAATCGTTGGGCAAAGCTTTGGGATATTCCTGTCAAAATGAATCCAAATTTTCCAATTAATACTTTAAATGCCATGCGTTTAATTACAGCAACACAACTTTTTGCACCAGAACAGTTTTTGACTGTTTTAGATGGTGTTTTTAAAGCAATGTTTGGTGAACCTCGTAATTTAAATGAGTTGAGTGAATTACTGCAAGTTGCTCAAGAGGTAGGTTTAGATGTTGAGCAACTTGAAACTTGGTTAATTGATGAAAAAGTTAAAAATGAACTGAAGTTTTTAACAGAAGAAGCTGTGAATCGTGGTGTATTTGGTGCACCAACTTGGTTTGTGAATGATGAAATGTTCTGGGGAGTTGATCATTTGCACTTTGTGGAAAGTGTTTTACAAACTGTTTAAGCCAATAAGTTCGGATCCATTGAAAATTCCTCATTTATTTCACTAAGTGAGGAATTTTTGTATTTTTAAATTTTCTTAAATATGCTTAAAATAAATACTGAAAATTAAAATGATTTTGTATTTCAAAATAATGTGAATGAAAAATGAATGATCTAATCAAAATTGCAATCGTTGGTGTAGGTGGTCGAATGGGGCGTCATTTGCTACAAACTATTTATGCATCTGGTTATCTAGGTGCGGCAATTGCACGTTCAGGAAGTTTTATTGTTGGTCAGGATGCTGGAGAATTTGCTGGTTTAGGACAGATTGGTTTAAAGATTATCGATGATTTACAGCAAGTTATTGATGATGTGGATGTCGTAATTGATTTTTCAACTTTAGCTTCAACACTGAAACATATTCAAATCTGTGAACAAAGTGGAACACCTATTGTGATTGGTACAACAGGTTTTAATGTAGAACAATTACATGTTATTCAAAAAGCATCAAAAAAATTGCAATTGTTCTCTCAGCTAATTATTCAGTAGGTGTCTATGTTTCTGTAAAATTAGTAGAGTTGGCAACTAAAATATTCCAAAAAACAGTCGATATTGAAGTCTTAGAAGCACACCATCGGCATAAAATAGATGCGCCATCAGGAACAGCACTGATGTATGGTGATGTTATTACACAAGTTTTAAAACATGATTTAGCAAATGTTGCTGTATATGGGCGTGAGGGTATTACTGGTGAGCGTAAACAAGAAACAATAGGCTTCTCTACAGTTCGTGGTGGAGATATTGTGGGTGAACATACAGTGATGTTCTTGGGAAATGGTGAGCAGCTAGAAATTTCTCATAAGGCAATGAATCGAAAACACTTTTCAAATGGGGCATTACAAGCTGCTTTGTGGTTGATTCAGCAAAAACCAGATTTATACGATATGAATGATGTTTTGCATTAAGTGAATATAACTGAGGGCTATATTCCTTATTATTGATGTTCAAGGCTATGAGGATGTATGGTTAAATGATTCTGTAGAATAAGTAATTTACATTTGAGTTTAAGAGCGTCAATGAAAGCCATAAAAAAGCGAACCGAAGTTCGCTTTTGCTTGGGAGCTAAAGTAATCGACTTAGAAGAAGCCCATTGCTTTGGTTGAGTAGCTTACAAGTAAGTTTTTGGTTTGTTGATAATGATCAAGCATCATTTTATGGTTTTCACGCCCAATACCAGACTTCTTATAACCGCCAAATGCTGCATGTGCAGGATAGATATGATAACAGTTTGTCCAAACGCGACCTGCTTGAATCGCACGACCTGCACGATAAGACGTATGCGCTGAACGAGACCAAACACCAGCACCTAAACCATACATGGTGTCATTGGCAATACGAATTGCATCGTCATAATCTTTAAATGTGGTTACAGACAAAACTGGTCCAAAAATTTCTTCTTGGAAAATTTTCATGCTGTTATCGCCTTTGAAAATGGTCGGTTCAATATAGAAACCTTGACCTACTTCTTGACGATCGCCACCACCTGTGAGGATTTGCGCGCCTTCAGCACGACCTGTTGCAATACAACCCAAGATCTTGTCTTGTTGCTCTTGCGATGCTTGCGCACCAATCATGGTATCTGTATCTAAAGGATGACCAGTTTTAATGCGTTTAACACGTTCAACTGCCATTTCTAAGAATTTATCTGCGATGCTCTCTTGAATCAACGCACGTGAAGGGCACGTACAGACTTCACCTTGGTTCAAGGCAAACATAGCAAAACCTTCTAAAGCTTTATCCAAATAGTCATCTTCTTTATCCATGACATCTTCAAAGAAGATATTTGGTGATTTACCCCCCAGTTCAAGAGTCACTGGAATGATATTTTCAGTGGCATATTGCATGATCATTTGACCGACTGCCGTTGAACCTGTAAATGCAATTTTTGCAATACGTGGATTGGTTGCAAGTGGGCGACCAACTTCAACACCATAACCATTGACGATGTTTAAGACACCTGCAGGTAAGATGTCTTGAATCAGTTCGGCTAAAACTAAAATACTTGCAGGGGTTTGTTCAGCTGGTTTAAGGACAATACAGTTACCCGCAGCTAAAGCAGGTGCAAGTTTCCATGCTGCCATTAATATTGGGAAGTTCCATGGAATAATTTGCCCAACAACACCTAAAGGCTCATGGAAATGGTAAGCGATGGTATCTTCGTCAATTTCAGAAATACCACCTTCTTGTGCGCGTAAGCAACCCGCGAAATAACGGAAATGGTCAATACACAGGGGAATATCTGCTGCCAGTGTTTCACGAATCGGTTTACCATTTTCCCAAGTTTCAGCAACAGCCAATAACTCAAGATTTTCTTCTAAACGATCTGCAATTTTTAATAAAATATTTGAACGTGTCGTCGGTGAACTGCTGTTCCATTGTGCTTTTGCTGCATGCGCTGCATCTAAAGCCAACTCGATATCTTCAGCAGAAGAGCGTGGTACTTTGGTAAAAGCTTTACCATCAACAGGTGAGATATTATCAAAATATTCGCCTTTTACTGGAGCAACCCATTTGCCACCAATAAAGTTTTCATATTGTGCTTTAAATTGTACTTTTGAACCTTCAGTATTTGGATCTGCATAGCGCATAAGAATTTCCCTTTACTTATTTTTAACGTTACATATAAATGACGATGGTGATCGTCGTTTGCCTTGATGATCTGAGCTTATGAGGTGAAAGGTTGGTAAAAGGTTGGAGTTAAAAAGGTGTAATTTGCGATACGATTTAAATTTTAGCAGTCTTTTCTTTTTGCTGAGTGGATTGAGAAAATTAGATACACTTTAATTCAGTATAACGCTTTGGTATTAAATGTCTTGACCTAGCCTAGATATTTTGTAAACAATGTCACTGTAGGTAAGAACAAGTAAAATGGAATGTAAAATTAAACGGATGTAAAAGGATGTTGAATATGCAAAGTTTAATGCAAAAGCGTCAACAAATCGAAAAGTTTAGACAAAGTAGTAGTTTATCCTTACATCAAGCAGATCAACTTGGGCAAAGTATTGCAAGTTCTTGGCAGCGTTCAAAGCAAGCTGATATTCCAATGGATCGTGAAGCAGCACCTTTACAAATTCAAAAAAATAATAAGAAAAAAGGGGCTTTAGAAGTTGCGCTGGATCAATGCGGCGATGAGCTTAAGCATATCGCACAACAATCTTCAATGGTCATTGCCGTGGGTGATGTTGGCAGTACCATTGTCTGGTCTGCTGCCAGTGGCAATATGCGAAATGCTGCGGAAAAAGTGCATTTTGTGGAAGGTGGGCAGTGGCGTGAAGACTTGGTTGGAACCAATGCTTTGGCTTTATCATTAAAAACACAACAATCAAGTTGTGTATTTTCCAATGAACATTATATGAGTTCAATTCACGATTGGGTGTGCTATGCAGCGCCCGTGATCGATCCATATTCTAAAAATGTTTTAGGTGTCATTGATTTATCGACGACTTGGAGTCATCACAATAGTTTAGGTTTATTGGCAGCGGAGCGCTGTGCTTCGATTATTCAATCTGCTTTATTGAGCTATCAACAGCAGCAACTTTTTATTCGTGCTTTTGCTGTTCCTCAAGTGCTGTTCAATGGCAAGATTGTCGTCCTTACGCCACGTCAGATTGAAATCATCAGTATCTTGGCATTATGTCCACAAGGTTTGAATCTAGAAGGTTTACACCAAGCTTTATATGGTGAACGTAAAGTGAGTATGGGAACCTTAAAAGCTGAAATGTCGCAGCTTAGAGAGATTTTAGGTGGAATGTTAGGTTCACGTCCTTATCGCTTATTGGCACATGTTGAAGCAGACTTTTTACAAGCAGAAAATGCTTTAGATTCGGGTTATACCGACTCAGCACTAAAATTGTGTAAAGGCGTATTTCTTGCGAAAACGGAAAGCCCATTTCTTTGTGCATGGCGAGATTGTTTAGAGTCAAGATTAAGCGAAGCTATTTTTAAAGCCAATGAACCTGATGCTTTGCTGAAACATTTAGCGCATTTTCCAGAAGCGATTGATGCTGTAGAACGTTTAATTGAACTGACACCTATAGAACATCCAGCACATCAAATGCTCATGAAATATAAAGATGAGCATTGATCTACTATAAATACGACTCAGTTAAAGCTCTTTTCGTGCTAACCATGAAAAGAGTTTTTGGTATACATCTGCACGTATTGCTGGAGCAGATAAGACCAAATCATGTAAACCATTTTGGATTGTCATTACAGTGACATCACCTTGTAATTTACTTGCATACTTTTGGATGCCTTTAACATCTAAAATTACATCAGTTGTTTGCGCATCACGATTAAATCTTTTTGGGTTTGTGGTTTTATGTGAATGCATCACCAATGTTGGCACATCAACTTGGACGCCTGTATGAATTTCTTTTTGTGCTTCAAAAATTGCATGAACAAAACTTAAATACACTTTTGGATAGGTTTTTTTCTTCCAGTCTAAGTTAAAGTCCCATTCACCTTTGAGGTCTTTATGGAGGCTTGTGACATACCATTTATTTAGCTCACTTGGAAATTTTAAGTTTGGGAAGCGTCCACCTAAGGCACTCAGTTTTGGCAAAGCGATTTTCTTTTTCCAACGCGGCATATTAAAGTTATAAAAAGGACTATTGCACCATAATGCTTTGATTAGTGGATGTGTTGGATAATGCGCTGCATAAAGTGTTGCTGTTAAACCACCTGTTGAGTGTCCTGCAAGCACCACATGATCATGACCTTCCTGCCCAATGATTTTTAATGCCTCACTGATTTCGGCATCGTACTCTCGAAGGTCAAGCATATAATAAAATTTTTGATGCGGAAGATGAGAGCGACCATATTTTCTTAAATCTAGCGCATAGAAATCATAGCCATGTTGGTTAAACTGTTCAGCCATTTCTTTTTGGAAATAATAATCAATAAAACCATGAATATATAACACCGCTTTGGGTGTGGTTTGGTGTGCTTTTTTACGCACTAAAGTTGCAACGACTTTGCCTTCATAGTCATCTGGAAAATTCAAAGTGGTTTGTTCATAACCGATACCGAGTATATCTGGGTCGTAATCTGGAAGTTGTACATTCATAATTAAACTCTCAATCATTGAATAGTGTGATGTATGATGTAAATAAATCAAAATTTTTATAAATAATCTTTAACTAAAGTTAATGACTGCTCATATAAGTCTTCTGCAAGTTGCATATTCTTAGCTTTTCTGGATTTGATTGCAGGGGTTTGTAGGCTTACATAGTCACCATTACGTTTCTCCCAACTAGAATCAAAAGCAATTTTTTTAATCAGTTGAGCGGGTTTACTTGGCTGAATTAAAAAGAGTTTAAGCGCATTGTATTGATATTTGGGTAACTCACGATAAATTTCAGAATCAACACCGCCGGGATGTAACGCATTACTGGTCACTTTAGAGCCTTTTAACTTTGCGGCAAGGATATTGCTAAAGAGTAGGTTGGCGAGTTTACTATTGCCATAGCTAAGTACGCCGTTGTAATGTTTAATTTGATTCGCTTTAAAGTTTTTGGCTTGGATTGAACCCAGCAAATGCATCATTGAGGCTAAATGGATAATACGACCTTTCTCAGCATTTTGAACAAGTGGCAGTAGTTTTAAAGTCCATAAAAAATGTGCTAAATAATTCACACCAAATTGCTTTTCAAAACCATCTGTAGTCGCTTCAAGGTTTGGGGTCATCATCCCTGCATTATTGATGAGTACATCTATTTTATCTAAGTTTTCAATAAGCTGATTTGCGGTTTGATTGACATTATCTAAACTATTGAGATCTAGCTGAATTACTTCAACTTTTCCTCTTCCGAGAGCAGCTAAGCCTTGCTGTGCATGCTGAGCTTTTTCTAGATTTCGACAAGCAAGGATAACATGATGACCATCTTTCACGAATTCAGTTGCTGTTGCTAAACCAATCCCTGTATTAGCACCCGTGATGAGAATTGTTTTCATGGCGAATCTAACCAAATTATTGTAAGTGTGCTTTGATTCTTATTTAGGCAATACAAATTGTCAATATTTAATCAGTGTTTATCGTATTTGATTTTATGAACTTCATAAAAAAAGGAATATCACCGAAGTGATATTCCAAAGGTAGTTAAACAGCCGTATAAATGGGAGAGAACTTACATCGCTGCTTCAAAAATCGCAACCACTTGAGCATCAGTCGCTTTACGTGGGTTAGTAAGCATACACGCATCTTTTTGCGCATTTGATGTCATCACGACATGATCTTCAGCTTTTACGCCAAGTTCAGCTAAACCAGACGGAATACCAATAGATGCTGATAATTTACGAATGGCATCAATGGCTGCTTGAGCTGCTTCAGTTACGGTTAAGCCGTGTGTATTTACACCCATAAGCTGCGCAATTTTTGCATAACGATCTGGGCATGAAATTAAGTTGAACTCGCAAACATGTGGTAATAAAATCGCATTACATACACCGTGCGGAAGGTTATAGAAACCACCGAGTTGGTGTGCCATCGCATGTACATAACCGAGTGATGCATTGTTAAATGCCATACCCGCTAAATATTGTGCATATGCCATTGCATCACGTGCTTCAATATTTTCGCCATTGGCAACCGCAGGGCTGAGCCATTCACTGATCATGCTAATTGCTTTTTCTGCACAAGCATCTGTGATTGGGTTTGCTGCTGTTGAAACATAAGCTTCAACTGCATGTGTAAGTGCATCCATACCTGTTGCAGCAGTTAAAGCCGCAGGTTTAGCAATCATCAGTTTAGGATCATCAATTGCAACTAATGGTGTACAACGCCAATCAACAATTGCCATTTTGACATGTGTATCAGTATTGGTAATGATACAGAAACGTGTCATTTCCGATGCTGTACCTGCGGTTGTGTTAATCGCAACCAAAGGTGTCATTGGAACTTTACTTTGATCAATCCCTTCATAGTCACGGATATGACCACCGCCTGCTGTCACTAAACCGATACCTTTTGCGCAGTCGTGTGATGAACCACCACCTAAAGAAACAATAAAGTCACAACCATTATCGTTATATTCATTAACGCCATTATGTACGTTAATGTCTGTTGGGTTTGGTTCAGCGCCAGGGAACACATGACTATCTACGCCAGCTTCTTTCAAGTATTCAACAATAAGATCTGCGACACCAAATTTGAAAAGACCTGCATCGGTTACAATCAGTGCTTTTTTTGCACCTAAATTTTGTGCTTTAACGCCAACTTCTTTGGCACAGCCTGGTCCGAAAAGTGAAACACAAGGAATATAAAAACCGTTAGTTTGATCTGCAATATTTTTAAAAGCCATGGTGCGATTCCTTCTACCATATTTGTTATTAATCATCCGAAAGGTGATGATCACCTTGAGATTGAGTATCCGTGCTGTTCCTTATTTTTAATACCTACCTAAAACCTACCAAATAAAAAATGAAGAAAAATAAAGACTTTTAAATATATTGAGTTTTAGCAGAATGGATGTAACTAAAAAATATATGGCAAAAAATGGAGATGTCATTAGATAGGGTATAATGAAAAGCTGATACGTATATCGATATGACGAAGTATATTTACCCACCTGAATGAGACGTTAGCGATGTTGCCATCAGAAGATCAAGAAAAGATGCATCCTCATCAATGGACAGCACAAAGTTTATTGAATATTGCCCCTGCATTGATGCAAGTATTTCAAGATCAATGGGCATATTTACAGGATATTAATGCGGAAAATATGCTGCAAATTTGTCATTCACCGCAACACATCTCAATCGCGAACGGTCTGTTTGTGATTGAATTTGATGAAGAAGTTCTTATAAGGTTGAATAAACCCAATAAAGAACTTTCCTTTGAAAAAATTTCCCAATTTATTTTACAACACATTCTATTTTTTACAGGTCATCAGGTTGCTCAACATCCCACAACTGTTAAAACCAATGTACAACTTTTACGTCAAACTTTAATCGAACAGATATTTGAATGGGTAGATGCAGAAAATCGGATTGAACAATTTTTATATACAATTTCACAGCAAGATGCACACGCTATAGATCATTTATTGATGCAACAAAACTATTATGATCAGGCTTATTTAACAAAATTTGTGGAGATTGGACAGACGATCCCATTAGAAGTGGAATTGAATTTAAAGCATTTATGTTTGGCAAATTCAGTCCAAGGTGAACAGCTTATTTCGGTACAAGCTTTAATTCCACATTATGAAAAATTTTGCTTTTCAGCACAGTGGTTTATGCCAAAAGCCATTTATGATTTAGTACGATGTTTTTATCCAGAACAATTTCATTTGGTTGATCTTCTCAATAAGAAAACAGATTTTTCCTTGTTGATGCAACATGCTCAAGAAAAACCACACATGTTACCTTTTGCAAAACTCATGCATCGTGGCTATTGGCAATATCAAAATTTATTAGATAAAAAACAATTTTTAGATGCAAAAAGTGTGTATTGGGATGAGTCATTATTGGCTCGCCGTCCTGTTTTTTATCAAACAAAAACTGTAAATTGGCTGTTTAAACAAAGCTTTGAACTCAATTTATGGATCAGCCAATCGATTCAAAGCCCAAATTTGCGTGTCGCAATCACGGCATTAAGTTTAGTCGATTGTAGCTATGTGCATCCTCATGTCATTTTAATGACTTTAAAATATTTTCACAATATTGCAGCGCGTTTGTTATTGGCAGATTGTCATGCGCTCGCCATACAACAACACTGGTTTTTACAAGCAGAAAATACACAGTATCGTTTAAATGGTCATACTGAACATTTAGAACAAAAAATGGTGATCAGTTCTTCGATGTTATATATTGAAGAATGGCTCGCATTACTGCATATTTTGTCGCAGAAAAATCCAAAAATCATTAAACAAAGTTATTTAAAACTCAGTCGGGCAATGCAAGCTTATATGATTTTTTTGCATCAAACTGTGCAGAACATTCCATCCGAGTTATATGAATTTATTGAACCTTCAGCGCAACAACACGATGATTTTTTTAAAACTTTAAAACAATATCAGATCAGTGTGTCGGATTTTAGACAACATTTTAAACATTATATACCACATCAAAATCGCAGTATGAGTATTTTTGATTCTTATGTTGCGGATTATTTGCTTGAACATTTTTCCCAACAGAAAGTCTTGAATAAAAATATGACTTGGCAAGGTTTGTTTCAACATGCTTATGAATGGCATCAGCAGCTTGAGTTTGATGTGGCATTAAGTCATTTGAAATATAAAGTAAATATTGAAGAATGGGAGCGGTTGTCACCTGAAGCTGTCATTTATTTTGAAGAATGGTATTTTGAAGAATTACATCAGTTACAACGTGTCATTCAAGAATCTGTAGATTATAAACATTGCTTAGCGCATGTTTATGCAGAGCGTATGTCCGTTTATGAATATGTCGCATTTCATGTCTATGCAGAACAAAATCCTGAACAATGTTTAACTTTAGGCTGTTTGTATCAAAATGGGCAGTTACAATTTGATCAGTTGAAATATCCGAGTAATCGTGCCGCAGATGAAGCATGTTTAAATAAAGTCTACGCATTTATTGCAGAATTTAATTTAACACTTCGTAAAAAAGCAGCAGATGCACGGATTTTCGCTTAAAAACTTAACATTTATGGCAAAAATCGTTAGGCTATAGCAGTCTGATAAGGTCTAGGTTGTTATGAAACAAGAAACTGCACTTAAATTAATGAAAACAGGTGAAAATGTCTTTTTGACAGGTTCCGCAGGTGCAGGAAAGACCTATACTTTAAATCAATACATCAACTATTTAAAAGTGCGAAAAGTTCCTGTAGCGATCACCGCATCTACAGGCATTGCAGCAACGCATATGAATGGAATGACAATCCATACATGGGCAGGGATTGGAATTAAAGACATACTTTCAGACGATGATTTAAAGCGGATGAAAGAACGTAAATACTTAAAAGAACATTTAGAAAATGCCCAAGTTTTGATTATTGATGAGATTTCGATGTTGCATGCAAAGCAACTCAATTTAGTCAATCAAGTTCTAAAATACTTTAAAGAATCCGATGAAGCTTTTGGGGGTATTCAAGTGATTGCTGCTGGAGATTTTTTCCAGTTACCGCCTGTAGGCAAAAATGATGAAAAAAATCGAGATAAATTCTGTTTTATGTCAAATGCTTGGGTTGAGGCGAAGTTTCGTGTGTGTTATTTAACGGAGCAACATCGCCAAGATGATTCTGCATTAAATGATATTTTAAATGCGATTCGAGCGCAGAGTATTCAAGCACAGCATATTCAGGCTTTACAAGCGACAAAAAATCAAGATATTGGCGATACTTATACCCGTTTATATACACATAATATGGATGTCGATAGTCTTAATTTTAAACATTTAAATGAAATTTCAGGTAAAGAACATCAGTTTGTTGCTGTCACAGATGGCAATGAAAAACTCATTGAAACCTTAAAGTCTTCAGTACGTGCGCCTGATGAGTTAACGCTAAAAAAACATGCCAAAGTGATGTTTGTAAAAAACAATTTTGATATGGGCTATATTAACGGCAGTCTGGGTGAAGTGATTGGTTTTGAAGAAGATGATGAATTAGGCATTTTGCCAAAAGTTAAACTCAATGACGGAACAACATTATTAGTAGAGCCTGAAACATGGTCAGTGGATAATGATGCAGGTAAAACCATTGCGAGTTTACAACAAGTACCTTTGCGTTTGGCTTGGGCGATCACGATCCATAAATCACAAGGCATGACACTAGAAGCAGCGGAGATTAATCTCACACATACCTTTGAAAAAGGACAAGGCTATGTCGCACTTTCACGTTTAAAATCTATAGATGGATTACGTTTACTTGGTTTTAATGAGCAAGCTTTAGAGTTAGACAGTTTAGCCATTAAAGCAGATCGACGTTTTCAGGAGTTATCAACGGAAGCCGAACAGAATTTTGCAGAAACGGACTTAACAGTACAACACAATGCATTTATTCGTCATTGTGGAGGGACTTTAAATGCAACTGAAATTCAACGCAATGAGAAAAAGCTGGCAAAAAATAATGGCAAAACCAGCTATGCCACAGCAACTTTAGATGAAACACGTGAATTATTTGAAAATGGTTATGACATTCAAGATATTGCACAAGAACGTGGTTTGACCCCTGCAACGATTATTAACCATTTAGCCAAACTACATCGTGAACAAGGTTTAGATATTTCAGTGGCAAGCCCAGATGAAAATGTACTAGAGCAAGTTCGGAAAATTTATAAAAAACTGCAAAAAAGACAAGATCCAAGTCATTTTAGTGAAGATGGCAACATAAAGTTGCGTCCTATAGTCGAGCTAAGTAGTCCTCGTATGGGATATGACCAAGTACGCTTGGCATTATTATTTATTGAATAAATTCTTATAAAGACCGCTTGTATTTTTTTAGTCAAAACAATAGTCAAAACAATCATTGCTTAAAATAGATAGATGATTGTTTTGGCTTATTGAATTTAGGCTTGTTTAATCTGCCATTTTTAAAATATTTATAAAAGGTGACTTGAGTTTTTTATAGATAATGGCATAGTGATTGCTACACAATAATAAATATTATTGCAGGAGAGATGTCTTCTGTAGACACGCCGAAGGAGCAACGACCCCGGAAACTCTCAGGCAAAAGGACTGTAATAATAAACAAGATCTGGAGAGTAGTCATTTAGGTGACTCACCGAAGGGGATGGAAAAAATACATAGGTGTGTATTTGTATCCGAAGCTCTCAGGTACCAATGACAGATGGGGCATACATGAAATTTTGTATTTCAAAGGAGTATGCACATGCGTCATATTGTTGTAATTGGTGCGGGAATCACAGGTGTAACAACAGCTTATGAATTAGCCCAACTTGGTTATGCTGTCACTGTTATAGACAGACATCTTTTTCCTGCAATGGATACTTCTTTTGCCAATGGTGGACAATTATCTGCTTGTAATGCAGAAGTTTGGAATCAAAAAGCCACAGTACTCAAGGGTATAAAGTGGATGTCTAAAAAAAATGCACCTTTATTATTAAATCCTTCTTTTAGTTTGCATAAATATAGCTGGCTAATGGAGTTTTTAGGAAATATTAAACATTATCAAGCCAATACCAAAGAAACAGTACGTTTAGCCTTGTTGGCAAGAGCACGTTTATTTGAAATTGCAGAACAAGAAAAAATTCAGTTTGACTTAGAAAAACGTGGAATTTTACATTTTTATCATAATGAAGCTGATTATAAGGTTGCAACCTCAGTCAACGATTTATTGTGTGCAGGTGGTTTAGAGCGCCATGCAATTACTCCTGAGGAAATTACTCAAATTGAGCCGAGTTTAACAGGCAATTATTATGGTGGTTTTTATTGTCCTAAAGATGCAACAGGTGATATTCATAAGTTTACGATGGGCTTAGCCAAAGCTTCAGAACGATATGGCGTAAAATATTTGTTTGGAATGGAAGTTGCACATATAGAACGCAATTTACAAGGTATTCATATTCAGTACCATCCAAGTGCAGTCAATATGCAACAAGATTATACGGCTTTAGCTCAAATTTCTGCGGATGCCATTGTCATTTGTGGTGGGGTGGGAAGTTATCAATTAGCAGAAAAAATGGGTGATCGAGTGAATATTTATCCTGTTAAAGGGTATTCGATTACAGTGCAACTTGAAGATGAAGATAGCCAAAAAGGTGCGCCATGGGTCAGTTTATTAGATGAAAGTGCAAAAATTGTAACTTCACGCTTAGGTAAAAATCGTTTGCGTATCGCAGGTACTGCGGAGTTTAATGGCTATAATCGAGATATTCGCGCAGATCGTATTCAGCCTTTGGTTGATTGGGCAAATCATAGTTATAGTGTCACACTATGCCCATCTATGCCAAAACGGTACATATAGATTGTTGTTATCAATTATTTATACGGTTTGTCTTTGCCAAACTATGCCACAAATACTTATACTAAGCCACCAAATATATGTACATAATAGTGTACATATTTAATGTTTTAAATAGATTGTAGTGAATTTTGTGTACATGGAGAGATTATGGCATTAACTGAAGCGTGGCTCAAGACAAATAATAGCAAGCCAAGAGAAAGGGTTGAGGAATTTTCCGATCGAGATAGTATGAGTGTTAGAGTCTCAATGAGAGGAAAAATTGTTTTTCAATTGAGATATAGAATAGCTGGCAAGGGGCAAAGATTGGATATAGGTACATACCCCCATATCTCATTAAAAGATGCTAGAGCAAAGGCGCAAGAATTCAGATTGATGCTTGATGAGGGTAAAAATCCCAAAAAAGAAGTTATGCTTGAACAAGAAAAATATAACTCAGAAAAAACACTAATAGAGCTTTTTGATTTATGGTTTACTGAATATTATGAACCAAAAATAAAACAATCCCATGAGATTCGAAGAACATTTGAGATTTATGTCTTCCCAAGTAAGGCTAAGGCACCAGTGAATAGAATGAGCCTGCATGACTGGTTGGTGATAATTGAACCGCTTGCAAAAACAAAACCATCTGTAGCAGGGCGTATTTTAAGTATCTCAAAGCAAATGTTGAAGTGGGCAGTTAAAAGACAACACCTCGATAAAAACGTCTTAGTTGATCTATATGCAAAATCAGACCTAGGGATTGAAAAACAAAAAACCTCGAGAGTTTTAAATGATTCTGAGTTAAAAGTTATTCTGGAAGCACTTCGCGACTCAACCATGACTCTTAAAAATAAAATTTTTGTTGAGCTGTGTCTAATTTACGGATGTCGAAATGGTGAGCTAAGGAGAGCCAAAAAAACAGATTTTGATTTTGAAAAAATGATATGGACCGTACCTGTTGAGCACAATAAAATTGGAAAGAAAACAGGTCGTGATATTATTAGACCAATCCTGCCGTACACTGAAAAATTAATCAAACAAGCTTTTGCTTTCAATAAAACCAATCATTTTATTTTAGCAAAAGACAATGAAATCCCAAGCCCTCAATTTGCTTTACATTTTCCAAAAAATTTAATGCTTTGGGTGGGGAGAAACAAAGAGCTTACAATGAAACATTGGTCAATGCACGATTTGCGCCGTACAGCTCGAACCAACTTTAGCTCCATGACAACACGTGATATTGCAGAAATTATGGTGGGGCATGTATTACCATCAATTCAAGGCACTTATGATTATTATGATTATCTAGATGAGCAAAAAGAAGCTTATCAAAAATGGATTGATAGGCTTCATGTACTTAAGAGTGAGATACAGTAGTTGAATGTTGCCTGCACTCTTGTATCCATTTTGTGATTTCAGATTCCGAAAATTTGTGTGATGCACCGCCTTTGGATCTAATGACTGGCTGTGGAAAATCCACGCCAGTATAATGTCTGTGATTTGGTCCAATCCATCGTTTAAGAGTTCGTGTACCGATTTTCAACAGCTCACAAACCTCTGTTGATGTAAGCAAATGATCTCC